>NZ_JAMYOT010000001.1:0-469385 GCF_040320005.1 Mesorhizobium sp. M0816 | reverse complement strand
TGCTTCCTCCAGACCACCGGGACCAATCACCTTCTACAACGGCCTGGCCTACTTCCGTGCCTGTGCCGATGGATGGGCTCTGCGAGATGTGTATATGCCCTAGCCGCTCCGCGGGGGCGAGGAACCCAAGTCCTGCAAGTCGGCGTTCGCAGGGCGATAAGGGGCAGCGCAACCTGTCGCGGTTGTCCGGTTTGCCACATTTTGTTCTTGCTTTGTGCCGGCAGCTATGCTACTAATTTGCATACGGTGCTGATTCGCACTGAGGACCCGCCGCAAGGCGGTTTTTTTGTCTTTAGGTTTCAGCGCCATCCGTCGAGGCTCAACTCGGCTTGTCGCGACGCTCGACGATGTAGATGTGATCGGCGACCAGCACCACGTCGCCATGCTGATTGATCACCTCGCAGCGCTCGACGACCCGGCCTGAATCGGGTCGCTTCGGGTCGTCTTCCTTGGCCGAGATGGTGGTGCGGGTCCTGATCGTATCGCCAATGAACACCGGCTTGATGAAGCGCAGCCGGTCGTAGCCATAGGAGAAGGCAACCGGGTTGACGACGCTGGCCGTCAGCCCGACGCCGACCGAAAACACCAGCGTGCCGTGGGCGATGCGCTGGCCGAACGGCGTCGTCTTCATGAACTCGGCGTCCATGTGGTGGGGAAAGAAATCACCGGTATGGCCGGCATGGACGACGAAATCGGTCTCGGTGATGGTGCGCCCGCTGGTCATGCGCGACGAGCCGATCCGGTAGTCCTCGAAATAGACAGTCTGCTCCATGTCAGGGCCTCGCCGCGATCGGTGTTGCCGGCGCCGCGCTCGATCGGTAGGCGGCTTCGACCAGCGCCATGGTGTTCCAGCCGTCCTCGACGGAACTGACAAGCTCGGCGTCCTCGCCCGACGCGTAGCGCTGGACATTGGCCATGCGGCTGGCAAAGGCGTCCGGAAACCATGCGCCGACGAGTGGAACCGCAATCCAGTCCGTGCCGCCTTTGGGGTAGATTTCGAGAATGTCCGGCTCGCCGCACGGATAGTCGAGGTTGACGCCTAATTTGAGGTAAGCGGCGCCCTCGGTACCGCAGATGCGGAATTCGCAGGCCTGGTGTTTTCGACCGAATTTGTGATCGTGGTTGATCGACAGTGCACAGCGCACGGTGTCGCCATAGTCGAGGATCGCGCTGGTGCGCGTTTGCGCAACCTTGTGGCCGGGATGGCCGAGCGTCTTGGCGTGAACCCCCTTGGGGTCGCCGAGCAATTGCCGGATCAGGTCGAGATAATGGATCGAATGCATGGCGATCTCGACGCGCGGCGCCTGCAACAGGAATTCCCAGAGCTGCCAGGGTGTCGCCAGCGCCAGCCATGCGTCGAAATCGACCACTTCGCCCAGCCAGCCCTTGGCGATCGCATCCCTGAGCGCCAGCATCATCGGCGCGAAGCGCAGCTGGAAATTCACCGCCGCCTTCAGATCTTTGGAGCGGCAGATTTCAAGGATCTGGGTCGCCTCGGCGAGATTGCTGCCCATCGGCTTCTGGATCAGCGCCACCGCACCATCGGGCAGCGCCCTGAGCACGCCGGCATGATAGGCCGGCGGTGTCGCCAGATCGAAGACGGCGTCCTTGATTGACGCAGCTTCCTCGACCGACCGGTAAGCGGTGACGCCCCATCTCTGCGCCAGTTTTTCCGCCTTGGCCAGGTCGGGGTCGAAAAGCCCGGCAACCGGGAAACCGGCGTTCCCATAGGCCGGGAAATGCGCATCGCCGACGATCGAGCCGGCGCCGAAAATCACGATCGGCCTGGGCTTTGACGGCTGTGCCCAGGCCTGGGAGAGCGAGGCAGGATCGAAAATGTCATCAGTCATAATGGAAGACTTCGTCCATCGACGCCCACCACTCGCCCTCCTTGCGGGTCGGCAGCGGCTCCTGGCACGGCATGCAGAGCGCCCACCATTCCTGCGTCGTGGGATCGGCGGCCATCTTCGCCATGTCGGCGGCATAGTCGGTGCCGTGGTACTCGAAGGTGCTGAACAAAAGGTGCTCCGGCTCCCTCAGATAGATCGAATAATTCTTGATGTTGCAGGCGGAAATCATCTTGAGGACGTCCGGCCACACGGCGGCGTGAAGCCGCACATACTCGGCGACTTTCTCCGGCTTGAGGCCGAGCACCATTCCCATTCGCTGCATGTCCGCCTCCTATTTTTCTATCGCCATGGTGAATTCCGCGATGCTCTTCGCCTTGATCGCATCCCAGTCCCAGTCGATGCCGATGCCGGGTTCGTCCGGCGCCAGCGCGTGCCCGTCCTCGATACGCATTTTCTTGCCGGTCAGCTCGTCGAGCTGGGGAATATACTCGACATATCTGCCGTTCTGAACGGCGCATGTCAGGCTGACATGCAATTCCATCAGGAAATGCGGGCAGACCGGTATGTCGAACGCCTCGGCTGCATGCGCCACCTTCAGCCACGGCGTGATGCCGCCGATGCGGCCGACATCGACCTGCACGATCGAGCACGCGCCCTTCTGCATATATTCGCGGAAATGCCGGATCGAGTAGAGCGACTCGCCGACGGCGATCGGCGTCGACGTCGCATTCGACAGGCGGATATGGCCGTCAATGTCGTCGGCCGGCAATGGCTCCTCGATCCAGGCGAGGTCGAGCTCACGCAGCCGCTCGGCCCGGCGGATCGCCTCGTCGACAGAAAAGCCCTGGTTGCAGTCGGTCATCATCTCGTAGGAGTCTCCAACCGCCCGGCGCACCGCCGTCAGCCGGGCAAGATCCTCGGAGCCGTGCGGCTTGCCGATCTTGACCTTCGAGCCGCGAAAGCCCTTGCCCTTGGCGGCCAGCGCATCCGCGACCAGCGCCTCGGTTTCGATATGCAGCCAGCCGCCTTCGGTCGTGTAGAGCGGGCAGCGGTCCTTGGCGCCGCCGGCAAGCTTCCACAGCGGCAGATTTTGCTTCCTCGCCCGCAGATCCCAAAGCGCAGTGTCGATGGCCGCCAGCGCGATTGCCGTGATCGCGCCGATCGTCGTGGCATGGGTGGCGAACTCCAGCTCGTGCCAGATCGCCTCGATCATGTCGGCGTCGCGGCCGATCAGCCGCGGCGCAAGGTGGTCGGCCAGCAGCCGCATCACCGAGGAGCCGCCGGTGCCGATCGTGTAGCTGTAGCCGGTGCCGACCGCGCCGTCGGCGTCGGTGATGGTGACGATCGGTGTTTCCTGGCTGACAAAACTCTGGATGGCATCGGTGCGCTTGACCTTCGGCACCAGGTCGACCATCCGCAGTTCGATTTTCTCGATCTTTGCCATGATTTTAACCTCGCAATGTCCTGCCTGTTTCGGCGGAAAACAGATGGGCCTGCGACAGGTCCAGGCTCATCTTGACCCGGTCGCCGGCTTTCAGCGGCTTTGGATTGAGCATCCGCGATACCCAGTCGCTGCCGTTGAATTCGGCGAACACCAGCGTCTCGTTGCCGAGCGGCTCGGTGACGGTCACCGGCAACTCCAGCTGGTGGACGTCGACGTCTTCGCCGGAGCTGATGCCATGCCCGGTCGGATAGATGTCGTCGGGCCTGAGGCCGAACACGACTTTGTCGCCGGCCTCGATATTGGCCTTGAACTGGCTGGGCAAAGGCAGCCTCTCGCCACTGGCGAACAGCAACTGTCCGTCGTCGACAACCGCCTCATGCAGATTCATCGGCGGCGAGCCGATGAAGCCGGCGACGAAGCGTGTCTGCGGCCGTCGGAAGACCTCGTCGGGTGTGCCGACCTGCTCGATGAAACCGTCACGCATGATGACGATACGGTCCGCCAATGTCATCGCTTCGACCTGGTCATGGGTGACGTAGATCACTGTCGACTTGACCTTGGCGTGCAGCTTCTTGATCTCGGTGCGCATCTGCGTCCGAAGCTTGGCGTCGAGATTGGAAAGCGGCTCGTCGAACAGGAAGACGTCGGGATCGCGCACGATGGCGCGGCCCATGGCGACGCGCTGGCGCTGTCCGCCGGACAGCTGCGACGGCCGGCGGTCGAGCAATTGGTCGAGGCCGAGAATGCCGGACGCTTCGGCGACGCGGCGATCCATTTCTTCTTTCGCGGCGCCCGCGATCTTCAGCGAGAAGCCGAGGTTTTCGCGCACCGTCATATGCGGGTACAGCGCATAGGACTGGAACACCATCGAGATATTGCGCGAGCGCGGCGGCAGGTCGTTGACCATGCGGCCGCCGATCTCGATGATCCCGTCGCTGATCGCCTCGAGGCCGGCGATCATGCGCAGGGTTGTCGACTTGCCGCAGCCGGACGGCCCGACCAGCGCGATGAACTCGCGGTCGGCGACCTCTAGATCGATGCCGTGCACCACCGCCACCGGGCCGTAGCTTTTGGTGAGGTTCTTGAGCGATACAGTTGCCATGTCAGCCTTTCACCGCGCCGGAAGTGAGGCCGCCGACGAGGTGTTTCTGGACGATGAAGGTAAGCGTGAGCGCCGGTATGACCATGACCACGGCGAGCGCGCACATGCCGCGCCAGTCGATGGTGAATTCGGCTGTATAGTCGAGCAGGCCGACCGGCAGGGTCTTGGAGTTGATCGAGCGCGTCAGCTGCGAAGCCAGCGCGAACTCGTTCCAGGAGGTGAGGAAGGCAAAGATGCCGGCCGAGGCGATGCCCGGTCCGGCCAACGGAAACTCGACCTGCCAGAAGGCCTGCCAGCGCGTGCAGCCGTCGATCTGCGCGGCTTCCGCGAGATCTTTCGGCACCTGGCGGAAAAAGCCGTCGATCAGCCAGACGGTGAACGGCACGTTGAGCGCGACATAGACCAGGATCAGCCCGAAATGCGTGTCGATGATGCCGAGCCGCGCAAAGACGAAGAACAGCGGCAGCGACAGCGCGATGCCGGGCACCGTGCGCGTCAGCATCAGGCCGAGGAACATCGCCGACTTGGCGCGAAAGCGGTAGCGCGCAAAGGCGTAGCCGCCGGCCATGCCGATGACGATGGCGATCACCGTCGAGG
Organism: Mesorhizobium sp. M0816; assembly: GCF_040320005.1. NCBI lineage: Bacteria > Pseudomonadati > Pseudomonadota > Alphaproteobacteria > Hyphomicrobiales > Phyllobacteriaceae > Mesorhizobium > Mesorhizobium sp. M0816. The sequence goes on along the minus strand of NZ_JAMYOT010000001.1, from coordinate 464,392 downwards.
TCACCGAGATGATCAGCGAATTGCGGAAGTAGTCGAGCACCGGAATGCCGCCCTGGCCGACGCCGCTGAACATGGCGATGTAGGCGTCGAGCGAGAGTTGCTGCGGGATCCACACCGGCGGCTTGGCCATGATTTCGACGGTCGGCCGCAGCGACGACAGCACGATCCAGATGCCGGGCAGGCAGATGACCAGCATGGCCAGGAACAGTCCGATGCCGTGAACGATTCCGAGCGCTTTGTTGCCGACGCGATGCAGGCTGTTCTGGTCCATCCTCACCACTCCGCCGCGATCTGCGTGCGCGCTGCGGCGAGCTTGCGGTAGAAATAGACGGTGAACAGGATCGACAGCAGGATCGAGAAATAGGCCATGGCATTGGCCATTCCCATCCTGGCATCGCTGTAGGCGGTGCGGGCGACCAGCGTCCAGACCAGTTCGGTGCGGCCGGCGGGGCCGCCGTCGGTCATGATCTTTACGATGTCATAGGCGCGCGCAACGTCGAGTGAGCGGATGGTCATGGCGATAAAGGCAAACGGCATGATGAACGGCCAGGTGACATAGCGGAATGTCTGCCACGGCGTGCAGCCGTCGACGCGGGCCGCCTCGACCGGTTGGCGCGGCATCGCCAGCAGCCCGGCCAGGATCAGGATCGCGAACACCGAGGTCGACGACCAGATCTCGGCGATCAGGATGGCGATGAAGGCGAGATTGCCGTCGATCAGCCACGGGATGGCGCGATCGGTCAGGCCGAGCCCCTGCAGGGCGTTGTTCACCAGGCCGATATTGTCATTGAACATGAATTTGAATTGGAAGCCGACGAGGATCGGCGAAAACATCATCGGAAACATCATGATGGTGCGCAGGATCCGCTGGCCGCGCGATGCCTTCTCCACCAGCAGGGCCAGCCCGAGCCCGATCAGCATTTCCAGGTTGAGTGCGACGGTCAGCAGCACCACGGTGCGGGCAAAGGCGACCCAGAAAGCGCGGCTGGTCAAGATGGTGACGTAGTTGCGCGCGCCGATGAAGACCCAGAACGTCTCCGGCCTGGTCAGCCGGAACGGCGTGAAGCTGGAATAGAGCGAAAGCAGCAGCGGCACCACCACCACCGCCGCCAGAACGATCACCGCCGGCAGCAGGAGCAGCAATGGCGGCGAAGGTCTCCAGCCTTTCATGGCGATCCGGTTCTGGTTGGTGCCCGGACACCGAAGGCCGCCATCGGCGAGCTGGGATCAAGACAAAGCGTGTTGCGCATGGTTCGCAAAAAGTTCGGGGGCGCCGCTCTTCGATGAGCGCGGCGCCCCCTTGGGAGAATGGTCAAAGCTTGCCGGCGTCCTCGAGGATCTGGGTGGCCTTGGCGGCAGCGTCGTCCAGCGCCTGCTTGGAGGTCTTGTCGCCAAGGATGGCGGCCTGCAATTCGGGATAAACGGCGTTGGAGATTTCGATCCATTCAGGTGTCTGCGGCACGGCAAAAGCGTGCTTTGCCTCTTCCTGGAAAGCCGCCAGCACTTCCTTCTTGTAAGGATCGTTGGCCGCCTGCTGGATGTCCCAGTCCCACACCGCCGTGCGGGTCGGCAGTGGGCCGCTTGCCGCCTCGAGCTTCTGGCTGTCCTCATTGGTCAGGAACCAGACCAGCGACGCCGCGGCTTCCTTGCTGGCGCAGTTTTCGGTGACCGAAAATCCGTGGTGCCCCGACCAGCCGGTGCGAATGCCGGCCGATCCCTTCGGCGCCACCTTCACGCCGACATTGCCGGCGACCTTCGACGACTTCGGATCGTTGAAGAAGCCTGCCCAGCCCGGCCAGTCGAGGTTGATGGCGACGGTGCCCGAGGCAAAGCCCTGGCCGAGATCGTCCCACAGATAGTTGGTGGTGCCGGCCGGCACCGCCTTGGCCTTGTAGAGATTGACGAACCAGTCGAGCGCGTGCACGCCGGCTTCCGAGTTGAAGGCCGGCTTGCCATCCTTGTCGAGGTATTCGCCGCCGTCGGCGATGAGCATCTCGTAAAAGCGGCCGTTGATCGCCTCTTCCTTGCCGGCGAACTGGGTACCGTAGAAATCGGGCGGGCTGGCGAAGAATTCCGCCTGCTGGGCGACCTCGTCCCAGGTGTCGGGCGGTGTCAGTTCCTTGCCGTATTTGGCCTTGTAGGCGGCCTTCTTGGCTTCGTCCTGGTAGAGGCTCTTCTGGTAATAGAGCGCCGACACGTCGAACTGCGCGCGCGGCAGCATCACCAGCTTGCCGTCGAGCGTCGAGGCCTTGATCGTCGACGGCACGAAGGCGTCGATCTCCTCCTTCGGCAGCAGCTTGTAGAGGTCGGTGTAGATATCAGGATATTGCGGCGCGAAGGACGAGTGGTTCGACCCGATGCACCAGTTGATGCTGCCGGAGGCGATGTCCGATTTGATTTCCTTGTCGAGCTCGAAGTGATTTTTCTTCGAGATCACGTTGACCTTGGCGCCAGTCAGTTTTTCCCATTCGCCGATGCGCGCGTACAGCCCTTCATATTGCTGGCCGCCGATCAGCTTGGCGTCGATGGTGACGCCGTCGAATTTGCCGGGCAGGTCGGCAGCAAGAGCACTCGCACCCAGTGCGAGCAGCGTTACGCCGGCCGACAGGCCGCAAAACAGTTTCGTCATTGGTATCCTCCCAAAAGTCCGCGTCGATCCATAGCGAGGGCGGATCGGCAGCTTCATTCATATACAAACAAAACATTTATAGGATCGTCAAGCCGAAAGTTCTTTCGGAAACATACCGTTATGCGTATATGAAAAGTGCAATTCACTGGAGAAGCGGAATGGCAGAGGACGAGGAAGACGACCGCTATCGAGCCCCGGCGCTGGACAAGGGGCTCGACATCCTCGAGCTGCTGGCCGGCGTCGATGGCGGCCTGACGCAGGCGGAAATCGCCAAGAAGCTCGACCGCAGTCCGAACGAGTTCTACCGCATGCTGGACCGGCTGGTGCGGCGCGGCTACGTCACGCGGCCGGATGGCGACCGTTACTCGCTGACGCTCAAGCTGTTTGGTCTGGCGCAGCTGCACGCGCCGGTGCGACGGCTGGTTTCCTATGCGACGCCGCTAATGCGCGAGCTGGCAGAAACCTCGCAGCAGGCAAACCAGCTCGTCGTTTTCGATCGCGGCTCCGCTGTGGTGATTGCCCAGCAGGAAGCGCCGGATTACTGGGGCATCTCCATCCGCGTCGGCTCGCATATCAGCCTGTTCGACACCGGCTCCGGCCATGTGTTGCTGGCGTTCCGCCCGCCGGAGGAGCGGCAGATGATGATCTCAGAACATCTGCGCAGCACCGACAAGCCACCGCAATCGCCGGAGTTCTTTGCCCGCCTCGACCAGATCCGGGAACGCGGCTACGAGATGATGGCATCGATGCAGACCGCCGGTGTCTTCAACCTGTCGACACCGGTTCTTGGTTCGGACGGCAGGGCGATCGCCGCGCTGTCGATTCCCTACATAACCCTGGTCAACGCACCCAAGGCGCCCGACATTACGAGGACGATTGAGCTGCTGCTGGCAGCGACCGAAAAGCTGTCGCAACTGGCGGGATCGACCGTCAAGCAATCGCGATGAATTCTTATTTGAATGAAGAATTTCTCCGTGAGATGATCTCGAAGTCGCCAAGGAGGAGCGCGCCGCCATGATCTTCGACACCCATCTGCACCTGATCGATCAGTCCGCGCTGCGCTATCCCTGGCTGGCCGGCGTGCCGGCACTCAACCGCGATTTCTCCTACGACGAATATGCAGTCCAGGCCCGCCGCGCCGGCATCGAGGGCGCATTGCATATGGAGGTCGATGTCGATCCTGCCGACATCGAGGCCGAAACCGGCCGTGTCAAAGCGCTGTCGCGGGAGAAGGCCAGCTTGCTGCGGGGGGCAATTGCCTCCTGCCGTCCGGAAGAGCCCGGCTTTGCCGCCTATCTCGAGCGCCAGCGCGCCGATCCTTTCGTCAAGGGCTTTCGCCGCGTGCTGCACGTCATGCCGGACGAGCTTTCGGAGGGCGCGCTGTTTCGTGAAAACATCAAGCGGCTTGCCGGCAGCGGCCTGACCTTCGACCTTGTCGTTCTGCCGCACCAGATCCCCAAGGCGATTGCACTCACCGACCTCGCGCCGGACGTGCAGTTCGTGCTCGACCATTGCGGCGTGCCCGACATCAAGGGTGGCGCCGAGCACCCCTGGCGCGAGCACATGGCGGAGATCGCGCGGCGCCCGAACGTCGTCGGCAAAATTTCCGGTGTGGTCGCCTATGCGGATGCCGGATCCTGGACTGTCGAAACGCTGCTTCCCTATGTCGAGCACACCATCGAATGCTTCGGCTGGGACCGGGTCGTCTGGGGCAGCGACTGGCCGGTCTGCACGCTTGGCGGCGGGCTTGCGACCTGGATTGCGGCAACGCATGCGTTGCTTGCCGGCACCAGCACCGATGAACGGCAACAACTGCTGTCCGGCAACGCCAAGCGGCTGTGGCGTTTGTAAGCCGGCTTACTTTAGGGTCAAAACTCAATCACTCCGAACGGCCGAGTTCGACCATTTCGGTCGTAGGTCGGTCAGCTAGGAATTTCCAGAACCGGACCCTCGGCTTTGCGAGGCGGCGGCTGGTCGGTACGCTAAGCAGGCGAAGGCGACCATGCGACTTCAAGCTCGCGGAGCATTCCGCCGGGAAGACCATCTTGACCGGGTAATGCGCGGAACCTTGCCCCATAAAGGGTCGGCAGTTCCTGAAGTCGCGCTATCTGTTCGTCGAGCCAGAACTGCAGCTCGTCGTATTCAGCGTCGCCGCCGTGGCCCGGATGGGTCTCAAGTTCAGCGTCGCCGCTATGAAATTTGCGCTCCCAAGCCCGATAGATGTCCCAATTGCGCATTGCGCGTCGCATGAACTCAGGCCCAATGGGATAGAGCTTGAAATTGTCAGAGTAGTCGTCCGCGCCTTCGTCAAACTGACAAGCGAAATAGTGGGGAGCGCCATCCAAATCAGCTACGCCGGTCCGAACCCCGTCGTAAAAATCCCAAATTGCATGCACCTGTTCATATCGCATTGGAGAGCACCATACCGCGTGGAAAGTCTAGCGCCAATGTCCGCCTTTGCTGAGTTTCAGGCGAAAGGGGCGGGCAGCCGCCTGATTGAACGGATTCATGGGAGGCGCTTCAAGTTTCTTGTTTTTATGCATGTCGTTAGCGCAAAACCGTTGCGCAGCCTCGGTTCACGCCCGAGGGCATGCTTTTGCGCGACGTGAATTAGATTGTCGTCGACACGTGCCGCTCGCGACCGTAGAGCGAAACCAGGAGCACGATGACCAGGCCAAGTGCCGCCTGCACGGTCGAGGGCCGGAAGCCGAGGCCGATCAGCAGCGTGTTGATCTCCGTCAGCACCAGCACGCCGGCAATGGTGCCGAAATAGCTGCCGCGGCCGCCGACAAGGGCGGCGCCGCCGACCACCACTGCCGCGATCGTCTGGAACAGATAGGGCTGGCCGACATCGCCATAGGCCGAACCGGTGAAGCCGAGCAGCAGCACGCCGGCCGCGGCGGCGAAGAAGGCGCTCGCGGCATAGGTCACGGTCCACATGCGGACCGGATCGATCAGTGCCAGCGGCGCAGCACCTGGATTGCTGCCGAGGGCGTAGAGACGGCGGCCGTATGGCGTGCGCGCCAGCACCAGCGCCACCAGCAAGGTCAGCACCGCGACGCATGGCACCAGCCCCGGCACCGGCAGCGGTCCGACCGAACCGCCGATCGAAACGAAGGCGGAAACCGCGGCAGGCGCCGATCCGGATGGAAAGCCACCGGTCCACAACAGGACGGCACCTTGCACGATCATGCCAGTGCCGAGCGTGACGATCAGCGGGTGGATATCGAGCCCACGCGAGATCAGGCCGTTCAGCGCCCCGATCAGTATGGCGAGCACGACGACGACTGTGCAGACAAGGGCAAAATTCCAGCCGCCGCCGTAGAGCTGTGCGGCAACGACATTGGCAAAGCCGATGATGAACGGGATCGACAGATCGATACCGCCGAGGATGACGACGAGGGTCTGGCCGATCGATGCCACCGCCAGCAGCGAGGCGATCACCAGCAGCGCCCGGATGGCGAACGGCTGGGAGTAGCCCGGGATGAGCAAGGTGCCAAGGAGATGCAAGGCGACAGCGACCGCAAAGGCACCGGCGACGCGGGCATTGGTGGATTGGAGCCAGGTCTGGCTCATGCTTCTCAGCCTTTCCGTGCCGAGAGCCGCTCCTGCAGCGCCGTCATGATGACGGCCACAACCAGGATCGCGCCATAGGCGATCTGCAGCACATAGGTGGAGACGTTGAAGGCGGTCAGCACGCTCTGCAGCAGGAAGATGTCGACAGCGCCGATGGCGGCGCCGGCGAGCCCGCCGCGCCCGCCGGCAAGGCTGACGCCGCCGAGCGCCACCGCGGCAATCGCGATCAGCGTGTAGGTTGGCCCGATATTGGGGTCGGCCGAACCGATCAGCGCGGTCAGCATCAGGCCGGCGCAGGCGGCAAGTATGCCGGTCATGACATAGGCGATGAAACGCACTTTGGTGACCTGAACGCCGGCCGTGTAGGCGGCGCGATCGTCGCTGCCCACCGCCATCAGCTGGTCGTAATAAGGCGTCTGCCGCACCAGCCACCAGAACAGCAAGATCAGCGCCAGCGGCAGCGCCGACCAGGGTCCGGCCATTGCCTTCAGCCAGCCCGGCGCCGGGCCGATCGGCGCCGGCAGGATGGTCAGCGTCATGCCGGTGAGGATCAGATAGGTGCCGAGCGTTGCGACGATCGGCTGGATGCGGACGATGGTCGCCAGAAAGCCGTTGGCGGCGCCGACGATCGCGCCGATCAGAAGCGCCGCCGGCACGATGACCAGCGGCGAAGACATGCCGAGCCTGAGAAACAGCAGCTGGATCACCATCGCATTGACGAAGCCCATCAATGGCCCGACGGAAATGTCGATGCCGCCGCGCCCGGCGAGGATCACCGGAGCCGAGGCGACCGCTGCGCCGATCAGCGGCGCGGCGAGCCCGATCAGCGCGCCCCAGGCGGCAGGATGGAAGCGCGCCGGATTGAGCAGCAGATTGACCGCGATCAGGATGACCAGCAGCACTGCCGCAAAGCCAGCGCCGCGCCATCGCGCCGCCATGCGCCGCAACCCGCTCATGCGGCGCGCCCGAACATGGCGGCGATCACCGTATCGCTTTTCATCGCGTCTCCGGTGATTTCAGCCGCCACCTGCTGTTCGCGGAACACCAGCACGCGATGGCAAAGCAGGAGGATCTCCTCGATCTCGCTCGACAGGATGACCAGAGCCATGCCGTCCGCCGCCAGTCCACGAAACACATCGTAGAGGACATGGCGCGTCGCCACGTCGACACCGCGCGTCGGATCATTGAGGAGCAGGATCGCCGGTTCCAGCGCCAATGCGCGGGCCAGCAGCACCTTCTGCTGGTTGCCGCCGGAAAGCGTGGTGATCGGGGCGTCCGGCCGTGGCGCGATGATCGACAGTCTGTCCCGGTAGCTCTCATAGCGCTGCCGCCGCGCGGCGAAGCTGAGCAGACCGAAACGCATATCGCGCGACAGCGTCGAGACGGCAAAATTGTCGAGCACCGATTGGGTCGGAAAAATGCCGGTGGTGCGCCGGTCGCGCGGCAAATAGGCGATGCCGCCGGCGACCGCCTTGCGGAAATTGGTGATCGCGCGCGCTCCGGTTGGCGCCTCGACGGTCACCTCGCCGCCGGCCGGGCGTTCCAGGCCGGCCAGCACTTTCAGGAACCGCTCCTGTCCGTGGCCGTCGAGGCCGGCAAGGCCGACGATCTCGCCCGGCCCAATGGTTTGCGTCATGGGGCTTGCGCCCGGCGCGATCACCAGGCCGCGCACCGAAAGGCTGGCGCGATCAGCCATGCGCCAGCTCCGCCGCCGTGCGTGGCGCCATTGCCTTGAGAAGTTCGGATGCGGTGGACGTGCCGCGTTCCTCAGTCGTGACCACGCTGCCGCCGCGCAGCACGGAAATCCGGTCCGAAAGCGACATCACCTCGTCCATGCGATGGGTGATGAACAGGATCAGGCAGCCTTCCGAAGCAAGCTTGCGCATCATGGCAAAGACCGCCTCGCGATCGGCAAAGTCGAGCGCAGCCGTAACCTCGTCAAGGATGAGAATGCGCGGGCTGCGGACCACAGCGCGGGCGAGCACTACCAATTGCTGAACCGCAAGCGGCAATTGCCCGGCCAACTGGTCGAGCGGGATCTCGGTCACCGCAAAGCGCTTCAGCACCGCTTGCGCGCGTTGCCGCCGCTCGGCGCGCGGCACGGTGCGCATCAGCAGGCCGTCGAGGCCGAGCAGGATGTTGTCCGTCACCGAACGGTCAGGCGCGATCAGCACTTCCTGGAACACGGTGGCCAACCCGGCGGTCTGGAACGCCGCCGGCGAGAGGCCGGTAAAGGGCGCTCCGTCGAGCAGGATCGCGCCGCTGTCCTGCTGCACGATCCCCGACAGCAGCTTGACCAGGGTGCTCTTGCCCGAACCGTTCTCGCCCAGGATGGTGTGGATCGTGCCGGCGCGGAATGCGATGGAGGCATTGGCCAGCGCAATCGTTTCGCCGTAGCGTTTCGAGATGGCCTGGACTTCCAGCATGAGCAATCCTGATGGAGAAAGCCGGCACCGCTGGTGCGGAGCCGGCCCTCATAAATGCTACTTGGCGCAGGCGTCCGGCACCTTCGAATAGTCCCAGCCCTTGGTCGGTGCCGGATTGGCGAAATAGGCATCGAGCCATTCCTCCGGCATCGGATCCTTCGGCGGGACCGGGAAGATCGAGACGGCGTCCGGCGTCATGCAGTCCTTGTACCAGGCGCCGAGGTCGGCATTGTGCACCGGCGGAATCGGGATCAGCAGCGTGTTGAGCCTGGGCTTCTGGCCCTCGAGCATACGCGCACCGACACGAAACAGCGTCTCGGCCGTCCAGTGCGGCAGAACCGCATGGCCTTCGAAGCGGTATTTGTCGGGATTGGCCTTCCAGTAGCCGAGCGCATCGCCGGTGATCGAGCCGGTGATCAGCGGGGCAGGGCGGCCGGCCTCGGCAAAGGCCTCGGCGACGACGCGGCTTTCGCTGCCCGTCGTCCACACTGCATCGATCGGCGCCGGATTGGTGGCGATTGCCTGCAGCACCGCCGTCTTGGTGACGTTGGCCGTCCAATTGCCGTTGACGGTGCGCGAGACCTTGAGCTTTGAATTTTCGGCCAGCGCCTTGTCGGCACCCTGGCGCTCCTGCACGACGATCGGGTGACCGGCAATGCCTTCGACCAGAAGCACGCTGCCGCCGTCCGGCATTGCTTTGCCGATCGCGGTCATCATGTCGTAGCCCCAGCGCGCATAGTTGGAATCGACGTTGATCGCATTCGGGCTGGTCACAGACCCAGCTGCCGTGATGAAGGGGATGCCGGCTTTGGCTGCGGCATCGATGGCGTCGTCCAGCGCCGTTGCCGAGCCGGGGATCGAGGTGATGATCGAGCATTTCTTGTCGATGAAGGCGCGGATCTGGTTGATCTGCTGACTGGCGTCGTTGTTGGAATCCGACACCTCGAAGCTCGCCACGGTGCCGTCGGCGATCAGGCCGTCGACCAGCCGCTTCAACTCCTTGGTCACGGTGACGCGCCACGGATTGCCCTGGTAGGACTCGGAGTGGCACCATTTCCACGGCTTTGACGGCGGCGTGAAATTATCCCAGGCCGACGGCAGCACCTTTTGCGGCGCGCCGTCATATTGTGCCTTCAGTTCGGTCGGCAATCCAGCAATCACGCCCGAAACGTCTTGAGCGCAGGCTATGGTCGTGACCGATGCAAGTGCGGTTGCGGCCAAAAGGCCGCGGATCAGGCTGTTCATGTTCTCCTCCGTTCGGTTGTTCAGGCTCCTCCGCCGGCAACGCCGGACACCTGCGTCGAAAGGCTCTCCCGAAACAGGCGATTGAGATCGGCAACGACGCGAGCGGCATTGTGCCTTTCGCTCTGGCCGAGATTGATGCGATCGGACGCCGCCTGCTGGAACGCCATGTAGCCGTCGTGCCGCGGCCTCACCCAGGCATCTTCGAGCGTGGCCCGGGTGTCCTTGTAGAAATTGCCGGCGGCGGCGTTGACGGCGGCATCCGTCCAGGCTGCCGCATGGCCGGGCTGGCCGCCGGCCGAGGCGTAAGGGCCGCGCTGCACGTCACCGCTGGCGATCCAGTAGGCGAAGTCGATTGCCGCCTGCCTGGCCTTCGAAAAGGCCGACACGGCAATGCCGGTGCCGCCGAGCGCCGAGCCGATCGGGCCGGCATTGCCAGCGGCCGGGATATCCGCGAAAGCCAGGCGGTTGGGTCGAAACCCGGCGATGGCATAGGAGACATAGCCATAGATCAGCGGCGCGCAGGCGATCCGCGAGCCGGATCCGGCCATTTGCTCCAGAACCGCGATCGGATCCATGCCAAGACAGGCCGGGTCGACGAGGGCTGCGATCTCGCGCATCATCTCGAAGACCTGCTTGCCCGCTGCCGGATCCACATGGTCGCCAGGGCCTTCACCGGCGGGCCGGCCGAGATTGCCGGCAAGCGTGTAGAACACCATCAGCGAATGCGGCGGCCTGAGCGGCAACAGCACGTGGCCTTGCCGGGCCAGATCGAGGGCATCGGCCCAGCTCGCCGGCGCAGCCGAAAGCATGTCGGGCCGCCATGCCTGCACCTGGCTGGCCGCGTCGATCGGAAACGCCCACTGCCGGCCTTGCCAGTCGTAGCTCGGAAAGGACCGGCCGACACTGCCCGCCGCAAGTGCTGCACGTTCGGCTTCCCGGCCGGCGACATCGAGCGGCGCCAGGCAATTCTCGGCGGTGATCTGGCCGACATGCGGATGGTCGACGACGATCAGGTCGTAGGCACGGGCCAGTTCCTCGACCGGGAAGGATTCGAAATCCTGCAGCGAGCGCTTGTCCCATTCAACGGCGATGCCAGTTTGTTGCTTCCACAGTCTCGAACAGGCGACCATCGGGTCATAGCCGCGCGGATGGCTCCAGGTCATGCCTTTGAGCGTGACGTCGCTCACAGCCCGAACTCCACGCGGATTTTTGCGCTGTGCTCGCCGATGCGTGGCGCGGCCCGCTCGACCTTCGCGCGGATGCCGTCTACCCTGAGCGGCGAGCGCGTGGTGAGGATCGAAACATCATCCTCGCGCGTCACCGTCTGCAGCATGTCGAGGACCTGGAAGCCTTCGCTGGCCATCATTTCCGGCCAGGTCAAAACCTTGGCGCACCAGATGTCGGCAGGCTCGAGAATGGCAAGCCATTCGTCGACCGTCTTCGTTGCGATCTTTTGCGCGATGATCGCCTTGATCTCGTCGCGGGCGGTGAACCAGGTCGACGGCTGGTCGCGATAGGGCGCAAGCTCCTCGAGCCCGAGGAGATCGGCGAGTTTCGAGATCGGCGTCATGGCGATCGCCAGATAGCCGCCCTTGGCCGGATAGACGCCGTAGGGCGCCGAGAGATAGGCGTGCGCGCTGCGGAAGCTCGACCGCCGCGGCAGCCGGCGCCCGTCATTGAGATGCGTGGTCAGCACCTCGAACTGGAAGTCGACCAGCGCTTCGAGCAGGCTGGTCTCGACATGGCTGCCCTTGCCGGTCACGCCGCGCCGCACCAGTGCGGCGAGGATGCCTTGCGCGGCGGCGGAGCCCGCCAGCATGTCGGCGATCGCCAGGCCGAAGGGCACCGGCCCTTGGTCCTCGTCGCCGTTCAGCCACATCACGCCGGAGCGGGCCTGCGCCAGCAGATCCTGCCCGGGCCGCTTGACCCACGGGCCTTCCTCGCCATAGCCGCTGATCGAGGCATAGACCAGGCGCGGATTGATCTTGCGCACCGCCTCGTAATCGAAGCCCAGGCGTTCGATGACGCCGGGCCTGAAATTCTGGATCAGCACGTCGGCCTTGGCCAGCAGGCCGCGCAGCGCCGCAAGGTCGGCCTCGTCCTTTAAGTCGATGGCAAGGCTTTCCTTGGCGCGGTTGATCGCATGGAAAATGGTGGAATCGCCGCCGATCTCGGTGTCGCTGAGATAGAGCCGGCGCGACAGATCGCCGCCGTCCGGCCGTTCGATCTTGATGACGCGAGCGCCGAGGTCGAGTAGTCGCAGCGAGCAGTAAGGCCCGGACAAGAACTGGCTCATATCGACAACGATGAGCCCGGTCAGCGGCAGTTCGGCAATGGCAGCCATTGCCTATTTCTCCGTCTTGCCGGCGAAATCGGCCGGATTGCGGTACTTCACCGTCTGCAGGTGCTCGCAATAAAGCACGAGCTCGCCTTCACCCTTGAAGACTTCATAGCTGGCGCGGATCAGCCCCATTTCCTTGTATTTTGGCTTCTTGTCGAGGTTGGAGCGGATCGAATAGATCGTGTCGCCTATGAACACCGGCTTGATGAAGCGCAATTTGTCGTAGCCATACGAAAAGGCGTTGATGCAATTGGTGGCGACGAGACCGAGCCCGGCTGAGAACACGAAGGCCCCTGCCACCAGCCGCTTGCCGAAAATGCCTTGCGTCTCGGCGAACATCTGGTCCTGCACGTATGGATGGATGTCGAGCACCAGCGTGTTGAAGAGATGGCTGTCGCCCTCGGCAATGGTCCGGCGCAGCGAGCGGATCTTCTGGCCGACCGGCCAGTCTTCGTAGAACCAGTTCTCCGCGTTCCAGACGGGAAGGTCGGCGTGATTCCTAGGCATGTTGGCGGGGTGTGTCGATGCCACGCCCACGGTTGGCGCGAAACCGCTCATGACGACTTCCTCTGGGAGCGGGAATCGTCCATCAGGGCGCGCCGCAGACCAGCGAAATGCATGATCGATCCTCCCGTCAATCTTCTTTTGTGAATAGTATTTTCACATATGGGGTTGTGTTGCAAGCGTGAACAGGCGAAATTTTGCCTGCTCCGTCGGGGCCAATGCCGGCGGAACAAGGGAGGAAGTGATGCAGAATGCCTGTCTGGTTTTCGTCGGCAGCCTCAATCGCGACGCCCCGTATTTTCAGGGCGCGCGCGGCATCGGGCTGGGTGTCTACAGTTTCGACGAAGGGACGCTGCAGACGAAGAAACTGGCCGAGACGGGAGACATCGACAATCCCACCTTCCTGTCGGTGACGCCGGACGGCTCCCACATCTATGCCAACTCAGAAGTGTTCACCTGGCGCGAAGGGGTGGTCTCGGCCTACCGTTTCGACAGGCAGACCGCCACGCTGTCCTACATCAACAAGCAGCCGACGCTGGGCAGCATCACGGCGCACAACGCCATCACGCGCGACCGGACGAAGCTGCTGGTCGCCAATTACGGCATGGGCGAGGGCGGCCCCGATCGCTCGGTCGTGGTCTATGGGTTGGGTGAGAATGGCGGCCTGACAGCGCCGTTGTCGAGCGTTGCCCATAGCGGGACCGGACCAGATCCTGCCCGCCAGGAGCGGCCGCATGCCCATAGCGTAACCGAGACGGTTGCCGGCGGCATGGCGATCGTCGCTGACCTCGGCATCGACCGGCTGGTGTCCTATCGCATCGGCTCAGACGGCAGCCTGACGAAGCTCGCCGAGTCGGCGCTTGCGCCAGGCGCGGGTCCGCGCCATCTCGCACTGCATCCGGGCGGTCGCTTCGTGTTCGTCATGAACGAGCTGGATTCGACGGTTGTCTCGCTGGCGCTGGACGAAGCATCAGGCAAGCTTACGGTGATCGACAGCAAGCCGGCCGTGCCGCCCGAGGCGCGCGACGGCAATCACTGCGCCGACATCCAGATCTCGCCTGACGGCCGCTTTCTCTACGGCTCCAACCGCGGCCATGACAGCATAGTGGTGTTTTCGATCGACCAGCAAACCGGCAGGCTTGCCCTTGTGGGCTATACGCCTTGCGGCGGCGCCACGCCGCGCAATCTGGCACTGACGCCCTCGGGCGGCCATCTGTTCTCGGCCAACCAGAATGCCGACCGCATCTCGATTTTCGCCCGTGATGCCGCAACCGGCCGGCTGACCGACACCGGCCGATCCATCGAGATTGGCACACCGATGTGCGTGAGGATCGTGCGTTGACGCGATCTCAGAACTCGAGCGCCTGCCTGAGTGCCGGGCCGCTCCTGACGCGCAAATCGAGGTCGGCCTCGATATGGTCGATGTGGTGCAGCATCAGCGCGCTGGCGCGTTCGGCATTGCCATTTTCCAGCGCCTCGAGGATCTGCGTGTGTTCGTTGTGGCCGCAGCTCGAGATGCCCGAGCGGCCATAGAGTGCGATCACCAGCGATGAACGAGCGACCAATTCCTCCATGAAGCGCTGCAGGATGACGTTTCCCGCGACCGACGCCAGAAGCAGGTGAAAATCCCCCGACGCCTTGATCTCCGATCGCCTTGCGTTCGGTCCGCGTTCGGCGATGAAACGGCCTTCTTCGTCGAGCTGGGCCTTGAACGCGGCGACATGCGCCGGCGTCATCCGTCCGGCGGCGGCAATCGCGATGCCTGGTTCGATGAGCCGGCGCGAAGCAAAAACCTGCCGCGCTTCCTCCGGCGACGGATTGGCGACGAAGGCGCCGCGATTGCGCTCGGTGCGCACCAATCCCTCGAAGGAAAGCATCTGCAGTGCCGCACGCGCCACGGTGCGGCTGACATCGAACAGCGTGCCGACTTCGCCTTCGGATAGCTTTGTTCCCGGCGCTAGCCGGCGATCGACGATCGCGTCGCGCAACTGGTCGCGGATCGCCTGCGCGCGATCCTCGTTGGCGGCCTCGATAGCAGGGAAGGTCTGGTCGGCAATGTTCATGGCAGTGGTCCTGCGTTCTTCTACCCTGAATCGCATCGCTTGGACGAGAGACAAAGTGAATACAGAGATGAAAAAGATTGCATACGATCTTTGCGAAGATCGGCGGCAATCGCCTATAATTTGTGCATTGCACAAGGGCGACGTATCGGCAGCTATATAGAGGCGGCCCTGATTTCTTCGAGGATTCAGTCGGTTGGTGCGGCGGCGCGCAACTGGCACGCATGATGCTTTGGCTAATCCGACCAAAGGGGAAGCTGGATGTCCAAAGCCGCCGAAATCGACATTGTGTCCGTTTCGAAAGTCTATGGCGCGACGACTGCCGTCGAAGGCATCAGCCTGAAAATCCCTGCGGGTACCTATTGCTGCCTGCTCGGTCCGTCCGGCTGTGGCAAGACCTCGACGCTGCGCATGATCGCCGGGCACGAGAGCATATCGAGTGGCGACGTGCGTCTCGGCAACACAGTGGTCACCGACCTGCCGCCGGCCAGGCGCGGCACTGCCATGATGTTCCAGTCCTACGCACTGTTTCCGCATCTCGACCTGATCGACAATGTCGCCTTCAGCCTGAAGATGAAAGGCGTCGGCAAGGAGGAGCGCCGCGCCAAGGCACTCGACATGCTGAAGCTGATGCAGATGGAGGCCTATGCCAGCCGCCGCCCGGCGCAGCTTTCCGGCGGGCAGCAGCAGCGCGTTGCTCTTGCGCGCGCATTGATCACCGATCCCGAGGCGCTGTTGCTCGACGAACCGCTTTCGGCGCTCGATCCTTTCCTGAAGATCCGCATGCGAGCCGAACTGAAGAAGCTGCAGACGTCGCTCGGCATCACTTTCGTCCACGTCACCCACAGCCAGGAAGAGGCGATGGCGCTGGCCGACCTGATCGTGGTGATGAACGATGGCCGTATCGAGCAGGCGGCGCACCCTCGCACGGTGTTCGAGCGGCCGGCCACGGCCTTCGTCGCTCGTTTCATGGGCGACCACAATGTCATCTCCGGGCGCGTCGCCGGCAGTCGCGACGGCATGGTCGTTTTCGATGTGCCCGGCGGCGTCACGCTCGCGGCCAGCGGGCAGGGCAGGGAGACCGGGGAACCCATCGACATCGCCATTCGCACCGACCACGTGCGCATCGGCGAGCCGCCGGCAGCCGGGCTCGGCTTCACCGGCATCGTTTCAAACGTCGAGTACCGCGGTTCGACCGTGAAGCTCTCGGTCAATGGCGCCGGCATCGAGGATTTCACCGTAATCGTCGACGACACCAGCTTCTTCGCCAGCCCGGTTGCCGTCGGCGACGCAGTGCCGATCGCCTGGGACGCCGAGGACGCGATCGTCCTTGGTCGTCTCGATTCCTGAAATCCAGCATAACCAATCAAAACAGGGGAACTGAACATGACCAACACCACCGACAAGAAGACTGGAATATCGCGACGTTCGCTGCTCAAGACAGGTGCCGCCGCCGTCGGTTTCGCCGCCGGTTCCGGCGCCATATCTGGCTTTCCGACCATCTGGGCGCAATCGAACATCACGCTGCGCCAGTTCGGCACCGGCGTATCCAACCTCAATGCCATCGCCGACAAGTGCAAGGCCGATCTCGGCATCACGCTGGAGATGACAGCAACCGATTCCGACGCCGCCGCACAGCGCGCCGTGACGCAGCCCGACAGCTACGACATCGCCGACATCGAATACTGGATCTGCAAGAAGGTGTTCCCGACAGGCGTCCTGCAGCCGATGGATGTCACCAAGCTGAAATATTACGACGAGCTGGTGCCGCTGTTCAAAACCGGCAAGCTGGCGCCGGACAGCGTTATCGCCCAGGGCACCGCGCCGCACACGGTCGGTTACGTCGAGGCGCAGGACAGCAAGGTCTTCGCCAAGGCGCCGACCAACTGGTTCACCATGGTGCCGACGATCTACAATGCCGATACGCTCGGCATCCGCCCCGACCTCGTCGGCCGCGATATCACCACCTGGGCCGACATCATGGATCCGGCCTTCAAGGGCAAGACCGCCATCCTCAACATCCCGTCGATCGGCATCATGGATGCGGCGATGATCATGGAAGCCACCGGCAACATCAAATACGCCGACAAGGGCAACATGACCAAGGAGGAGATCGACAAGACGATCGACTTCCTGATCAAGGCCAAGCAAGCCGGCCAGTTCCGCGCCTTCTGGAAATCCTTCGACGAGAGCGTCAACCTGATGGCTTCAGGCGAAGTGGTGATCCAGTCAATGTGGTCGCCGGCCGTGGCCGCGGTCCGCTCCAAGGGCATCGCGTGCCGGTTCCAGCCGCTCAAGGAAGGCTACCGGTCCTGGGGTGGCGGGCTTGGCCTGGCAGCCCATCTCTCCGGCGCCGAACTCGATGCCGCCTATGAATACATCAACTGGTACACGTCCGGCTGGGTTGGCGGCTATCTCAACCGCCAGGGCTATTACTCGGCCAACATGGTGTCGGCCAAGAAGTTCATGTCCGAGGACGAGTGGGGCTACTGGATCGAAGGCAAGCCGGCAAAGGGCGATATCCTGTCGCCGGACGGCAAGGTCATGGAAAAGGCTGGCGCCGTGCGTGACGGCGGCTCTTTCGAAGAGCGCATGGGCAAGGTCGCCTGCTGGAACTCGGTCATGGACGAAGACCGCTACATGGTGAAGCGCTGGAACGAGTTCATCGCTGCGTAGGTACAACGTCTTCCCCTTCTCCCCTTGTGGGAGAAGGTGGATTGGCGCGCAGCGCCAAGACGGTTGAGGGGTGCCGGCCGGAGCGCTGTTGGTGCCAAGCTGGAACACCCCTCATCCGACCGAGCTTCGCTCGGCCACCTTCTCCCACAAGGGGGAGAAGGAAAGGCGGCTTCGCCGCATCGCTGACTTATACCGAGATGTTCATGACAGCCGCGCTCGAACGCCCCGCCACCGCCGCCGCCAAACCCGCCAGACGCCGCCGGCTCTCGATCGGCGCCCTCGTCCCCTATCTCCAGGCAACACCACTTGCCCTGATCCTCGGCGCGTTCCTCCTGCTGCCAATTCTGATGATCGCCGTGGTCTCATTCTGGGATTACGATTTCGCAGCGATGTATCCGGATTTCCTGACCACCAATTATTCCGACACGCTCGGCTCCTGGGTCACCTGGAAAACCTACCTGAATACGCTGAAATACGCCGCCATCGTCTGGGCGCTGACGCTGTTCATCGGTTTCTGGGTCGCCTATTTCCTTGCCTTCCATATCAGGACCACGGCCATGCAGATGGTGCTGTTCCTTGTCTGCACGGTGCCGTTCCTGACCTCCAACATCATCCGCATGATCTCGTGGATTCCGGTGCTTGGCCGCAATGGCCTGGTCAACTCGACGCTGGTGCAAATGGGGCTGATCCCGAAGCCGATCGAATGGCTGCTCTATTCCGAATTCGCCGTGGTGCTGGCCATGGTGCATCTCTATACGCTGTTCATGGTGACGCCGATCTTCAACACGCTGATGCGCATCGACAAGTCATTGATAGAAGCCGCGCGCGACGCCGGCGCTTCCGGCTGGCAGGTTCTGTGGAACGTCGTCATTCCGCTCGCCAAGCCCGGCATGGCGATCGGCACCATTTTCGTCGTCACCCTGGTGATGGCCGACTTCTCGACGGTGCAGGTGATGTCCGGCGGGCAGAGCGCCTCCGTCGCGCTGATGATGAAGAACCAGATGTCGCTGCTGCAATATCCGGCAGCCGCCGCCAACGCCGTCGTGCTCTTGGTGCTGGTGCTGCTGATGGTCGCGGGCATCCTGCGCATCGTCGACATCCGCAAGGAGCTGTGAGGCGATGAGCCAGGACAAGCGCACCCTCGAATTCTATGTGTTGGCGGCGTTCTTCGGTCTTTTCGTGTTGTTCCTCTACGGCCCGCTTTCGGCGATCCTGATCCTCTCTTTCCAGGGCGAGAACGGCGGTCTGACATTTCCGCTGAACGGCGTGTCGCTGCACTGGTTCGCCAATTTGTTCGAGCGCCAGGCGGTCGGCGACTTCGGCGGCAGCTTCAAACGCTCGCTCGTCCTTGGCCTGATGGTGATGGTCGTCACTGTCGCCGTGTCGCTGCTCGCCGGCCTGGCCTTCCGGCAGAAATTTCGCGGCGCAACCGCACTGTTCTATCTGGCCGTCGCCAGCCTGGTCGTGCCGTCGATCATCATCAGTCTCGGCATCGGCGTCGTCTTCCAGCAGATCGGCTTCCGCCCCGCCTGGTACACCTCCGCTTTCGGCGCCCATCTGACCTGGACCTTGCCTTTCGGCGTGCTGATCATGTTTGCTGTCTTCAACCGGTTCTCGCCAGCCTATGAGGAAGCCGCGCGCGATCTCGGAGCATCGTCGTGGCAGACCTTTGCCCATGTCGTGCTGCCGATGATCGCGCCCAGCCTGATCGGCGTCGGCCTGTTCGGCTTCACTCTGTCATATGACGAGTTCGCCCGCACGCTGATGACCTCGGGCACGTTCAACACGTTGCCGCTCGAAATCTACGGCATGACGACGAATGTCACGACGCCGGTGCTCTATGCGCTGGGCACCGTGACGACCGTGTTTTCCTTCCTGGTGATCCTGCTGACGCTCGGCGCAATCGTCTATGTCGGCCGCCGCCGCGAGCGTGCCTGACAGTGCAGATCCTCGTCGTCAATCCAAACACCACCGCCAGCATGACCGATACTATCGCGGTCGCCGCCCGATCGGTCGCTGCTCAATCGACGAAGATCGTTGCCGTCACCTCGTCGATGGGACCTGTATCGATCGAAGGCTATTACGATGAAGCACTTGCCGTGCCCGGCCTGCTGGTCGAGATCGCCGCCGGCGAACGCTCGGGCGCGCAAGCCGCGATCATTGCCTGTTTCGACGACACCGGCCTCGATGCCGCGCGCGCCATGGCCAACATTCCGGTCATCGGCATTTGCGAGGCATCGCTCAGCACGGCCTCGTTCATCGCCCAGCGCTTCACCGTCGTCACCACCACCGGACGTTCGCGCGTGCCGGTCGAAGGGTTGGTGCAGCGCTATGGCATGGCAGGGCGCGCGCGTGTGCGCGCCGCCGACATCCCGGTTCTTGCCCTCGAAGATCCGGCGTCCGACGCACTGCTCAGGCTGCGCAACGAGATTGCGCGCGCCATCGACGAGGATCGCGCCGAGGCGATCGTGCTCGGCTGTGCCGGCATGGCCGATCTGGCGGCGGCGCTGCAGCGGGAATTCGGGCTTCCGGTCATCGACGGCGTGGGCGCTGCCGTGAAACAGGCCGAGGCCTTGATCGCCCTTGGCCTGACGACATCCAAGCGCGGCGCCTATGCAAGCCCGTTGGCAAAGTCCTATCATGGCGCGTTGAAATCCTTCGCGCCTGGCGCCGCCGAGTGATCGCAATGCCCCGAACGATCCGAACGCTCGCACGTGAAGAAGTGCAAACCCTTGTCGATTGGGCGGCGGCGGAAGGCTGGAATCCCGGCCTTAACGATGCCGCGCTGTTTCAGGCAGCCGACCCGCAGGGCTTCATCGGTGCCTTTATCGATGGCGAGATGGCGGCCGGCATTTCGGCCGTTGCCTATGGCGACGGTTTCGGCTTCATCGGCCTCTACATCTGCCGGCCGGACAAGCGTGGCCAAGGCCATGGCAAGGTCGTTTGGGATGCCGGCATAGCGCGGCTCGGCAAGCGCACGATCGGCCTCGACGGTGTCGTCGAACAGCAGGCCAACTACCGCAGCATGGGTTTTGCACCGGCCTACCGGACGATCCGGTTCATGGGGTCACCGAATGTCCCGGCAGCCGTCGGCAACGACATTCGCGCCATAGGGCCGGAACTCGTGCCGGACATACTGGACTATGACCGCCGCTTCTTTCCCGGTCCGAGGCGATCCTTCCTGGAACACTGGCTGCGCCCGCCGCATATGGCGCTTGCGATCCTCAAGCACGGCGCCATTGCGGGATACGGCGTCGCGCGCCAATGCCGGGACGGCTGCAAGATCGGCCCGCTCTTTGCCGACAGCCTGGACGCGGCAAGCCATCTCTTCGCCGCGCTCGCGCACATGTCCGGTCCCGGAAACGTCCATCTCGACGTTCCCGAAACCAGCCGGCAATTTGCAGACTTGCTGTCGTCCGCAGGCCTTCAGCCGGGCTTCGAGACGGCTCGGATGTACAAGGGAAAGGCGCCGCAGCTCGTGCAGTCCGGAGTTTTTGCGATAACGACGTTGGAGTTGGGGTGAGGCGGTACAAGCCGACTTCCAGTGCAAAGTCGGGCAACAGGACTACGCGGTCTATTTCTCCTGAACTGAAATGCCGGAATCGTCGATGCGAAGTTCCACGCCTTTCGGCCTAGTCTCCTCGCGATAAACGTAAATCCCCAACGCAATAACGGCGACGGCCAAAGCGCCGATGATGAGATAAAGATAGTTCTGCTTCATCCGCTGTCGTTAACAACATGATGTGGGCGAGTCTAGCAGTTCGGGTATCAGGACGGCGGCCGGAGACGCACGTCGATCAGCCATCCAGCCGGTCGCGCAGCATGCTCCAGGGGAGCACCATGTTTGGTGCATGCCGCATCAGGCTATGGAACGGGATCGGCGACGGCGGCGCAAACGGCAGCGGCAAATCCTGAGGTTTTGTTCCATCAGCCCAATCCGCAAGCACCTTGCCCATCGCAGTGGTCATGGCGATGCCGCGTCCGTTGCACGCCAAGCCGGCGATCAGCCCGGGGCCGAGATCGACGAGGTGCGGCAGGAAGTCGGGCTCGACGGCAGCCATCCCCGACCAGCTGTATTCAAGCGGCGGGATGTCCGGGAGATCGAGATGCCCGGCAAGCCGCCGCCAGATCGCCCGCGGCACCCGCGTGTCGGCACCGGGGCCAAAAACATGCATGCCGCCGGTGATCAGCCTGTTTTCGCCGTCGAAGCGGAAGGTGAAGAGATTGCGTCGTGTGTCGCCGACGCCTTGCCCGCCAGGAAGCAGGCGAGTGCGTATTTCGCGCGGCAGCGGCGCTGTCGCGATCTGGAAGATTTTCAGCGGGAAATAGGTTCGCTGCAACGCCCGATCCAGCGCTCCGCCATAGGCGTTGGTGGCGACCAGCACCTTTCCTGCGCGTACCGAACCGGAGGCCGTCTTCAAAGCCCAACCATCGCCTATGTGATCGATCGACGCGACACGCGTATGCTCGAAGATGCGCGCTCCGGCCTTTTCCGCCGCGTCGGCCAATCCGCGCGCATATTCGACCGGATTGAGGACGCCACCCGATCTGTCGATCCAGCCGCCGAGATAACCGCGAACGCCGGTCAGCTCTTCGACCGCCTGTCTATCCAGCGCAACAGCCGGCCTTCCGCGTGGTGCCCATTGTTCGGCGCGCGATCTGGTCTTTTGCAAAGCGGCCGGTGAATGGGCTGGTTGTATCCAGCCGCTCTGGACGGCATCGCATTCGATGGCATGCCGCCTGATCAGGTCGAAGACGAGGTCGGCGCTGCCGGCGGCGAAATCTACAAGGCGTTCGCCGCGTTCGGGCCCGAGCTGGGCAATGATATCGTCGGGGTCTCTTTTCGCGAAATTCGGCACGACGAAGCCGGCATTCCTGCCGGTTGCCCCCCAGGCGATGATTTCCGCCTCGAGGACGGCAACCGAGATGCCTTTCTCGGCACTGTGCAGCGCGGTGGAAAGGCCTGAAAACCCGCCGCCGACAATTGCCAGATCGACATCGAGTGCGCCTTCGAGGGTGGGCCGGTCGCGGCGACTGCGGCTGACGGCATGCCAAAGGGAAACGCCGCGCGGCCGGGTCACAGCGTTCATGAGCCGCTCTCGCTCGGGGCCACGCGTGCACGCTTGCCGAACTTTGGACGCCGCGGCCTGTCGCCAAACAGGCCGTTCGGCCTGACCAGAAGGATGACGCACAGCATCACGCCGATGGCGACGATCTGCAGCGAAGCGGCGCGGGCCTGCTGTTCCGGCGAGAACAACATACTGGTCAAGGCTCCCGATCCGGCCCATATCGCCCAGACCAGGATGCTGCCGATGACGGCGCCGATGTTGCTGCCCGAGCCACCGACGATCAGCATCACCCAGACCTGGAAAGTCAGCGCCGGCAAATAATTGTCCGGGGCGATGAAGCCGGTGAAATGCGCCTGCAGCGCACCGGCAAGCGCCATGATGGCGCCACCGACGGCAAAGGCCTGGACGCGGTAGAACCGTGCGCTTTTGCCTAGGGATATCGCGGCCCGCTCATCCTCGCGAAGCGCCTTCAACACGCGCCCCCACGGGCTGCGCGACAGATGCTCCAGCGCGAGATAGACGATCAGCGTCACCACCGAGACGATCGCAAGGTTCGAAAGGTTGAACAGCAAAGGCGTTTCGGCAAGACCGCCGAACGGACGCGGAATGAAGCCGATGCCGAACGGCCCGCCGGTCAGCTTCTGGGCATTGAGCGCTACCAGTTGCACGACGACGGCGACGCCGAAAGTAGTGATCGCCAGATAGTCCGATCTCAGACGTAGCGTGGCAATGCCGGTGATGGCGGCGGCGACGCCGCCCAACAGCATGGCGCCAAGCCAGCCGATAAGGATCGGCAGGTCGAAGCCGCCCAGGCGCGCGGCATCGTCGGGCGTGGTCAGCAGCGCCGAGGTGTAGGCGCCGATGGCAACGAAGCCGGCGACCCCGACATTGAAAAGCCCGGTCAGCCCCCATTGCAGATTGAGCCCGAGCGTGATGAGCGAAAAGATCAGCGCGGTGGTCAGGAAGAAGGCGCCGTAGCCGAGCAGATCCATCAGCGTTCCCTCACTCCGAAAAGGCCGATGGGCCGCACGAACAGCACCGCCATCAGGATGATGAACGAGACGGCTGCCCGCCATTCGGCGCCGATCAATTGCACGGCAGCCGCTTCGGCCATGCCGATGATCAGGCCGCCGAGAACGGCGCCGGGCACGCTGCCGATGCCGCCGAGGATGGCGGCCGCGAACATCGGCAGCAGCATCTCGAAACCCATGAACGGGCGGATCTGGATGAGAATGCCGATCATGACGCCGGCGACGCAGGCCAGCGCGCCACCGATGATCCAGGTGACGCGCACCACCCTGGCGACGTCGATGCCGACGATGCGGGCAAGTGCCGCGTTCTGGCTCAATGCCTGCATCGAGCGGCCGGTCTGGGTCCGCGTCATCAGGAGATGCACGCCGAGCACCAGCACGGCGGTCAGCAACAGCAGCGCGATCTGGTCCGGGGTGATGCGGATGCCGAAACCTATCGGCATGGCGATCTGGATCGCCCGGCTGAAATAGGTCGGACGCGAGGTGAAGATGAATTCGAGCAGGCTTCTCAGCGCCATCGAGGCGCCGAAGCTCGCCATCACCACGATGATCGCCTGGCCCTTGGCCCGCAGCCGCGCGAACAGCACGATGTCGAGCGCCAGCGCCAGCAGGCCGGTGGCCGCCATGCCGATGATGAGTGCGACGATCAGCGGCCAACCGAAGGAGAGGGGCGCGATCGGCGCGATCTTGCCGAAAATCGCGCCAATGGCGCCAACCACGGCGAGCGTCGCATAGGCGCCCCAGGCCATGAAGTCGCCATGGGCGAAGTTCGAGAAGCGCAGGATCGAATAGGTGAGTGTCACGCCGATGGCGCCGAGGCCGATCATCGACCCTGCCAGCAGTCCGTCGACGACGAATTGCAGGTTCATGCCGCGCTTCCTTGTCCAAGGTCGAGGCGGCGCTGGCCAAGATAGAGTTCAGCGACGACCGGGTCGTTCCAGAGCTCGGAGGCGACGCCCTGGTGCCGCTCCTTGCCCTCGACCAGCACATAGGCGCGGTCTCCAATGGCAAGCGCTGCCTTGGCGTTCTGTTCGACCAGCAGAATGGTGACGCCGGACTTTCGGATGCCGGCCAGCATCTCGAACACCATCGCCACGAATTTCGGCGACAGGCCGGCCGACGGCTCGTCGAGCACCAGCACCTTGGGATGGACGATCAACGCCCGGGCGACGGCCAGCATCTGCCGCTGTCCACCCGACAGATTGCCCGCGGCCGTTCTGCGCTGACGGGCGAGATCGGGAAAGGCCGCATACATTTCCTCGATGCGGGCTGGGACCTCGCGCGGCCTCAGGATGCCGCAGGCGACCCTGAGATTGTCCTCGACCGACATCAGCGGGAAGATGTTCTCTGTCTGTGGCACGAAGGCAAGGCCAAGGCGGACCATGATGTGAGCGGGCGACGCCGTGATATCCTTGCCGTCCAGCAGCACCGTGCCGCCGGTGATCGGGACAAGGCCGGCGATGGCCTTGATAAGGCTCGACTTGCCGGCGCCGTTGGGACCGAGAACGACGACGATCTCGCCCTGGTCGACGGTGATCGAAGCGCCGCGCACGATCGGAACGCCAGGCTCGTAGCCGGCTTCGAGATCGCGGACATCGAGTACCTTTTGGCTCATGCCGTGCCTCCGAGGTAGGCCTCGATGACGCGCGGATCGCGCGCCACCTCCTCCGGGGTGCCTTCGCACAGAAGCTGGCCGCTCGCCATGACCAGCACGCGGTGGCAAAGCCGCGTCACCATGTCGATATTGTGCTCGATCAGCAGGAAGGTGATGCCGCGCGCATTGATGTCGCGGATGCGGTCTATAATGATCTCGAGCAGGGTTGCGTTGACCCCGGCCGCCGGCTCGTCGAGCAGGATGATCGCCGGGTCGGCCATCATCACGCGGGCCAACTCGAGCAGCTTGCGCTGGCCGCCTGAAAGCACGCGCGCAGGTTCGTGCGCGAGGTGAGCGATCGTGACGAGCTCGAGCAGTTCGACGGCTCTTGTCTCGGCAGCCCTTTCTTCGGCAGCGACCCGCCGGGGCGTCAGGAAATTGGCGAGCAGTTTTTCTCCGGCCTGCCCTTGCGCGGCCAGCATGACGTTTTCGATCAGCGTCAGGTTAGGCAAGGGCCGGGGGATCTGGAACGTGCGGCCAAGGCCGCGGCCAATGCGGCGATGGGCAGCCTCCCCCGACACCGATACGCCGTTGAGGAGGATTTCGCCGCTGGTCGGCAGAATGCTGCCGGCGAGCAGGTCGAACATCGTGGTCTTGCCGGCGCCGTTCGGGCCGATAAGGCCAAGTATTTCGCCCGGCCGGACGTCGAACGAGACATTGTTGACCGCGACCAGGCCGCCGAAGCGTTTGACGACGTTCCTGGCCGTCAGAACCGGCGTGCGGATCTCCTCCTGCCGTTCCGTCGTGTCGCCCATCAATCCCTCAGGCCGAAAAGCGATCCTGGTCGCCTATGATTTGATTTGTGATCACGCTTGCTTTGATCACGCTATTCGGCTTTAATTTCTTCCGCAAGCCGAAAACGGCCAAGACCGGGATTGCCTATGCAGAAGGCCGCCATCGAAAAGAACAATGAGATGATCGCAGCCCAGCTTACGCCGGTCGGCCGCGAGACCGTGCAGGATCGCGTCTATTCGGAGTTGCGCCGCGCCTTGATCGGCGGTCTTTTCGAGCCGAGCCAGGTTCTGACCATCCGCGGCCTCGCCGACGCGCTGGTCACCAGCACCATGCCGGTGCGCGAGGCGCTCGGACGGCTGATCACCGAGAAGGCACTGGAAGCGCTTCCCAACCGTTCGGTGCGCGTGCCGCCGATCACGCTGGAGCGCATCGACGACCTCTTGCGCGCCCGTTCTCTGATCGAGGGCGAAGCGATCGCGCTGGCCGCCACGCGCATGAACCCGCGCCAGATCGCTTCGGTCGAAGCCATGCTCGGCGAGTGGGACGAGATGCGGGCGCTGAAGCACAAGAAGGATATCGACCGCGAGGCCACGCTCAACCAGAGCTTCCATTTCGAGATCTACCGTTGCTGCGGTTCCGCCGTGCTGATCCCGATGATCGAGAGCCTGTGGTTGCAATCCGGGCCTTGCATCCGCGTTGCCATTTACGCCTTCTCCGACGCCGGCGAGGTCGATACGGCCCACTACCACCGCAGCATCGTCGCAGCGCTTTCCAGGCAGGATGCGCAAGCGGCGCGCGAGGCGCTGGTGGCCGACATCAGCCGGCCCTTCGCCTTTCTGCGCGACAAGCTCCAATCCACAAGCAAGGAAGGATTGAGGGCATGACGGTGCCTGGCATCAACATCACCGAGCCACACTCGATGCTTTCCGTGACCGCGCTGCTGTTGCCTGAAAAGGCGCCCGACAACGCTGCCTTCCTGCTGGCGTATCTCGAGCAGCCGCGCGTCGTTGCCGGCATCCATGCGATGTGGACGGGGCCGGAAATCTCCTGCCCGGTTCCATCAGCCGAACTTGAGGGCCAAACCTATGCCAGGCCCTTGCCGGCGGAGAACGCAACGCTGACGCCGCAGCCGGGCGACATCGTGTTGTCCTACGTGCCGCCGCGCATGTGGGGCGGCAACCCGAATGCCATCTTTGACGTCGGCCTGTTCTACGGAGCGGGTGCACGCCTGCTGTTCCCGATCGGCTGGCTTGCCGGAAGCGTCGTCGCGCAGGTGGTGCCTGAGGATCGCGATAAATTCGCAGCCGCTTGTGGCGTGATCCGCCGCAACGGTGCCTGCGACATCACCTTCACCCGGGTGGAGATCTGAATGGCTGAGACCGACGACAGTTTCGAACTCTTCGACCTTCGCGTCGAGGCGGTTATCCCCGAGGGCAAGCCGATCTATTGCGGCGCCAAGCCCGGCGACTATTTCGAGTTGAAGGGCGAGATGCTGTCGATGCCGGCGGGGCAAGGTTTCTCGATCTATTCCATTGCGGCAGTGTTGCCGCTTCTGGCCGCAAAGCAGCGCCCGACCCACAGGAACGACTGGATGACGTCGGACGCCGAGATCGCTTGCCCGGATCCCAATTGTGCCAGCCGGCTCCGGATCGTCAGGACCGGCAAGCGGCGGTTCAGCCATGCCGAAACGACGGCGGTGCCGCTGCCGAAGGAGAATGACCGGAGATGACCGCCAAGGCTTTCGAGCTCAGCCCCGGCTATACGATCTCGCGCGTTATCCGCGGCGGCTGGCAGCTTGCCGGCGGGCACGGCGCGATCGACCGCCAACAGGCGGTAACTGACCTGATCGCCACCTTCGACGCCGGCATCAGGACGTATGATTGCGCCGATATCTATACCGGTGTCGAAGAGCTGATCGGCGCGGCGCGCCTGCGCCTTGCCAATGAGCGTGGCCTCGACGCTGCCACCAAAATGAAGGTGCACACCAAGCTGGTGCCTGACCTGGAAAGGCTTTCCAATATCAGCCGCGACTACATCAGAGGCATCGTCGAGCAGTCGCTGCGGCGGCTGAAGACCGAGCGGCTCGATCTCGTGCAGTTCCACTGGTGGGACTATGCGCTGCCCGGCTACGTCGAAGCGATGGGCTGGCTCAACGAAATCCGCAGGGAAGGCAAGGTGCGCAACATCGGCACCACGAACTTCGACACGCCGCGGTTGGCCGAGATCCTGGCCGCCGGTGTGCCGCTGGTCAGCCAGCAATTGCAATACTCGGTGCTCGACCAGCGGCCAGCCAACAGCCTTGCAGCGCTCGCCAGCCGGCACGGCGTCAGTTTCCTCTGCTACGGTTCGGTGGCGGGCGGCTTCCTCAGCGAAAAATGGCTTGGCGCTGCCGAGCCGCAGACGCCGCTCGAAAACCGATCGCTGGTCAAATACAAGCTGATCATTGACGACTTTGGTGGCTGGGAGCTTTTCCAGGAGTTGCTTCGCACACTGAAGGCCGTCGCCGACCGCCAC
This sequence comes from Mesorhizobium sp. M0816, assembly GCF_040320005.1. NCBI lineage: Bacteria > Pseudomonadati > Pseudomonadota > Alphaproteobacteria > Hyphomicrobiales > Phyllobacteriaceae > Mesorhizobium > Mesorhizobium sp. M0816. The sequence continues at coordinate 435,932 of NZ_JAMYOT010000001.1, read as the reverse complement.
GGCGTCGATATCGCCACCATCGCCAGCGCCTGGGTGCTGGAGCAGCCGCAAGTGGCGGCCGTCATCGTCGGCGCCCGCAACCAGGCGCACGCCCTTGCCAATGCCAGAATCATGGACGTCGCGCTCGATGCCGACGACCGGGCGAGGATCGCTGCCCTGATCGCGCAAAGCCGTGGGCCGCTGGGCGACGTCTACACATTGGAACGCGACCGTCACGGCCGCCACGGCTCGATCATGCATTACAATTTGAATGCAGGCAGGAAATGAACGCGGCCACGGACGAAAAACCTTCCTTGCTTTCCCGCGCCAGCGCCGAGGTGGTCGATCTCCACCGCTTCTTCGTCGACTGGTTCAATGCGGCGAGTGCGGACAATGCAGATTTCAACCGGTTCGAAAGCGTCATGGGCGAAGGCTTCCAGATGGTTGCGCCGGACGGTCAGGTCCTCGATCGTGACGCGGTGCTTGACCATGTCAGGGCAAGCCGCGCCACCTCGGATGGCGATTTCAGTATCTCGATCGAGGATATCCGGGCCGGCTGGCAGGCAGGCGACACGATCGTCGTCTGCTACATCGAAACGCAGCAGCGGGCCGGCAAACATAGCCGCCGCCGCTCGAGTGCCGTTTTCACCACCAGTTCATCGGCGCCCAACGGCGTCGAATGGCGACATCTGCATGAAACCTGGCTGCAGATGCCGGAAGGCTGAACAGGCTCAAGACATCAATGAGAGTCGTGTAACAAAAGGGGAACAACAATGAAAAAGACCATACTTCAGATCACCACCGCGCTCGCACTGCTGACAGCGGCCGGCGCAGCGCAAGCCGCCGATTGCAAGATCACCGTCGGCCTCGTCATGGAACTGACAGGCCCGGCCGGCGAGTACGGCCAGGCCGGCGCCAAATCGGTCGAGATGGCCTTCCGCGACATCAACGACGCGGGCGGCGTCCGCGGCTGCGATCTCGCGACCGACACGCGCGACAGCCAGAGCCAGGGCAACATTGCGGTCGACGCCGCGACGCAGCTCGTGCAGGTCAAGAAGGTGCCGGTGATCATCGGCGGCATCATCTCCTCGGTGTCGATCCCGATCCTGACCTCGGTCACCGCTCCGGCCAAGATAGTCCAGGTGTCGCCTGCTTCCTCGTCGCCGACGCTGACGGCGCTCGGGCGCGACGGCAAGACCAACGGCATCTTCTTCCGCACCATCACATCTGATGCGCTGCAGGGCGTCGCTGCCGCCAAATATGCCATCGACAAAGGCTTCAAGAAGCTGTCGGTCATCCACGTCAACAACGATTTCGGCGTCAACATGGTGGCGGAATTTTCGCGCGCCTATAAGGCACTCGGCGGCACCATCGTCTCCGACACGCCCTACAATGAAAAGCAGTCGAGCTATGCCTCGGAGGTAACCGCGGCCATGGCCGGCGAACCGGACGGGCTTTACCTCGTCAGCACGCCTGTCGACGGCGCAACCATCGCCCGTACCTGGATTTCTCAGGGCGGTGTCCAGAAATTCCTGCTCAATGACGGCATGAACAGCCCGGACTTCATCGAATCCGTTGGCGCGGATTACCTGAAGGATGCGTACGGCACTTCCTCCGGCACCAGCCCGACCGCATCGACCGAGTATTTCACCAAGAACTACAAGGAATTTTCGGGCATCGAACCGTCGAACCCGGCGGCCGACCGGTCGTATGATGCCGGCGCCATCGTCGGCTTGGCCATCGCCATTGCCGGCTCCGAGGATCCGGCCAAGATCAAGGAGGCTATGTACAAGGCGGTCGACCCGGCCGGCACGCCGATCTATGCCGGCAAGGACGAGTTCGCCAAGGCGCTCGGCCTGATCAAGGATGGCAAGCCGATCCGTTACGAAGGCGTCATCGGCCCGGTTGCCTTCGACAAATACGGCGACATCACCGGCCCGTTCCGCCTCTGGAAGATCGTCGATGGCAAGGTGACGACCGACGGCGAAATGACCACGGATGACGTCAACGCCCTGCAGGCGAAGCTTCAGTAAGCCGCCTATGTCTTGTTCGGCATCGATCCCATTCCATTGAGGTTGATGCCGGACACTTGCATGTCCTGTTGCTGGTTAGGCCGGCCTGGAAACGACCACCGCACCAGCCGCCGGCATGATCCAAGGGCAGGCATAGTAATCGGCGATGCGATTTATGGTCCCGCCGGCGGCTTCGATCCGAACTGGATGGGCCGGCTTCCAACCGTTTTCGCCATGGTGGAGCACGAGCAGCACCGCCTGGCCATCGATCTCGCCAACCGCCATTTTCCAGGTCGTCGAGGCTCTTTCATATTCAACGAAGTAAGGTGATTCCGACAGCCTGCCCTTGAAGCAATCCGCGACACGCAATTGTGCGTCGGCGCTGGTCAACGCCCGTACCCCATCCCAGTCGCGGCGGTTGAACAGTTCGACATAGCGGCTGAGCAATTCCAGGAGTTCCGGATCGCGTTGGGGCTCCGAACGGACGATTGGCTCGCCTGACAAGGCGGCCAATTTCGAACGGCCACGGCTCAACGCAGCCTTGACGCCGCCCACAGTCGAGCCGACGAGGTCGGCGATCTCTTCCAGCGAATAGTCGAAGACGTCCTTGAGCAGGACGCAGGCGCGTTCTTTGGGCGGCAGGTGGATCACCAGCCGTTCGATCGCGCGATCCGCGCCCTGGCCCGCCGGCTCGACCGGCAGGATGATCTCGTCTTCGGCGAAATTGGCCTCCGCATGCTGACGCACCTGCCGGCTTCGCAGAAAATCGATGCAGCGATTATGTGCAATGCGAAACAGCCAGGGGCCAAGAGCACTCGCATCGTCCAGCTTCTCGATCTTCCGATAGGCCTCGAACAGCGCCTCTTGCATCACGTCTTCGGCGTCGAGCGTTGAACCGGTCATGCGTGCACAGTAGCGGTGCAGCCGTCCACGCAAATGCGCGACTGTCTCCAGAAAACCGGCGTAGCGGACGTCGAAAAGCCCGGTCGGGTCAAGTCTTGGCTGCATCTTCATGGCATACGGATCATAGCGGGACATAGGTCAACGTAATGACGCCGTTCTTGAAACGGTGGGTATCTATAAGCTCCAGTCTGACCAGGGACGGGTCGACATCCTGGAAAGCGCGTTTGCCATGGCCGACGCGGGTCGGCACGATCGAGAGCTGATACTCGTCGACAAGCCTGTTGGCGAGCAGCGTCTGGTCGAGATTGCTCACTCCGTACTTCAAAATGTTGCCGCCGGCCTGCTGCTTGATCCTGGCAATTTCGGCAGCGATGTCGCCTTCGATCAGCGACGCGTTCCAGCTCACTTCCTTGAGGCTGCGCGACGCGACGAGCTTCTTCAGCCCGTTCATGCGATCCATGTACTTGCTGCCTTTGACCTGCGGCCAACGCGCCGAAAACATTTCGTAGGTGACGCGGCCGAGCAGGAAAAAATCCGCCTCGCCGGCCTTTTCATAGGAGTGTTCCTTCATCTCCTCGTCGAAGAACGGTGACGCCCATTCCATTGGTGCTTCGATGACGCCGTCCAGCGAAATGAAGCTGCCCACGATCAATTTTCTCATCGCGTGTCTCCGGTTGCGCAACAGGCATCCCGTTGAACCCCAAGAACCGGCGCAAACGAACCGGCCCGACGGATGACCACAGGATGCAGTGCCTAAGACGTTTCCGGTTCGACTTTGGATACGCGTGAGAATCGTTTGAGCTAATAAAGCGGCTTGGCCATGTGCCGGGGCGTCGGCCACTCCGTCGTAATCCCCGGCTGCACCGGCCGCTCGAGATAGGTCGAGAGCACGACGTAGCTTCGCGTCGAGGTGACGCCGGGTGTTTCGTAGAGGCGCGACAGCAGGCCTTCGAGTGCCCGCGTGTCCTCGGTGCGGACCTTGATCAGCATGCATGTGTCGCCGGCCACCGAATGGATCTCCTCGACTTCGGGGTGTTCGGAGATTGCCATCAGCTCCGGCGTCTTTCCCCACCCCTTTGTGTCGATATGGACGAAGGCAAGCAGCGGCTTGTGCACCGCCTTGGGATCGATGATGACCGCGGTGTTGCGGATGGCGCCGCTGCGCCGGAGACGCTTGACGCGTTCATGGGCTGCCGGCGGTGAAAGGCCGACGCGGTCGCCGAGCTCGGCATAGCTGATCGTGGCGTCGTCGACCAGAACGCCTAATATTTTTCGGTCGGTTGCATCGATATCGCGGGCGGCAGGCCTGTTCTGCGGAATGCCATCTGTTTCTTCATCCATAATGAAATTCCCTATTGATGCAGAATTTAATACGGCCATTATTGCCATATGTCGAACACTGATCAAGTCGCCACATTCGCAGCGGCGCCCAAGCCGCCAATCCCGGCCCTCGCTTACCTGCTGACGGGGTGCATTGCTGTGATCGGCTCGAACTCGCTGGTGCTCGGTCCGATCGCGCCGGCAGTGGCCGCGTCCTTCGGCACAAGCGTACCGGCGGTTATGATCGCGTCGGCCGCGTTCGGGCTCGGGACGTCGGCAAGCGCCTTGTTCCTGGCGCGCTATATCGATCGGCTTGGCGCCCGCCGCATGCTGCAAGGGGCGTTGCTGCTGCTGGCGGTAGCGCTCGTCGCCAGCGCCGCTGCGCCGACCGTGACGGCGCTGGTCGCGGCCCAGCTTCTCGCCGGCATCGCTGCAGGTGTCGCCATGCCGGCAATCTATGCCAGCTCCGCCGCGATTGCGCCGCCCGGCCGCGAAAGCGGCACCATAGGCGTCGTGCTGACTGGCTGGACGCTGAGCATGGTCGCCGGCGTGTCGCTGTCGGCCGTACTTGCCGATCTGGTACATTGGCGTGCCGTTTTCGCGGCGGTCGCGGTGCTCGCAGCACTCGCATTGGCCAGCCTGGCTCTGACGTCGCTCAGCGATGTCAGGAAGAGCGGTCCGGCGCCGACGCCACTGGGCGCCTTGAGCGTTCCGGGCATCGTGCCGCTGCTGGTCGCCTGCGCCGCCTTCATGACCGCGTTCTACGGCATCTATGGCTATCTTGGCGATCACCTTCACAATGGCTTGGGACGGCCGGTCAGTGCCAACGGGCTGGCCGCGCTCGCCTATGGCGCCGGATTTGGCGCGGCGGCGCTTCTTGACGGCGTTATCGATCGCCTGGGTGCGCGGCGTGTCATGCCGTTTGCCTATCTGCTCGTCGCGGTCGTCTATGTCGCGATTGCCGCGGCAAGCAGTAGTTTTCATCTGACCATAGCGGTGATAGCCGTCTGGGGCCTTGCCAATCATTTCGGGCTGAACGTCCTGGTGATGCGCCTGTCGGCGCTCGACCCTGCGCGTCGCGGCACGATTATGGGTTTGAACAGCGCGGTGACCTATCTTGCGGTGTTCGTCGGCACCACGGCGTTCGGACCGCTCTATTCCACGTGCGGTTTTGCAGCATCGGCGGTGATTGCAGCTTTGCTCATGCTAATCGCTGCTGCGGTAGCGGCGTGGCGTTCGCCGAACCTATAGCGCAGCAAGGCTTGCTTCTCGGTCCCGTCCTTCGATAGATGCTTGGCGGATGAACAATACAACGCTTGAGACAACCGCCGATCCCTTGCCGCACGAGTTGGCTTTTCTTGGAGAGCGGCTTACGGCGTTCAACGACGGTGATGTCGGTGCCTCCGGCAGGAAGACACTGGCCGTGTTCGTGCGCGATGAGCACGGCGCTATTGTCGCCGGCATCTCGGGATACACCGCCTGGGGCTGGCTCTATGTGCAATGGCTCTGGGTCGATGAAAAACTGCGCGGTCACCGCATGGCTGGCAGGATGCTCGAGGCGGCCGAGAGGGAGGCGATCGCGCGCGACTGTCACGGCGCCTGGATCGACACGTTCAATCCCAAGGCCGCCAAGGCCTATGAGCGCCAGGGCTATCAGCCCTTCGGCGTGCTTGCCGATTTTCCCGTCGGCCGCAGCCGCATCTTCCTGCAGAAGAGGCTGAAGCCTGACTAGCCGGCAAGGCGTCCGCCGCACATCGGCTGGGGCACGCCGGTCGTACTGGGGAAGCTGATCGGCAAGCCCCTGAGCACGCGCACTGCCAGGAACGCAAAACACTCCGCCTCCACCGCATCGCCCTTCCAGCCCATCACCTCGGCCGGCACGGCCTCGACACCGGCGCGGCTGGCAAGCATGGCCATGATCGTTGGATTGTGGCGCCCGCCGCCGCTGACCACCAGCCGCTTCGGCCGGCGCGGCAGGAGATCGAGCGCCTTGCCGACGGCGGCCGCGGTGAAGGCCGTCAGCAGTGCTGCACCATCCTCGGCGTTCATCCCGTCCGCCATCGAGGCGCCGAAATCGAAACGGTCCAGCGATTTCGGGTAGGGTTTGGTCAAATACGGATGCTGCAGGAGCTTGGCCAGCCGTGCCTCGTCGACCGTGCCGGCGCGGGCAAGGGCGCCGTCGCGGTCCATTTCGCCGAGCCCCTTCGATTTGATGAAATCATTCAGCGGTGCGTTGGCGGGCCCGGTGTCGAAGGCAACAACATTGTCCGTGCCGTCCCACCAGGTGATGTTGGCGACGCCGCCGAGATTGAGTACCGCCGTGTCGCCGGTGGCGTCGGCTTCGCGCAGCAGCGCGGCGTGATAGGCGGCCGACAGCGGCGCGCCCTGGCCGCCGGCGCGCATGTCGGCCGAGCGGAAGTCATAGGCGACCCTGGTGCCAAGGATGGCATGCATCAGCTCGCCGTCGCCAAGCTGGCGGGTCTGGCCCAGTCGGCCCACTTGCGGGGCACGGTGCAGCACGGTCTGGCCGTGGAAGCCGACGACCCCTATATCGGCCATCGTCAGCCCGTGGCTTTCGACCAGATCCTTGACCGCCGCGGACTGGGCGCGCGTCAGCGCTTCCTCTGCCTCGTGGAAGATTGCCGGTTCCGGCCCTGTGAAATTCCAGCTCCTTGCCTGCCGCAGCGTCTCTTCCAGCAAGGTCCGGATCGACTGCGGGTAGGGGGCCAGCGTGTAGATGCCGAAGTCGTCAATCCGTTCGCCGTCGGTCTTGATCAGCGCGACATCGATATTGCCGTCCAGCACGGTGCCGGTCATCAGGCCGACGGCCCAGATTGGTTCCATCATTTGGCTCCTAAGCTCCGTTGACGAGATCGCCGACCGACTGGCGAAGCGTAACAATCCCGCTGTTGAAATGACGTGTCGGATGGATCCGGTTGGTGAGCAAGGTCCAGGCTCTGCCTTTGTCGAAGTCGACCCACAGCCCGACACCGGTAAAGCCGGTATGCCCGATGGTTTCGGGGCTGCATACCCGGCCGCCGGACCAGCCTTCGTGGGGTCGCTCCCAGCCATGGGTGCGGGTTGCCGACAAGGGCGTGCGCATTAGCGCGATCGAACGCTGCGACGCGCCGGTCCCGTCCAGCAGCCCTTGCGCAAAGTCGAGGACCGAAGCCGCCGTTCCGAACAGGCCGGCGTGACCGGCACCTTGCAAGGCCGAGCAATTGTCGTCGTGGACTTCGCCGCAGAGCACGCGATGGCGCCATGTGCAGTCTTCGGTCGCCGCCGCTTGATCCGGTTCGGCGGAGAACGCGAAGCCCGGACCGGGATCCATGTCGCGAATGGTCTTGCCAGACAGGCGCTCCAGGACGAAGCCGAGCAGGATGAAGTTGATATCGGAATAGACCGGCTCGCCAGCCTGCCATTCGCGCTGCAGGATGAAGGCGCGCAGCAGGTCCGGATCGTGGCCATAGGTGTAGATCGGTGCGACGGCGGGAAACGGTGTCTGATGGCCGAGACACTGGCGAAACGTTACGTTCCGTTCCCAGGCTTTTTCGTCATATTGGCGAAGGTCGGGCAGGACGGAAATCAGCGGCGCGTCGAGGTCGATGAAGCCTTCTTCCGCCAGTGCCAGGATACGCGACGTGGTGAAGATGACTTTGGTCAGGGATGCCAGGTCGAACCATGTCCCGACATGCATCGGCCGTATCTTGGGCACGACTTGGGCTGAGCCGATTGCCCGGACGATGCGTTCGCCGTCCCCGTCAACTGTGCCGAGCACGCCGCCCGGAATGCGCGATGCGGCCACGGCCGCTTCGAGCGGGGCGAATGCGCGGGAGAAGAGATCATGGTCGATCAACTACGCCTCCGTTCGGAAGGCAGCGATGGGGCTGTCCCTCCGGCCTTTCATATTCTTGGGCGACAATCATCACACTTCCACCCGTGCTCTATGATCCGGCCCGAATTGCTGCCAATTGGCCGGGCCCGGCTCAAACCCCAGCGGACGCACGAGCGAGGGGACCTGGCGCGTGTCCAGCTCGAAACGTTCATGCCGCCGGTCTATAGTAGGAACTGCCGCGATAAGCTGTTTGGTATAGGAGTGCTTCGGCTCCGAGAGCACCGATCTGGCATCGCCGATCTCGACAATCTGGCCGGCATAGATGACCGCGATGCGATGGGCGATCCGCTCGACGACAGCCATGTCATGCGAGATGAACAGATAGGCCAGCCCGAATTCACGCTGCAGCTCGACCAAAAGCTCCAGCACCCTGGCCTGCACCGACACATCGAGCGCCGAAACCGCTTCGTCGAGGACGATAACCGAAGGATTGAGCATCAGCGCGCGAGCGATGCACAGGCGTTGCCGCTGGCCGCCGGAGAATTCGTGCGGATAGCGCTGCAGGCTGTTTTCCGGAAGGCCGACGCGTTTCAGCAGCGCGGCCATTTTCGCTCGCGTTTCAGCAGTTATCCGTCCGCCGGTAGCGATCACCGGCTCTGCGAGGAGATTTTCGACGGTGAGTCTGGGATTGAGCGAGCCATAGGGATTCTGGAACACCATCTGCACGGGAAGGGCGCTCTGCCCGGCGGCGGCCTTGCGCGCGCTGGCCGAGATTGTGCCGCGCGTCGAGCGCACCAGCCCCAGAATCGCGCGGGCGGTGGTGGACTTTCCGGAACCGCTCTCGCCGACGACCGCCAATGTCTCGCCCGGCATTAGCTCGAAATCCACACCGTCCACCGCGTGCACGGCACCGCTGGCGCGGCTGAAAAACCCACCCTTGACCGGAAATCGCACTACGAGGCCATCGACCTTCAGCGCCGGCTCGGCAGCTTTTTGCTTTTCGCGTTGCGCGTCCCTGCGTGTCGCGCTGCCGCCGGCGAAATGCGGAACCGCATGTAGCAGATGCCGCGTATAGGGATGCTGCGGATCGTCCAATATCTGGTTCAATGCGCCCTGCTCGACAGCTTCTCCGCCTTGCATCACCATCACCTTGTCGGCGATGCCTGCAACCAGACCGATGTCGTGGGTGATGAAGATCATCGACATCCCGGTTTCCTGTTTCAATTCGGCGAGCAGCGCCATGATCTGCGCCTGCACCGTAACATCCAGCGCCGTCGTTGGCTCGTCGGCAATGAGCAGGCGCGGGTTGCACGCAATCGCCATGGCGATCATCACCCGCTGCAGCATGCCGCCCGACAGCTGGTTGGGCGTGTATTTCAACCGCCTCGCTGCGTCCGGAATACGGACGCGGTCGAGCGCGTCCTTGGCCGCCGCCGTTGCTTGTCGTCCGGTCAGGCCGCGATGCAGGCGAAATGATTCCTCGATCTGCCAGCCAATGGTCAGCACCGGATTGAGCGAGCTCATCGGCTCCTGGAAGATCATGCCGATTTCGCCGCCGCGGATCTTCGTCAATTGCGGCTCGGCTGCGGCGGTCAGGTCGAAGGTGCTGCCGTCGGCCCGCCTCAGCTTGATCGACCCGCCGGTGATGCGGCCGCCGCCATAATCGACAAGGCGATTGATCGACAGCGCCGTAACCGATTTGCCCGAGCCGCTTTCGCCGACGATGGCCAGCGTTTCGCCGTCGGCGAGATCGAAGCTGACGCCGCGCACGACCTCATTGGCTTGCGGGTTGCGACCGAAGCCGACGCGCAATCCGCTGACGGACAGCAGCGGGATCATGCGATCGATCTCCGCATCTTCGGGTCGAGGACATCGCGCAACGCATCGCCGAGCAGGTTGAAACCGAGGATGCCGATCATGATCGCCACGCCCGGGAAGATCATCAGCCAGGGAGCTGTCTCCATCAGATTGCGGCTGTCGCTCAGCATCAGGCCGAGCGACGCGGCGGGCGGCTGCGTGCCGAGTCCGAGGAAGCTTAAGCCGGCTTCGGTCAGCAGTGCCCAGGCCAGCGCCAGCGTCACCTGAACCGTCAGTGGCGCCACCAGATTGAGCAGCAGATGCCGTGTTACGATATAGCCCGCACTGCTGCCGAACGTGCGGGCCGCGTCGACGAACTCGCGCGCCTTGAGCGACAGAGCCGGACCTCGCACGACGCGCGTGAAGATCGGTGTGTAGACGATGGCGATGGCAATGACGCTGGTCAAGGTTCCCGGTCCCGCAACCGCGACGATCAGCAGCGCCAGCAGGATCGCCGGGAACGCCAGCACAACGTCCATGATGCGCATCACTAGGCCGTCCCAGCGGCGCCCGAACCAGGCTGCCGCCAGCCCGAGCACGGTGCCGGCCAGTGTCGCGACGGCGACCGAAAAGAAGGCCACGATGAAGGACTGGCCGATCCCGGTCATCAGCCGGCTTGCGACATCGCGGCCGAATAGGTCCGTGCCCATCCAGTAGGTGCTATCAGGCACATGCAGCCGTTCGACCCGGTGCTGCGTCAGCGGATTGTGCGGCGTCAGCCCCAGCATGCCAAGCACGGCAAGCAGCAGATAAAGCGCAACGATCGCACCGCCGATGCGGCCGCTGGGATGCGCAAATATAGCCCGCAATGTCGCCATCAGTGCTCGCTTAGCCGGATACGCGGGTCGAGCGCGACATAGGCGAGGTCGACGAGGAGATTGACGATCATGAAGTTGAAGGCGATGAACAGCACGCTTCCCTGCACCAGCGCGTAGTCGCGCTGCAGGATGGCATCCAGCACCATGCGGCCGAGACCGGGCAGCGCATAGATCTGCTCGACGATGACAGCTCCGCCCAGGAGGTAGCCGAACTCTATGCCGCTCAGCGTCACGACCGGGATGAGCGCGTTGGGCAAGGCATGCCGCCAGATGACGCCGCGCGCCGAAACGCCCTTGCTGCGCGCCGTCCTGACATAGTCGTCGCTGAGCACATCGAGCATCGCCGAACGCGATATGCGGGTCACCGAAGCCGCGAAGGCAAATCCAAGCGTGACCGCAGGCAGCAACAGCTGGCCGAGATTGCGCAGCGGATCCTGCCACAGCGGCGAAAACTCGCCCATCGCCGGCAAAACGCCAAACCCCGCCGACAGCGTGTAGATGATCAGCAGGGCAAGGACGAAGTTCGGCGTCGACTGCCCGATCATTGCGACAACGCGCACGCCGAGGTCGGACAGCTTTTCGTTATGGGTGGCGGCAAAGATCCCCGCCGGCATGCCGACAAGCAGGGCGATGACCATCGACAGCAGGGCGAGTTCCAACGTTAGCGGGAAACGCTCGAGGATGACGTCGAGCACCGGCCTGCCATAGGTGGACGAAATGCCGAGATTACCTTGGAAAAGACCAAGCAGCCAGCGCCAGTATTGGACGAACCAGGGCTGGTCGATGCCGAAATAAGCTGCAAGCGCATCGCGCTGCTGCGGCGTCAGCAGGCCGGCTTCGGTCCCCAGCATTGCCGTGATCGAATCGCCCGGAACCATCCGGATCGCCAGGAACACCACGATGGACACGCCAAGCAGGACGAGAGGGAAGGTCGCCAGTCGCCGCATCAGATAGTTCACGCGAAGAATATCCTCTCGTCCGGCATCAAAGCAGCTACTGGATCGTCACCTTGGCGAGGCTGAACAGCGAGCCTGTCGGCACCGGTTCGAATCCTGCGATATTCTTCTGCTGTGCCGTGTAGCTGTAGGACGTGTAGAGCCAGATCCAGGGCGACATCTCAGTGATGTGCTTCTCGAAGTCGGCGAAGATCGCTTTGCGCGCTGCCGGGTCGGTCTCGGTGCGGCCCTTCTGCATAAGACTGTCCAGCGTGTCGTCGATATAGTTCGCCACCTTCTGCAGATTGCCCGTCTTGGTCCAGTAGCGGTTGTACATAGTGTAGGGATCGGCCCTGCCGCCGTTCAGCGCGACGGCCATGTCGAAATCGCCCTTCAGCCAGGCGTCGACATAGACGTTGAGCTCCATCATCTTGATGTCGAGCTTGACGCCGATTTCTGCGAGCTGCGACTGGATGACCTGGGCTTCCGCCGCTGCCGTCGGCGGCTCGCCGGTGGCGCCGATCACGGTCGCCGAAAAGCCGTCGGCATAGCCGGCTTCGGCCATCAACTGCTTGGCCTTCTCAATGTCGCGCTTATAGCAGAACAACTGCTTCGGATCGGTCGCCAGTGCCGGGATGGTCAGCGGGCCGGTGACCTTGCCTTCGCCGAGCGAGGCGGTGTCCAGCACTTCCTGCCGGTCGATGGCGCAGGAAATCGCCTGACGCACCTTGAGTTCGGTCATCGGCTTGCGGGAGGGATTGAGCTGCAGCACGTGATAGGCAAGCACCGGCACGCGGTTCAACTGCAGGCTGGCTTCCTTGGGCACCAGCGTGGCGACAAGCGGATCGTTGAGCAGGGCAAAATCGATCTGCTTGGTGCGCATCGCCGCCAGGATCGCCGTCTCGTCCGGCAGCACGCTGATATCGATGCCGTCGACGCCGGTCGCGCCGCCTGCCCAGTCCTTGTTGGCGACAAGCACTTCCTTGGAATTCGGATCCCATTTTTCGAGCTTGAACGGACCCGAGCCGATCGTTGTCGTGCCGATCGAGCCGGCCGCGATTTCGCTTGCCGGGACGATCGCCGCATTGACGTCGCTCATCGCCGTCAGGATCGGCACGTCCGGCTGCGAGAGGTGGAACACGACGGTGGCGGGATCGGGCGTGTCGATGCTGGCGATCGAGAGAAAGTTGGCGCGCGCCGCAGCACCCGTCTTCTCGTCAAGTATGCGCTCGAACGATGCCTTGACGTCGGCCGAGGTTACGGCGGCGCCGTTCTGGAATTTTGCTTTCAGATTGAGCTTGAAGCTCAGCTCCTTGCCGTCCGGCGAGAACTGCCATGAATCGGCAATCGCGGGCGTGATTTGCAGGTTTGCGTCGAGCCGCACCAGCGGTTCGTAGATCAGCTCCAGCAGCCGCAGTGAGGAGAATGCCGTCTGCTTGTGCGGATCAAGACCGGTGGCGTCCTGCGACCACGCCATATGCAGCGTCGCCGCACTCGCCTGCACCGGTAGCGCGGCGATGCCAACCATTGCCGCGAGCGTCATGCCGGAAAGCAGTTTCTTGCCAATGTGCCGTACCATTGTCGTCTCCCATTATTGTTAAACCAGATGCCTTGCAGTTCCCCGGACCGCTTCAAAGGGACACACGCCCCGGAACATCGGCCCAGTATCCATGCGGTCTTACACCGTCTTTTCGCCTATCGCCTTGCGCAGGAAACCTCCCGCGTTGGCAAGCGCCTTACGTGCTTCTTCGACACCCATGCCGGTGATCGTCACCAGGATTGCCAGTTTTACATCATTGCCGGTCTGGTCGAGTGCCTGTCGTGCCTGCTGTGCCGCGCAGCCGGTCGTCTGCATCACGATCCTGACCGCCCTTGCGACAAGCTTCTTGTTGCTTGGATTGAGGTCAACCATCAGGTTCTGATAGCTCTTGCCGATGCGGATCATGCTGGCGGTAGACAGCATATTGAGCACCAGCTTTTGCGCGGTTCCCGATTTCAGCCGGGTCGAGCCGGTGAGGACCTCCGGGCCAACCACCGGAGAGATGCCAATATCGGCAATGCCCGCAATGGTCGATCGAGGATTGCAGGACAACGCCACGGTGGTGGCTCCCACTTCCTTGGCATAGGTCAGGCCACCGATGACATAAGGTGTGCGTCCGCTGACAGCGATGCCGACCACCACGTCGCCAGCGGTCAGCTTGATGTCCTGCAGCGCCTTTATTCCCTGTTTCGGATCGTCCTCGGCGCCTTCCGCAGAGTGCATCAGCGCGTCGACGCCGCCGGCGATCAGGCCCACCACCATGTCCTCGGGTACGCCGAAGGTCGGCGGACATTCCGAGGCGTCGAGGACGCCGAGCCGGCCGCTGGTGCCAGCCCCCATATAGACAAGGCGTGCACCGTTCTGGAACGCGCTCACGATCCGGTCCACGGCCGCAGCAATATCGGGGATGACCTTCTCGACGGCTGCCGCAACGCCTTTGTCCTCGTCATTGATCTTGCGCAGCACCTCGAGGGTCGGCAACAGATCGATGTCCATGGTCTTCGGGTTCCGGTCCTCGGAAACCAGCCGCTCCAGCTCCGACATCAACCCTTGTTCGACCACTTCGCTTACTTTCAAGTGCGACTGCGAGCAGGACTGTGATGCCCGCGGCAAGCGGCGTCCAGTGCTTGCACCTGGCCGTCGGCTCCGTACCGGCTGCGCCGGTTCTGTTTCGTTAACTTTTTAGAATTCGATATTCCCTCTGTCAACGGAAAGTAGGAATATTATATTCCTTGCCGAGCAAGGCATCACTGGCGGCAGAGGGATTTTCTGGCCAGGATTATGGCTCCCGAAACCGCATCGCCGTCGGCCGGCTTCAGCCGTCGGCGGACGTCGGGAGCGAGCCATGGCTCAAGCGGGCTGGACAACCCTCCGAGCAACGTAACCCGCGGCGCGCCTTTTTCGAACAGCACCCGCACGAAGGTGTCGATCTGCTCGGCAGCGCCTTGCACGATCCGCCGACCGGCCGGATCGCCCTGGTCGGCATGGCGGATCACCATCGGCGCCATGGCGGCATAGTCCGTCGCGCTGGCGCGGTCCATCCAGGCCACCGCCTCGAACGGATCGTCCTTGAAGCGCTGCATCACCTCGGCCAGCAGCGCCGTCCGCTCATGCCGGCCGTCATGGGCTCGCAAGGCAAGCTGCACTGCCTTCAGTCCAAGATCGGCGCCGCTGCCCTCGTCGGAAATCGGAAAACCGTAGCCGCCGACGCGCAGGTCGCGCCCTTCGACAAAGCCGAGCCCGATCGAACCGGTCCCGGCTATGACGATGGCGCCGTCTTGACCCGAATGCGCGCCAAGGCAAGCCGCGACGCCGTCGCTGAGGAAGTCGATGCTCGCAAAGGGTTGTTCGATGCCATGAAACGCCTCGAGCGCACCCTTACGGCCGATGCCGGCAACACCGATACCCGCGCGGATCCTGGCGATTTCCGCCGCCGCGAACCCTGCCTCTTCGATCGCCGCGCCAAAGGCTTTGGCAATCGAGGCCCAGGCCACCTCTATACCGAGTCGCGTTGTCGCCGGGCCCGACAGGCCTTGCCCGAGCACGCTTCCTGCCTCGTCTTCGATACGCGCCCGGCAGCCGGTTCCGCCGCCATCGACGCCCAGGAAATAATGCGGAGACGCCCCACCGGCACTCATTGCCTTATTCGTTCGATCTGGGCGCCGCACAGCCGGAGCTTGCGGTCCAACTGCTCGTACCCGCGGTCGAGATGATAGACGCGATTGATCGTCGTCTCGCCCTCCGACACCAGCGCTGCCAGCACCAGCGAGACGGAGGCGCGCAGGTCGGTCGCCATCACTTGCGCGCCCTTCAGCTTCTCGCCTCCGCGCACCAGCGCCATGGTGCCTTGCAGCTTGATATTGGCGCCGAGCCGCATCAGTTCAGGCACATGCATGAAGCGGTTCTCGAAGATCGTCTCGCGCAACAGCGAAGCGCCCTCGGCACAGCACATCAACGCCATGAACTGCGCCTGGAGATCGGTCGGAAAGCCCGGATAGGGCTCCGTCGTCACGTCGACCGCCTTGAGCGGCCCGTCTCTCGATACGATCAGCCCGCGGTCGCCCGGCCATATTTTCACACCGGCTGCTTCGAGCAGCTGGACGACGGATGCCATGTGCTCGAGCCGCGCGTGGGTGAGCTCGAGCTGACCGCCGGTGATGGCCGCTGCGACGGCATAGGTGCCGGCCTCTATCCGGTCCGGGATGATGTCGTGCGTGGCGGCGCGCCAATCTGTGCTGCCCCCGATCAGGATGCGGTGCGTGCCGGCGCCCTCGATCCGCGCGCCCATGTCGTTCAGGCAGGCGGCAAGATCGGCCACCTCCGGCTCGCGGGCCGCGTTGAGGATCTCGGTCTCGCCGTTTGCCGTCGTCGCCGCCATCATCGCCGTTTCGGTCGCGCCGACCGACGGCGAGCTCAAAACGATGCGCGCGCCTTTCAGTCCGCCCGGCGCAGACGCGACGATCAGTCCGTTTTCGATCGCGATATCGGCGCCAAGTGCGGCAAGTGCGGCGACATGCATGTCGACCGGCCGTGCGCCGATCGCGCAGCCGCCAGGCAGCGAGACCCGGGCATGGCCGAAGCGGGCAAGCAGTGGACCGAGAACCAGCACCGTCGCGCGCATGCGCCTGACGGTATCGTAGCTTGTCTCCCTGGAAGCGGCAGCACTGGTATCGATTGTGGCGGCATGGGCCGATCTGGTGACTTCGGCCCCATGAAGGCCGACGACGCCAAGCATGTTGTCGACATCCGTCACCTCAGGCAGGTTGGTCAGCTGCAGCGGATGGGGGCTGAGCAACGCCGCTGCTATTTGCGGCAAGGCCGCGTTCTTGGCGCCGGAGATCGTCACCGCGCCCTCAAGCCTGTGCCCGCCGACGATCCGCAATTTGTCCATGGCTCTGACCTAATCCCGAGCTGTCGGCGTGTCTACGATCTTTCATGTCCGAATCGTCGACATGCCCGAAGGCTGGGCCGCAACCGCACCAGTCGAGATTTGATGGTTCATTCTTCGCTGTCAATCAGAGACGGAATAATTTATTCCTTGGCTTGGCATTGTCGATGACAGGCAATGGAGGAACGCATGTCCGTCCTGAAGAAGATCGAGGCCAAGCTCGAAGTCATG
Source organism: Mesorhizobium sp. M0816 (assembly GCF_040320005.1). Taxonomy (NCBI): domain Bacteria; kingdom Pseudomonadati; phylum Pseudomonadota; class Alphaproteobacteria; order Hyphomicrobiales; family Phyllobacteriaceae; genus Mesorhizobium; species Mesorhizobium sp. M0816. The sequence continues at coordinate 419,114 of NZ_JAMYOT010000001.1, read as the reverse complement.
GCGCCCGGCGACCGCGAGATCGGTCGGTATATCGTCGATAATCCCGACGAGATGCTCCGCCTGTCGACGGCGGCGCTTGCCGCCGAGATCGGCCGCAGCCAGTCGAGCGTCGTCAAGTTCAGCCAGAAGCTCGGCTATTCCAGCTATCAGGAGCTTAAGCTCGCCGTCAGCGAGGCCAAGTCGCAGGAATGGCACGTGCCGGCCGGCATGATCCACGGTTCGATCGAGGTCGGCGACAGCTATCTAGTCATCTTGCGCAAGCTGATCGGCAGCAAGCTTTTGTCGATGCAACAGACCGTCGCGGCCAACACCGAGCAGGAAATCGGCAAGGCCCTCGAAGCGTTGAACGATGCGCGCCGTATTCATTTGGCCGGCGTCGGCGCATCCTCGCTGGTGGCGCGCGACTTCTCCTACAAGCTGATGAAGCTCGGCCGCAACGTGCTGCACGACAGCGACAGCCACGTGCAGATGGCCAATGTCTCGACGCTTGGACGAGGTGACGTGCTGTTCGCGCTCTCCTATTCCGGGGCGAGCATCGAAACCCTGCGGATAGCCGAACTTGCCCGCAAACGTGGCACGACCGTGATCGCCGTCACTGGACTTCGCGACAATCCGCTGAGCCGGGTTGCCGACATTCGCCTGCACACGATCGCCAACGAAGAGCGCGCGCGCTCTTCGTCGATAACCGCACGCGACGCACAACTGACGCTGACCGACCTGCTGTTCATCCTGCTCGTGCAGAAGCAACCTGACGCCAACGAATACGTCCACAACAGCGAATTGGCCGTCTCGGTGCTGAAGGCTTAGCGCTCTTCGCCGTCTCGCGTTAAGGCCTCAGTTCCTCCCTGGCGCTGCACGCCGACAAGAGCAACTTTCGTCCTCCTTGGTGAAATAGCTTTCTTCAATGTGCTCACCCGCTTTCTTCGTCCGGTTGGCAGAGAGTCGCGGGAGCGCTGATTGGTCAAATGCCGCCGGTCGAAACAAATGTTGACAATGTCATCTGTTGTTGCGAAAGCGTTCAGCCTCGAATTTGACGGCCGGGTGAGACAATGGACGACCTTGGAGCACAGGAACAAGCGGTTCTCAACCTCATTGCGGCGAACCCATTCGCCGGCCAGCAGGACATAGCAACGGTGCTCGGCATCGCCCGCTCGACGGTCGCGGCCCACATCGTGCAACTCGTCAACAAGGGATACATTCTCGGCCGTGGTTACGTCTTGCCGACGTCCAAGCGCATGGTCTGCGTCGGCGGCGCGGTGCTCGACCGCAAATACCACGCCAAGAAGGATCTGATTTTCGAGACGTCGAACCCGGTCGACGGCTATCGCAGCTTCGGCGGGGTTGCCCGCAACGTCGCCGAAAACCTTGCCCGCCTCGGCGTCGACATAAGCTTCGTCTCGATCGTCGGCGACGATGAAACCGGCCGCTCACTGGTGCGGCATCTGCGCGACCTCGGCGCCGATGTCAGCCAGGTCATCACCACCACGGAACGGCCGACGGCGGAATACGCGGCCATCCTCGACCGCAACAACGACCTCGTGCTCGGCATTGCCGACATGGAGATCTTCGATCTGTTTTCGTCGTCCTATCTCGACCGCTTCTGGCCGCATCTGGCTTCGGCGACATGGGTGTTCATCGACTGCAATCTGCCGGCCGCGACCCTCGCAGCACTGATGTCGCGCAAGCAGGGTGCGCGCTTCAAGCTCGCAGTCGACACGGTATCGGCGCCGAAATCAGCGCGCCTGCCGAAGGACCTGACCGGCATCGATCTTCTGTTCACCAATCATGACGAGGCCAATACGATGCTCGGCATGACGGATGCCGACAGGCGGCTGACGCCGGAGGAAGCAGCGGCAGCGCTGCGCGCGGCCGGCGCCGGCGAGGTGGTCGTGACCGTGGGCGCGCATGGATTTGCGGTTGCGACCGAGAGCGGTGTGACGACCATGCACTCCGTCCCGGCGCAGCCCGTCGATATCACCGGCGCCGGTGACGCGATGATCGCCGGCACACTGTACAAGGTGCTTTCGGGTGAGCCGGTCGCTCATGCCGTGCGCACCGGCGCGCTGCTTGCCACACTGACCACCGAGAGCGAATCCAGCGTCCATCCCGATCTGTCGCCGCGCTTCCTTGCCGCCGGCATGTACCGCATTCCTGCCTGAAAGCGAGATGATATGAAACCTTTCCTTGTCCGCCTGAACGATGAAGTCGCTGCTGCGCTTGATGAAGGCCGCGCGGTGGTGGCATTGGAATCGACGATTATCACCCACGGCATGCCATATCCGGCCAATCTGGAAACTGCCCGTGGTGTCGAGACCGTAGTGCGTGAAAACAGCGCCGTGCCCGCCACGATCGCAGTGGTCGCCGGCAAGATCAAGGTTGGCCTCGACGACCGTGAACTGGAAGAGCTGGCAGCGGCAAAGGGCGTGGTCAAGGCTTCCGGGCGCGATCTCGCCGCCATCATGGTGCGCGGCGGCTCGGCCGGAACCACCGTCTCGGCGACGATGCGGATCGCCGCTTTAGCCGGGATCGGCATTTTTGCGACCGGCGGTGTCGGCGGCGTGCATCGCGGCGCCGAAGCCACTTTCGATATCTCCGCAGACCTGACCGAACTCGGCCAAACCGGCACGACCGTCGTCTGCGCCGGAGTTAAGTCGATCCTCGATATTGCGAAGACGCTGGAATACCTGGAGACCCAGCGTGTGCCGGTGATCGCATACCGGAGCGACGATTTTCCGGCCTTCTACACCCGCTCCAGCGGGCTCAAGGCCGATCATCGCCTCGACACGCCCGACGAGATCGCGCGAGCCATGCTGCTGCATGACGAGATGGAATCCGGCACCGGCATTCTCGTCGCCAACCCTATCCCCGAAGCGGACGCGCTCGATCCGGCGTTCATCGACGGCACGATCGCAGCGGCCGTGGCTGAGGCCGAGAAGCGCGGCATCGGGCGCAAGGAACTAACGCCGTTTCTGCTCGCACGCATCAATGAGCTTTCGCAAGGCCGCAGCCTGAAGGCCAACATCGCGCTGGTCCGCAACAACGCCGCGCTTGCTGCCCGCATTGCGGTGGCGCATGCGGAATTGAAGAGCGCGACCAGATAGAGACAGCATCCGGCCAGCGCTACCGGCCTTCGATTTCAGCCCGGCGCGAGGTCGAAGATGCGCCCGGCATTGAGGATGTTGTTCGGGTCGAAGGCTACTTTCAGGCGGCGCATGGCCGCGATCTCGGCGTCGCTGCGCACAAGGTGCAGCCATTCCTTCTTGTCGAGGCCGATGCCATGTTCGGCCGAAACGCCGCCGCCGGCGGTGGCAACACCGCGGTACACGATGCCGTATGCGGCCGCCGGATCCGCGGTGCGAACCTGATAATGCAGATTGCCGTCGCCGAGATGGCCGAAGACGTAGATGTCGGCGCCAGGGTCGACGGCCCTGATGGCGGCTTCTGTTTCGCCCAGGAAAGTCGCCATTCTCGCCAGTGGGATGCTGATATCGACGCCGATCAGGCCTGCCATCGAAAACAGGAAACGGTTGGCCTGTTCTCGCACCGCCCAGAGCGCCCGGAATTCGCGCGGCGATTGCGAGACGACCACGTCGTCGATCACGCCATCTTCAACCGCCTGCATCAGCACCGCGGCAAAACGTTCGCCGTCGCGGTCGGGCTCGCTGCCCTGTATCTCGGCAAGCACATAGACGGGCGAGCCGGCGGGCAGCGGCGCCGGCGCCTCCATGCCGGCGATCATGGCGCCATAGAGCGGTGCGAAATTCACCTCATAGGCCGACAGCAAGGGCCCGAGCTTCCGCCTGAGCAGCGCAAGCAACGTGATCGCCGCGTCGAGCGAAGCAAGCGCGCAGAAGGCGTTGATCTCGGTGGCCGGCTTCGGATGCAGCCGCAGGCATGCGCGCGTGACCACGCCGAGCGTGCCTTCGCTGCCGATGAACAATTGGCTGAGGTCGTAGCCGGAGTTGTCCTTCGCCAAACCCTTGAGCGAGGTCAGGATACTGCCGTCGGCAAGCACCGCTTCCAGGCCAAGCACCTGAGCCCGGTACATACCGTAGCGCAGCACGCGGATGCCGCCGGCATTGGTGGCGACATTGCCGCCGACGGTGGCCGTTCCACGCGCTCCGATGTCGACGCCGAACAGCAAGCCGGCCGCATCGGCGGCTTCCTGCACCGCTTGCAGCGGCGCGCCGGCCTCGGCGATGATGGTCGCCGCCTCGCGGTCGAGAGCGTCAACGGAAGTCATGCGCTCCAGCGACAGCACCGCTTCGCCGCGCTGGATGCGCGCCGCGCCCGCAAGACCGGTGCGGCCACCCTGGATGACGAGCCTCTGCCCGGCCTCGTTGCACAGGCGCAGAATGTCCGACACCTCGCCGGTCGTGCGTGGACGCAAGACGATCGCCGGCGGCGCGCCGTCCTTGCCGTCGGGATCTTCCCGGTAGCGTGGTCCGGCCTCCTCAGCCGAGACAATCCCTGACCTGTCCAGCTGCTTTTCCAGCCGCGACAGAAGCTCGGCGGTTCGCGAGGAGAGGGCGCTCACGGATGCTATTGGCGCGCAGATATCGATGCAACGCACGCGAAGACCGGCGAGGATTGCAGGAGCGGCTTGACGCGAATTTCGCTGGAAAGAAAACATGCGGAAAACCCGCCAAAAATGCAGTCGGTTGCTGTCGCCATGCACCGCTCCTGTGTAACAGGTCGACCATAGGCGCGGACCGCGTTTTGTCAAACTGTGGTAGTTGGTGATGGGTGGCTCGACGCCTGCGTTTCGGCGCGGACCACCTTGATGTCGGCGCCTGCCGCCCATGCTCCGATATCGTCGCGGCGTAAGGCCGCAGCCATCATGTCCGGAAACAGATCCGGCGTGCAGGCAAAGACGGGAATACCAAGGGCTGCTACCGAGCCTGCCATTGTGGGATCGTAGCCGGGCCGGCCTTGATCGGTCAGCGCCAGAAGCACGACGACATTTACGCCGGATCGAACCAGCGCTGCCAGTCGCCGCAGCAGGTCCTGGCCATTACCGCCTTCATAGAGATCGGTGATCAGCACCAGATGCGACTTGGTGGGCCGTTCGATACGGTCGGCGCAATAGGCGACCGCCTGATTGATGTCGGTGCCGCCGCCAAGCTGCACGCCGAACAGCACCTCGACGGGATCGCTGAGCTCTTCGGTCAGGTCGACGATCGCCGTATCGAAGCAGACAAGCTTGGTGCGCACAACCGGCAGCGACGCCATCACCGCCGCGAAGATCGAGGCGTAGACCACCGAGCTTGCCATCGAGCCGGACTGGTCGACGCAGAGAACGACCTCATCCAGATCGACAAGCCGGCGCTGCTTGCGCATGAAGCCGACCAGTTTCTCCGGCACGATGGTCCTATGCTCGGGTTGATAGTGGCGAAGGTTCGCCGAAATAGTGCGCTGCCAGTCGATATCGCGTGCACGCGGGCGGTTGGTGCGTCTCGATCGATCGAGAGCGCCGCGTATCGCCTCGGCGGTCTTCTGCTCCAGCTTCTGCATCAGCTTGCCGACGATATCGGCAATGATCGTCCGGGCAATGTCCTTGGTCTTGGCCGGCATGACCGAGCGCAGCGAAATCAGGTCGGCGACGAGATTGACGTCCGCCTCGATCGCCTTGAGGAATTCCGGTTCCATCAGCATCTGCTTCAGGTCCAGCCGTTCGAAGGCGTCCTTCTGGACGATCTGGACGACCTGCGCCGGAAAGAAGGAGCGGATGTCGCTCATCCATTGTGCAACGCGCGGCGCCGACCGGCCAAGGCCGCCACGCCGCTTGCGTGGGTCGGCAGAAGCGGCGCTAATGCCGTCGCCGTAGAGAGCGTCGAGTGCCGCCGAAAGCCGTTTGTCGTCGCTGGAAAGTGCCCCAGACGTTTCGTCATCGGCGCCGATCGCCAGTCGCCAGCGGCGCTCCCTTCCGCCATCGGCAGTGAGCGGGCCGGGTTCGTTCATTTCGGCCTCGTCATCCATTGCCGGTTTCTCCGTTGAGCAATGGTCCAAGCAGCCCCAGGTGCCGGCGCCATGCCTCGCCGCCATCCGGCGTCGGCGTCAGGCCAGCCGGCAAGCGCGCGGCGCGGCCGAGGACCGCTTCGATCAGCCGGCGGCGTTCCATGCGATCCAGATTGGAAAAGACGCGGCGCAGCAACGGCAGGTGCGCGATGAAAGCATCTTCGTCAAGGGATCTGAGCCACCCATCGACCGCACCGCGCAGACCCTCGTCATAAATCAGCCGTTGACCGGCTGTGCTGAAGAAGCCTTCGAAGAACCCGGCCGCGTCAGTGACAGGCGTCCCCGGTGACAGGCGTCGCCCGAGCAGCCCGGCAGCGGCTTCGGCGGACAGGCGACCAGCTTCATACAGCAGGTGTGCGGCGCACCCGGCCAGCAGCGCCGTCGACCGTGACGCCTCCAGTACGGCCGCCAGCCCGTTGCGCCATCCGTCCAGCACGTCTTGGCCGGGTTCGACCAGCCTGATCGCCTCATCGGCCTTGCGCATCGCACCAACCAGTGTCGCGGCGGCCTGCTCATCCAGATCGCGCGCAGCGTAGGGAAGCGCGATCGCACCTTCGACGATCAGCCGCTCCATGAGGCCGGACAGCCGGTCCGTTTGCGTTTTGCGGGCCTCGCCGTAGCGGACAATGTCGGCGAGCGGCGGCACCGACGCCAGGATCTCCAGGCATTCACTGCTGCGCGCCGCGCGTGCCTCCAACGCCGTGAGGCCGGCAGTCGATGCTTCCGACAGGCCTGCAGTGATGGCGCTCTGGACCAGTGCCGCAAGCGTATCGAGCGTCGCCGCCGTTTCGATCATCTGGATCAGGCGGCCATTGGCAGCCTTTTCGATAGTCGGCCCGTAGATCAGGTTCTCGACCAGACGAACGGCATATTCCGGTTCCCACGCTAGGGTCCACCGCTCGCGGAAGGTGCCACGGCTGCGACCGGCATCGGTCAGTCTGCCCCAATGCACACCAAGCACGTGCAGCCGATGCAGCAATGTCGAGCGAAACAGCCCGCTCTCGCTTCGCAGGTCGACCGACAGTTCCCGCTCCAGCGCCTCGGGTTTTAGGCGCGCCGCCTTTTGGCTACGCTGCAGATCCTCGATCAGTGGCGCCAGCGGTGTGTCGGGCGGAATTTCGCCGACGTCCGAACCCAGAAGCAGCTCGGCCTCGACCAGCCCCCACAGCAACGCTTCGCCGTTGAAGAGGGCGGCGATCGCGGCGTCGCGCAATTCCTCAAATCCGGGTTTCGGTCGTTCGCGAATCGCGGCTAGCGTCCGGGCGAGCCGCTCCGCTTCGATCAACGAAGCGGTCGAGATCAGGTGACCCTTCGCCCGCAGCACGGCGGCGATCGTCGCAAGCCACAGGGTCGCCGCATCGCGCCGGCCGCGCGTGCGCCAGAGATGCTTGCACCAGCCCGGTGCGACGACGCCCGCGCCATAGCCGTATCCCCGCGCCAGGCGCGGTCCCGTCCACGGTGCCCATGTCATTGTGCTCTTGCGCCGGGCAATTCCCTTGATCAGGACCTGATCGTTTTTCTGAGTGTGGGTGGCCTGCAGCGCCGGCACATGCCATGCCCCGCAGACGACGGCGATCGGCCCGTCGAACTGCTTACGCGCCTTGGCGATTTCGAGCCGCATATGCGCCTCGCGCTTGGCTTCGAACTGCGCGATCGGACCCTCACCACTCCGCAGTGTCGTCATCGCATCGGCGATGGCCGCAAATATGGGGCCGGGTTCCGGGTTCTGTTCAATGATGTCCGACCACCAGCTTTCGCCGTCCTCATAACCGGCGGCGTGTGCCAGCATGGCTATCGGATCACGCGGAAGCGGAGCCGCGTCACCATCCTCGGGGGCTTGGGTAGCTTCGGTCGCATCGGTGTCCTCCGCGCCACCGATCGCAGCAGTGGTGAACCGTGCCGATGACGGCAGGTCGATAAACTGCAACGTCGCCTTATTGCCCACAGCCCAAAGCGCCGCCTGGTATTCGGGCGAGAACTCGGCAAAAGGCCAGAAGCTTGTCGAAGCCGGATCGTCCTCCGGATAGCAAAGGAGCGCCACAGGCGGCTGCATTTCGGGGCGGGCCAGCATGGGCAGAAGCTCAGAGGCGTCGATCGGCCCCTCGATCAGCACGGCGACCGGGTTCAAATCCTGCAGTGCCTGCACCAGGCTGTCGGCGGAACCCGGCCCGTGATGGCGTATCCCGAAATAGGCAATGTCGCCGTGGCCCATGGCGTCAGATCGCTGCGTTCAGCGCCGCGTAATAGCCGGCATAGTCGGCCCGCTTCTTGAGCACGGTTTCCAGATATTCCTCCAGCACCACCTTGTCCTGTACCGGATCCTTCACGATCGCGCCGACAAGGCTGGCGGCGAGACCTTCGGCGCCGAGCTTGCCACTGTCGAACCACGCCGCCTGGCTGAGCCCGCCAACCATCGTGGCGATCGCTTCTGCGGTCGACAGCGAGCCGGAAGGCGTCTTCAGCGTCACCTTGCCGTCGGCAGTCGCGCCGGAGCGCAATTCGCGGAAAATGGTCAGCACACGGGCGATCTCCTCGCCGACATTTTTCGGCACCGGCAGGTCGAGTCCGCCAGCCATCTCGTCGACCCGTTTGGAGACGATCGCCACCTCTTCGGCCATGTCTTCCGGCAATGGCAGCACCACGACATTGAAGCGACGCTTGAGCGCCGAGGAGAGCTCGTTGACACCTTTGTCGCGGTTGTTTGCCGTGGCGATAATGTTGAAGCCGCGCTGGGCGTAGATCGAGGTGTTCAATTCCGGGATAGGCATCATCTTTTCGGAAAGCACGGTGATCAGCGTGTCCTGCACGTCTGAGCCCATGCGGGTCAGTTCCTCCGGCCGGCAGAGCTTGCCGTTCTGCATGGCTCGGTAGAGCGGCGTCGGCACCAACGCTTCCTGGCTCGGGCCCTTTGCCAGTAGCTGCGCATAGTTCCAGCCATAGCGGATCTGGTTCTCGTCGGTGCCGGCCGTGCACTGCACGATCAGCGTCGAGTCGCCCATGATGGCGGCGGCAAGATGTTCAGACACCCAGGACTTGGCGGTTCCGGGAACGCCGAGCAGCAAGAGTGCACGGTCGGTGGCGAGCGTCGCTACCGCGGTTTCCATCAACCGGCGGCGACCGACATATTTTGGCGTTACCAAGGTGCCGTCACCGGCCTTCCCGCCTAGCAAATAGGTCAGCACAGCCTGTGGCGACAGGCTCCAGCCGGCAGGCCTCTGCCGGTCGTCATCGCGCGCCAGCGCCTGCAATTCCGAAGCGTAGGCCTGCTCGACCGGGAGGCGGATGGCTGCGTTCATTTTGCTGTTCTCCGGATTGGTCATGTGTTGCTTCCAGGCCCCGCCAGTGATGCATTGAGACGTAGAAGCCCGAGTGAAGGAGCCGCGGGCGGCACGCCCGCCGCGACCATGTCGTCGATCAATTTCGCTGCCGTGGTCGCGGTGGCAAGGAAGCCGATCGTCTCCAGTACATCGTCGAGACCCCGCCGCGCGGCGTCGTCTTTTCCGCCGGCGGCGGAACGCAGTGCGGCGAGCGCCTGTCCATTCGTCAGGTCGTCCCATTCCAGCCAGTCGACATCGATGCCTTCCGCCAGGTTGATCATGCCAAGATAAGTTGTCTCCTTGAGGATCAGCCTGATGAGGACACGCTTTCTGCGGCTGTCCAGGCGCGGCATGAGGTGAAGCACGAACAGCGCCGGTTTGCCGCCTTCGGCGATAAGCGTATCCGCCATCTGCGTAAGGGCGGCTTCGCTCCCTGAGGCGGCGACCATTCGTGCGATCAGGATGTCGGCTTTATTGTCGGCACCAAATTGCCAGCCTCCTATGAATTCGGCTTCCGTAGTGTTGAACCGTTCGGTAAGGTCGACGAGGTTGCATATCTCGAACAGTTCGGCGCGGCGTTGCTCCTGCACTTGGGATTTTAGTTTTGCTGGAGTGTAGATCGTCCGGCGGCGGATGAAGCCCGATCTGCCTTCAGTGATAAAGGCGGCGAGTTCGGCTACGGGATCGTCCGGTCCACCGTCGCTCGGGCGAACGTGCTCTCCTAATCTTGCCAGCAGCCGGCCAGCCAGTTCGCGCACCTTGCCGGACCTGTCGGCGGAAAGGCTTTTCAGGAAAGGCACGTCCTCGGCACTCAGGCCGAAGCGCATAAGCTCGACCAGCGCAAGCCTGACTTCCGCCGGTTCGCCCGACGCCTTGGCTTCGATCAACATTCGAGCCGATGTCGGGTCGGTACGGCGCATATCGGCAAGGACCAAGCGTCGCGCGGCGGGATAGAACTCATCCCAGTTTTCCGCAGTCAGTTTCTCTTGTGGGGCAAGCCTTTCCCCGTTCATGCTTGCTTGCCAGTCTACCCATGGTGCGTAGACGTCCGGGCTGTTCTGATCCGAGGGCATCCAGTCCATGGGATGGAGCACAAAGCCGCGGCTGGCGACGAGCGCCGCCACGCGTGCCTTTCGCCTCGCGTCGGCGGCGTGCTTCAGAGCGGCTCTCAACAACGGCCGAAATCGTGCCGGCAGAATGGGCAGGGCAAGTCTGGGCAGCGGCGGACGACGCTTGAGTGTCGTCGGCGCGGCCGGCCGCAGCGCGACGTCGAGCGCTTGTGCTGCGATTGCCAGGAGCCGGCGCTCCTGTTCGTCGGGACTTGCACCGCCGGCGATTGCCTTCCATCCGGCCGGAGCCAGATCGAACGTAGCACCGCCGGTGATCCAGCAATCGCGCATTGCCGCCAGGCCTGTTTGCTCGCTTTCGTTCACGCCAGATCAAGCCTCCCGAACTCGCTTTGCGCCGCCAGAAGCTCAAGCCGGGCGCCGTTCCAGAGCGCTGCCGTGGCTGCAAGGTCGAGGCCGAGCAAGGTTTGATCTACCGCGCCGGCGATCGGCAAGGCGATCCCCTGCGGTTCATCCTCCGCCTGCCACCATGCCGTGCCCCGATCGTCGAGCAGGATAGCACCGGGCGGCAGCATGAGGGGACAATCGGCGATCCAGGGCGCGGCGTCCTGATGGGAAGCATGCGTGGCGAGCGGATCCTTCGCGGTGCCAAAAGCAAAATCGGGCCACGCGCCGGGCACAACCTCCCCCATGCGCTCCACCACGAGGGCGCGGAGCGGCAGGCGTGATGGATAAAACACCAGTCGGGCATTGAAACGGTCGCCTGGTGCAAAAGCGTTGGACCGGCGCCCGGCCGAAGCCGGGAAAAAGTCGAGCAGCACGGCAAATTGCGGGGTGGCGCTTTTCAAATCGAGCAGCCAGGTCGAATGGCTGACCAGACCATCGCGGCGGCTCTCGATCTTCTCGCCGAGAACTTCCCAGAGGCTTTCAACCTGTCTTGCATCCGGACTGCTGAGAACCTGTTCGCGGGGTTCCGACGTTGATACGAGGCGCTTCAGCTCGGGGTCGTCGGGCTCCGACCGCCACGCCTTGGCCAGCAGCACGAGCTTGCCGAGCTCGCGGATTGCCGCATCAGACCGTTCCTCGCTGCGCAGCGCCATCAGGCGCGACGGAATCTCGTCGATACGGCCGGCGAGCGCGGCTGCCTTCATATCGACCAGCCGCGCAGCAATCCGCCGGCAACGGTCGCTGCTGGCGTCGACAAACCCGGACAGACCGAGCCGTAACTGGTCGGCAATCCACTGGTCAAGCTCATCGAGCCCAGCCGACACTGCTTCTCGTGTGCTTTCCGCCCGCTTGCGCTGCGCCGCCTCGCGACGCTCCAGCGCCGCGATGTCTTCAATGGCGGTGCTCTCGTCGGCTTGTGAGGCTTCGCCGATGCGCTTGGCTTCCGCACCGGGTACCGGTTGCGCCGGCTGTGGCGTTGTCTTCCTGCGTCGGCCAAGCCAGTCATTCACCCATTCCGGCGTGGTATTGGCAGCGGCAAAACTGGCTGGCGCGGTGGCGGCAATCCACATCAGGGCCAGAGTGTGCTTGCATGGGAATTTGCGCGAAGGGCAGGTGCATTTGTAGCCGTGATCACCCGTGTCGACCACCACTCGATAAGGATTGGAGCCGGAGCCCTGGCATTCGCCCCAGATGAGCGCCTGCTGCTCATGCTTTTCGAGCCGCGGCCAGTTCGTTCGTTTGGTGAGCTTGGAGGCGGCGCTCAGCGACGCCTGATCGGGAGCAAGCGCCTCAATGGTTTTCAGATCGAATTCCAAGCCGCGCTTCTCCCCGCCCCGACGCAGTATAGATAGCGGTTTGTGAAGAATTATTATAGCTCTGGCATGGTGAAGATTGGCATGCCTTGGCCCTGTTTTGATGGGCCGGGACATGCCTCAGACGCAAATGGGGTCGACTGTTATTCGGCAGACAGAACGGGCTTTGGTAGCCGGCGGCCTAGGCGGAAGCGTTCAGGCTCTGCCCTTCAGGAACTCGATCACCATTGCCGCGGTCCAGGTGAAGCGATTGCCGCCGAGCGGCTCGCCGCTGAGGGGATCGTAATATTCGGCAAAACCGCTCTCGGCGATCAGCTCGAGACTGGATTGCGTGATCCGTTGTGCGATTTGGCTGTGGCCGGCGGCGGCAAGGCCGTCGGCGATCATGTAGTTGACCACCAGCCAGACCGGGCCGCGCCAGTAGCGCTTTGGGTCGAAGCGCCCATCCTCAGGATCGTGCGACGGGACGATGTAACGCGCTTTGCCGGCGATGCGCTCGATCGTTGCAGCGATGGTCGCTGCCCGGCTTTCCGGGATGGCCGAAAATACCGACAGAATGCCGCCGACCGACGCGCTGTCAACATGCTTTCCGGCCACTCGGTCGAAACAAATGTACTGGCCATGCGCGTCGCTCCACAGCCGTTCCATTGCCGAAAGCCCCTTTTCGGCACGGGCGCGATTGGCTTCTGCGATTTCGGTTTCGCCAAGTGCCTCGGCGAGATCGGCAAGGTCGGCGGCGGAACGGATCAGGATGGCGTTGAAGCCGGGATCGACGACCTGGAATGGCGAGGCATCGTGCAGCCGGGCATTATCCCAGCCAAGCCCGCGGAAATGCTGCAACAGCCAGACATAGCGGTCATACTGTGCCTTGGTTGGACGATGCGCCGGATCGGCGTGCAGGATGTCGCGGCGGGTGTAGGGCTCGACGCCTTCGGTCGGCACGCGCTCGAACGCCTCGTCCCAGTCGATCGAGTTGTCGCGGCCGGACTCCCATGGGTGGATTATGGCGACCAGCCCTTCGCCGTCCGGGTCGCGATTTTCGTAGAACCAGCGGTGCCAGGCATCGATTTTCGGCAACAGCGCGCGGGCGCGATCGGCCGCCAGGGCCTTGTCCTTGGCCTGGTCGAACAAGCGGCGCACGGCAAAGCCGGCGACCGCCGGCTGGGTGATGCCGGAGGTGGCAGTCGGGCGGTTGGTTCGCCAGACCTCCGGCCCGGGGAAATAGCCGTCGCTCCAGACATGGAAGACGATGTGCGGCACCATGCCGTCTGGCCATTGGTGGGCGAACAGCGTGTCGATCTCGGTCCAGGCGCGCGCCTCGTCATAGTGGGCAAGGCCGAGCGCGGTCAGGCAGGAATCCCAGTTCCACTGAAACGGGTAGAGCCCCTTGGTCGGTATGGTATAGGTGCCTTGGTCATTTTCCCTGAGCACCTCGACGGCGCGGGCGATGGTTTCGTCGACAGCAAGAGATATCATCGGGGCGTTCGTACTTTCAGAATCGAAGGGGATCAAAGGGCGTTGGTGGTTTCGGGATCGAACCAGCGGATGCGATCGGGTTTGGGCGAAAGCCGCAAGTGATCGCCGACGGCGACCGTGGCATTCGATTCGAGGATGGCGCGGAACAGGCCGCCCTCGACGTCGCAGGTGACCAGCGTGTGCGGTCCGAGCGGCTCGACAACGCGCACGGTGGCGTTAATACCTTCGTTGCCGGCGTCCACATCCTCGGGGCGAATGGCGAATTCTATCGTCTGCTTGTCCGATTTGGGGCCGGGCAGCGTCAGCCCGGCGACGGTCCAACTGCCGTCGGCCGTCTTCGTCGCCGGGATGAAATTCATCGGCGGGTTGCCGATGAAGGAGCCGACGAAGCGGGCCGCCGGATTGCGGTAGACCTCTACCGGCGAGGCGGCCTGGACGATACGGCCCTGATGCATGACGGCGATGCGGTCGGCGAGGCTCATCGCCTCGACCTGGTCGTGGGTAACGTAGATGGTGGTGGTCTTGGACGCCGCGAGCACACCTTTGAGCTCGGCGCGCATTTCGAGCCGCAGCAGCGCGTCTAGGTTGGACAGCGGCTCGTCCATCAAGATCACGTCAGGCTCCATCGCCAGGGCCCGGGCCACAGCCACGCGTTGGCGCTGACCGCCGGAAAGCTGGCCCGAATAGCGCTTCAAAAGCTGTTCGATATGCATGAGCTCGGCGGTGCGGTTGACGCGCCCGTCGACCTCCTGCTGCGGCAGCTTCTTCATGCGCAGGCCGAAGGCGATATTCTCGAATACCGTCAGGTGCGGAAACACGGCGTAATTCTGGAACACCATAGCGATGCCGCGTTCGCGCGGCGGCAGATGGTCGACGCGACGGCCGCCGATCCAGACCTCGCCCTGGCTTGGCGTTTCCAGCCCGGCGACGATCCTCAGCAGCGTGGTCTTGCCGCAACCCGAGGCGCCAAGCAGCACCATGAATTCCTGGTCGGCGATGGTCAGGTCGATCGAATGCAGCGCTGTGAAGCCGCCGAAACGTTTTGCCACCTGCTTGATGACGATCTCAGCCATCGGCGTTCTCTTTTGTGCGCGTCATCGGTTGGCGATCCCCCACATGGCGAACAGATATTTGCGAACGGCGAAGATGAAGATCAGCGCCGGAATGACCAGTGCCGCGCCACCGGCAAATTTGAGGTAGAGCGGCGATTCGCCGAGGCTCTGCAACAGGAAGGCAGTCAGCGTCCGGTTCTCTATGGTGAGCACTGCGGCAGCAAACACCTCGTTCCAGGAGATGGTGAAGGCAAACACCGCCGACGCCGCGATGCCCGGCAGCGCCAGCGGCAGAATGACTTTTCGGAATGCCTGCAATCTCGTGCAGCCGAGCGTCCAGGCCGCCTCCTCCAGCTCGACGGGAATGCCGGAGAACAGCGAGAAGGTGATCAGCACCGCAAACGGCAGCGCCAGCGTGGTGTGGACCAGCGCCAGCCCGATCGCGGTGTCGTCGAGGCCGGTGCGGATGAACATCACCGCCAGCGGCAGCGCCAGCAGCGGCAGCGGGAAGGCGCGGGTCATCAGCACAAGGAAACGGAACGTTTCCTTGCCCGGGAATTCGAAGCGCGACAGCGCGTAGCCCGCGGGTGCGCCGAAGCCGATCGAGAGGAGCATCGTCAGCGTGGCGACGAGAACGGAGTTCCACAGCGCCTTGGCGACGCCGGCGAAATTGATGAAGAAAGAAAGGCTGCCGAAATCGAATGACGGGAAGAAGCGCTTGGGAAAGGCGGTCACCTCTTCCGGCGACGACAGCGCGTTGACGATCAACAGATAGATCGGCAGCAGCACCCAGACGCAAAGCAGGATGACCGTTGCGACCAGCAACCAGTTGCCGGCTTTGCGGGCCTCAGGCGCGGCAATCGAGAGCTCCGCGACAGTGCTCATATGCGAGTCTCCTTCGGCACACGCAGCACCCGCAGGAAGAACAGCGTGAAGCCGATCGAGATGGCGAGGATGAACAGCGCCATGGCGGCGGCGACATTGTGGTCCTGCAGCGTGAACTGCCAATTGTAGGTCTCGCCCATCAGCACCGGCAGATTGGTGCCGCCGAGTGCTGCAACCACGGCAAAGACCTCAAAGGCAAGGATGACGCGCAGGATGATCGCCGTCTGCAGGCTTGGGCGCAGCAGAGGCAGCGTGATCTTGATGAAGCGCTTCCACGGGCTAGCGCCAAAAACCTCCGCCGCCTCGTAGTATTCCCGGGGGATCAGCCCCATGCCGGCGACCAGAATGACCATCATGATGGCGGTCGCGCGCCAGATCTCGGCCAGCGCCACGGCGATGAAGATCGTCAGCTTGCTCTGGTAGCCGAGGAACATGACCGGCCTGTCGATGACGCCGAGATTGGAGAGCAAGGTGTTCAGGAAGCCGGACTGGTCGAAGATGGCGAGCCAGATCAGCCCGGCAGCGAGATCGGAGATGCCGAGCGGAATAGCGAAGATGTAAAGCGCAGCGCTGCGCCCGGTTTCAAGCCGCGACACCACCGTTGCCATCAGCAGCGCCATCACCAGTTGGATCGGCACGACGATGGCGCTCAGCAGCAGCGTATTGCGGACAGTGACCGGAAACTTCCAGCTGCCCGCCATGGTGCGGAAATTGTCGAGCGTAAAGCCGCCGTCGCGGGTGAACGCCTCGAAGGCGACCAACACGAACGGGTAGAGGAAAAAGACACCGAGAAACAGCGTCGCCGGCGTCAGCAGCAGATAGGGCAGGGCCTTGCTGTGCATGGAGCGCTCTCTATTCGAAGCTTCAAAAGGGGTGGGCGCCCGGCGCGCTGGAAATCCGGACGCCCGGGAGGATTCTTAATCGACCGGGCAGGCGCCTTGCGAGGGCTTGTCGGGCGCCCAGCATGGCGCCTTCGCCTGGTCGATGATCGCCTTCAGCGCCGTCGCCTGTTCGTCGAGCACGCCGTGCACATCCTCGCCGCCGAGCACGATGCGCTCGAAGCTGTCGGTGTAGATCTGATTGAACTTGCCGCCGAGGCCGCCAAGTCCCATCGGCAGCAGCGCCGGCAACGCATCGGGAGCTCCGGTCATGGTGGCGATCACTGGGCTGAAGGCCTTCACCGAGGCCGGCATGTCGTCGGGCAGCTTGACGTCGACGATGGGAAAGAAGTTTGTCGCCTTCAGCGTCGCGATCTGGGTTTCCGGTTTCAGCATATAGGCGACCAGCGCCTTGGCCTTGTCCATGTCAGGCGAGGTCTTCGGGATAGCGACACCGGCCACCACCGGCATGTAGCCGCGGCCTGCCGGGCCAGCCGGCGCCGGGAAGGCGACAAACTCGTCGGGTTTCTGGTTGAAGGCGTCGGCGAGGCGCGCCACGTGATCGAATGCCACCCAGACTTCGCCGGTCAGCAGCGGCTCCTGCATGAAGGCATAGTTGGTCGAATTCGGGTTGGTGTATTGCCACAATTCCTTGAACTTATTCCACGCCGTCTCGGCCTCCGCCGAGCGGAACTTCGTCACCATCGAGCCGGTATACGATGGAAGGAGAAAACCCTCGAAGAAACGGTGCTTCAGCCCTTTCGGGCCGGCCGGAAAACCGAATTTGGGCGAACCGGTCTTTTCAGCGATGTTTTTCGCCCACTCGATCAGTTGGTCATAAGTGATGGTGTTGAGATCGGTGCCGGCCGGCAGATATTGCAGCGCCTGTTTGTTGGCCGCCATCAGGAAGGTGGCCTGCATCCATGGCAGGTACTTCTGCTCGCCGGTGCCGAGCATGCCGAGCTTCTTGTAGGTCTCGTTGACCTTGACGCCACCGAGATCGACGCCAGAGAGATCGACAAGGTTCGCGCCGACGGTGGAGAAGTCTCCGTGCAGGCCGCCGAGCACGCCTATGGTGCCGGAGCCGGCCTGCAGTTCGGCCTGAAGGCGGGTGAGCCAGGGCCCGTCCTCGGCGACCTGATAGTCGACCTGGCCGTCAAACCCCTTCAGCACTTCGCTGCGCATCTTCTGTGTCTCTTCCACTGGTCGCGCCTGTGTCGACCAGAACAACACCTGCTGGGCTTGTGCTGCGCCGGCAGCAAGCGACAACGCCAGCACCGCACCTGCCAATGTCCTCAACGCATTCATCGTCCTCTTCCTCCCTGGTTGTGCGCCGCTAAGGCGTCAGTTCCGTCCTGTGGGTGCCGGGCCATGGCTTGCCCGCGAGACAAGTGTCGGCCGGACCAGCCGCGTCAGTGGCGCGTCCGGCCTGTCGCCGATGACGGTCAGCAGCATCTCGCCGATCTCGCGCGCGCACCGGCGGATCGAGGCGTCGAAAGTGGTCAGCCCCGGCGGCGCATAGGCGGAGGCGGCTATGTTGTCGAAGCCGATCACCGAAAGGTCGCGAGGAATGGCAAGTCCGGCGCGCCCCGCCTCTTCCATCACAGTCAGCGCCAGCTCGTCGAACAGCGCGACAATCGCCGTCGGCCGCTCGGTGGCGTGCAGAAGCCGGTTGATTGCCTGGATGCGGGCACCGCGATCGAAACGCGGCGCCGTCGCCACATCGAGCCTGACGGACGGATCGCCCCGGCGGGCGATCGCGGCGGCGAGCCCGTCCTGTCTGAGATGGCGAAATGTCATCGGCTCGGAAATCGTCACCAGGCCGAAATGGCGGTGTCCGAGATCGTAGAGCATGTCGAAGGCCTCGCCGAATGCGTGCGCGCCATCGGTATCGAGCCAATGGTAGGCAAAGTCGCCGTCGAGCAGCCGGCCATGCGCGACGAACGGGAAATTGCGGTGACGCAGATAGGCAAGCCGCTCGTCGACCTCGGCGATGCGGGTGACGACGACCCCATCGGCGCGTCCGGATTCGACGACATGGCGAAGCACGGAAAGTTCCGACTGGCCTTGCGCCGCTGCGGCCAGGATCAGGTCGGAGCCGTGCGAAACCAACCCTTCGCCGAGCCCGGTGACGAATTCGCCGAGGAAGGAATCGACCAGATTGGGGCCGCGGATCGGAAGCACCATGCCGACAAAGCCGCTGCGGCCGGAGACCAGCGTGCGGGCTGCGGTGTTCGGCACATAGCCGGCCTGATGCGCAGCCTCGGCGACACGTTGGCGCGTTTTCAAGGCAATTTGCTCGTGACCGGCAAGGGCGCGCGAAACGGTGGTAATCGACAGGCCGAGCTGCGCAGCAAGTTCCTTGAGGGTGGTAACGCGGGCCGGCATCGTTCCTCCCGAACGAAGTTTGAAACGTTTGTAATCACTTCAAGCGAAATTGCAAACGTTTTAAATGGTGCGCGGTCGGTGTTGTTTCTTGCCCGTTGGTTAGCGCGGCCCCTATTCGGCCCCGGCCGGCAAGCTCCTGGCCGGAGATTTAAACGCAGCGGTTGCTTGACTCGGGCGACGCCTTGTGAAAAATTTTGCAGCAACTGATAAAAATATCAAAGGGCGGAAATGGTTGGTTTTGGCAACGGCCTGCTGCGCGACGATGAGACCGGCATGGCAGCCCGCGCCGCATGGCTTCATTATGCTGGCGGCCTGACCCAGTCGGAAGTCGCCAAACGGCTTGGCCTGACCAGTCTCAAGGCGCATCGCCTGATCACCAAGGCCAATCAGGAAGGCCTGGTCAAAGTCTACATCGACGGCGAAGTCTCCGAATGCGTGGAGCTTGAGGATGAGTTGTCCGGCCGGTACGGCCTCGACTACTGCGAGGTGGTTCCGGACTTCGATGCCGAAGACCTGCCGCTCAAGGCGCTCGGCATTGCTGGCGCGCAGTTTCTCAAGCGCGAGATCGAACGCGGCGAAGAGGCGCTGATCGGCGTCGGCCACGGCCGCACGCTTGCCGCCTGCGTGGAATATCTGCCGCGCATATCGGCCGGCAGGATCCGTTTCGTCTCGCTGCTTGGCGGCCTGACGCGCAAGTTCTCGGCCAATCCGCATGACGTCATCCACCGCGTCGCCGAGCGGACTGGTGCGGAGGCCTATGTGATGCCCGTACCGATGTTCGCCAACACGGTCGAGGATCGAACGGTGTTGCTCGGGCAGAAAGGCGTCAGCGATGTCTTCGACCTCGCCAAGGTCGCCGACTTGCTCATCGCCGGCATCGGCACCGCCGAACGTGAGGCCTCGCTTGTCGCCACCGGTATGATCGAGAAGGGCGAGATGGAGGAGATCCGCCGCAACGGCGGTGTCGGCGAACTGCTCGGCCATTTCTTCGACGATGCCGGAAAGGCCGTTGCGACGACGCTTTCCGACCGGGCGCTGGCACTGGCGCGCGAAGACATCAGCAACCGCAGGATTGTCGCCGTCGCCGGCGGCAAGGTGAAGGTTCGCGCTATCAAGTCAGTGCTGGAGGGCCGCTATCTCAAAGGCCTGATAACCGACGAGCGGACGGCGCGATCGCTCGTAGAAAAGACGCCGGTCGGGTAGCCGGCAACCATTTCGTTGAAACTACCCTGTGGAGGAGAAGAAAAATGCATGAGAAAGAGAAAGACCTCATCGACGCGTTCCTGCGTGGACAAGTCGACCGCCGTGGACTGATCAAGGGCCTCGGTGCAATGGGCCTTGCCGCCGGCACCGCCGGCACGCTGCTCAACCTCGGGCAGACCCGCGCCCTGGCAGCTGATTTCGACTGGCAGGCGCATAAGGGCAAGACCATCAAGCTGTTGCTCAACAAGCATCCTTACGCCGATGCGATGATTGCCAACCTCGACAATTTCAAGAAGCTGACCGGCATGGAAGTTGTCTATGACGTGTTTCCCGAAGACGTCTATTTCGACAAGGTCACTGCTGCGCTGTCGGCCAGCTCGCCTGAATACGACGCCTTCATGACCGGCGCCTACATGACCTGGACCTATGGCCCGGCCGGCTGGATCACCGACCTCAACGAGTGGATCAAGGATCCGGCCAAGACCAACACAAACTATGCCTGGGACGACTTCCTGCCCGGTGTCAGGAAGTCCTGCGCCTGGAACGGCCAGCCTGGCGGAGCGCTCGGTTCCGACGACGCCAAGCAGTGGTGCATTCCGTGGGGCTTCGAGCAGAACAACATCACCTACAACAAGGGCATGTTCGACAAGGTCGGCGTCAGCGTTCCCGGCAACATGGACGAGATGGTCGCTACCGCGGCGAAGCTCACCAAGGATGTCGGCGGTGGCGTTTACGGCATCGGCGTGCGCGGCTCGCGCTCCTGGGCGACGATCCACCCGGGATTCCTGTCGGCTTACGCCAATTTCGACCAGAAGGATCTGAACGTCTCGGCTGACGGCAAGTTGTCGGCCGCGATGAGCACCGCCGAATCCAAGGCTTTCCACAAGCAGTGGGTCCAGATGATCCAGGAGAGCGGCCCCAAGGACTGGTCGACCTACACCTGGTATCAGGTCGGCACCGATCTCGGTGCAGGCGCCTCGGCGATGATCTTCGACGCCGATATCCTCGGCTACTTCATGAATGGCGGCGACAACAAGATGGCCGGCAAGCTTGCCTTCTCGGCTTTCAAGGCCAATCCCGCCGCCAAGGCGCCGACGCCCAATATCTGGATCTGGTCGCTGTCGATGTCCAACTTCTCGAAGGACAAGGACGCCACCTGGTACTTCATGCAATGGGCATCCGGACCCGAGCATGCATTGTTCGGCGCGACCAAGATGGACTTCGTCAATCCGGTTCGTCAGTCGGTCTGGAAGGACGAGATGTTCCGCGAAAAGCTCAACAAGAGCTATCCGGGCTATGTCGAGATGTTCGACGTCTCGGCGCCGGGCGCCAGCATCAAGTTCACCCCGCAGCCGCTGTTCTTCGACCTCACTACAGAATGGGCGGCGACGCTGCAGAAGATGGTGGCCAAGGAAGTGCCGGTCGACGAGGGTCTCGACAAGCTGGCCGAGAGCATCAACAGCCAGCTCAAGGAAGCCGGGCTCGGCTAAGCCGCGCCAGGGCTGGCCCGCCCGGCGGGCCAGCCTTTGAGATGTTATACGTTTGCGACGCGGTGCCGAGCGGTGCCGCCTGCTCGCCCGACCGGCCGCCTTGCTCCCTTGGGCGGCCGGGACGGCGAAGCAACAGGATGACGGAGCAGCAGATGACTGCGGCGACAATACAAAGAAACAGGCCGTCGGGCTTCAGGATCAGCAAGCGGGTGCTGCCCTATCTCCTCAGCCTGCCGGCCTTGCTGGTCTGCATCGGCATCTTGATCCCATTCTTGACCTCGGTGGTCTATTCGTTCCAGCGCTACCGGTTGAGCCAGCCCTGGGCGCGGCAGTTCAACTGGGGCGACAACTACATCTCCTTCTTCACCGACCCGAAGTTCTGGAACACGTTGCAGGTGTCGCTGCTCTACGCCGGCATCACCGTTGTGCTCGAACTGCTTCTCGGTCTCGGCATTGCGATGCTGCTGCAAAAGCGCTCGACGCTGAACAACTTCATCTCGATCATGCTGTTGATGCCGCTGATGACGGCGCCGGCGCTCGCCGCGCTGATGTGGAAGCTGATGACCAACCCCGGCTTCGGCGTGCTCAGCTACCTTGCCAGCCTGATCGGGCTGCAGGATTTCCGCTGGGCCTCGTCCCCGTCGACGGCACTGCTCACCGTCGTCCTTGTCGACATCTGGGTCTATACGCCCTTCATCATGATCCTGCTGCTCGCCGGCCTGCGCAGCCTGCCGACGCAGCCCTTTGAGGCGGCAGCGCTCGATGGCGTGCCGAGGAGCTTCGTCTTCTTCCGCATCACCTTGCCGATGCTGACCCCCTATATCCTGACGGCGACGTTGTTCCGCCTGCTCGATTCCATCCAGCAGTTCGATATCATCTACGCCATGACCCAGGGCGGTCCGGGCGACACGCTGACCGTGTTCCAGGTTGAGGCCTATCTCAACTTCTTCCAGTCGACCAATGTCGGCCGCTCGGCGGCGCTGATGATCATCCTGTGGGCGATCACCTATTTCCTCTCGAACATTTTTATCAAGAACTGGCTGCGGCTGCGCGAACGCGCCCGCGGCCAGGCATAGGAGGCTGGCATGGAACACACCTCCCTTCTCGAACGCATCCTGCGCGGCATAGCCCTGGCGCTGGTCGTGATCTTCTTCATGTTCCCGATCGTCTGGATCCTGATGATGTCGTTCCAGACCAATGAGACAATCCTGCGGATTCCGCCGCAGCTTGTCTTCGAGCCGACGCTCGCCAACTATACCGCGTTGATCACCGGCAAGCTGATGACGGCGGCCGGCACGCTCGACATCGCCTTCATGCGCAATCTCTGGAATTCCGTCTTCCTGTCCGTCACTTCGGTTGCCGTCGCGCTGCTGCTTGGCGTCCCGGCGGCTTACGCCTTTGCACGGCACAAGTTCCGCGGCTCGGAGGACATCGCCTTCACGCTGCTGTCGTTCAGGTTTGCGCCGGCGCTGCTGGTGCTCCTGCCGCTCACCCTCTACTTCCAGAAGCTTGGGCTGGCCAACACCTATATCGGGCTGATCTGGGTTTACCAGCTGATCTGCCTGCCGCTGATCCTGTGGATCGTGCGCGGCTATTTCGAGGACATTCCGGCCGACATCGAATATGCGTACCGCATCGCCGGCCATTCCTGGTTTGCCACCTTCCGCAAGATTGCGCTGCCGCTCGCCGGCCCCGGCATCGCGGCTGCCGGCTTGCTCGCCTTTATCTTCGCCTGGAATAATTTCGTCTTCGCGCTGGTGCTCGCCTCGGCCGATAAGCAGCCGGTGACGGTCGGCGCGCTTGCCTTCATCACGTCGTCGGGCATCCAGTACGGCCAGATTTCGGCGGCGATCGTGCTGTCGATCACGCCGACCCTGGCGCTTGCGCTTTATGCGCAGCGTTATCTGGTCGAAGGCCTGTCGCTTGGCGCGGTGAAAGGATAGCTCCCATGGCAAGCCTCGAGCTGCGAAATATCGTCAAGCGCTACAAAAGCCAGACCGTTCTCGACAATCTGTCGCTGACCGTCGCCGACGGCGAAACGCTGGTCCTGTTCGGTCCGTCCGGCGCCGGCAAGACGGTGCTGTTGCGGCTGGTCGCCGGCGTCATCGATCCGGAGGAAGGAAAGATCCTCATTGGCGGCGAGGACATGACCGATGTCGATGCCGAGTTCCGTGGCGTCGGCATGGCCTTCCAGAACTTCGCGCTGTTCCCGCATATGACTGCGTTCGACAATATCGCCACGCCTTTGCAGGCGAAGCACTCATCGCAAGGCACGATAAAGACCGGCGTCGAGAGCGTCGCCAAGCTGTTGAAAATCGGCCATGTGCTCAGCCACAAGCCGCGGGCGCTGTCCAATGGCCAGAAGCAACGCACCGCGCTTGCCCGCGCCCTGGTCGGCTCGCCGCCGCTGCTGCTGCTCGATGATCCCTTGCGCAACGTCGATGCCAAATTGCGCTTCGAAATGCGGCTGGAATTGCCAAGACTGCTGGCGGATCGTGGCGCGACCGTCATCTACGTCACCCAGGACTACAAGGAAGCGATGGCGCTCGGCGACCGCATCGCGGTGATGTCGCAGGGCGTCGTCAAACAGCTCGGCACGCCCGAGCAGATCTATCGCGAGCCGGCCAATGTCGAGATTGCCCGGCTGTTCGGCGACCCGACCATCAACCTTCTGGACGTCAAGCCGGCGCGGGACGCCAAGGGCATCTATGTCGGCCTGTCCAACGTCCAGGTCCATCTTGCCGGCGCTCATGAGGCGGCGGTCGGCCGCGACTGCGTGATCGGTTTGCGGCCGGAGGCGCTGGCGTTTGTCGATGAACGCACGCCCGGCGCCATCCCGGTGACGGTCGAGGCCGAGACGCCGCTCAACGAGAAGATCGTCACGCTGGTGCGCACCGTGCGCGGCCGTGAAATTCTGGTTTCGCGTCCTTCCGGGACACCGGGCCAATCCGAGGGCAAGGTCTACATTGCCGTCGACAGTAAAAGCGCCCTTTTGTTCGATCGCACAAGCGGCGAGCGCATCGGCTCGAAAAACGTCGTCAATTTGCGCAGCGGAGAAGCGGCATGAGCCCGACCGCAATCACCATTTCGGGCGTCGACAAGTTCTACGGTCCGATCGACCGTGGCGTACACGCCGTCAAGAACCTGACGATGGAAATCGCCAAGGGCGAGATCGTGGCGCTGCTCGGCTCGTCCGGCTGCGGCAAGACCTCGACATTGCGCATGATCGCAGGCTTCGAAGAGGTCTCGCGCGGTAGCATCTCGGTTGCCGGCCGCAAGGTGCACACGTTGCCGCCGGTCAGGCGCAACGTCGCAATGGCTTTCGAGGGTTATTCGCTCTACCCGCCGCTGACCGTGCGCGAGAACATGGCCTTCGCCCTCAAGGCCGCCAGGCTGGCGAAGAGTGCGGTCGATGCAAAGGTTGCCAACATCGCCAAGCTGCTCGAGATCGAGGACATTCTCGAGCGCTATCCGAGCTCGATCTCCGGCGGCCAGCAGCAGCGCGCCAGCCTCGGCCGGGCGCTGATCCGCGAGGCCGACCTGCATCTGCTGGACGAGCCGATGGGCCAGCTCGAGCCGCAGCTTCGCGCCGTGCTGCGCGGCCGCATCAAGCATTTCATCAAGGAGCGTGGCCTGACCGCGATTCTGGTCACCCACGACCAGACCGAGGCCAATGCGCTGGCCGATCGCATCGCTGTCATGGAGGGCGGCGTGCTGCAGCAGTTCGATACGCCTGACAGGCTCAAGGAGCGGCCGGCAAACCTGTTCACCGGCACCTTCGTTGGCGAGCCGCCGATGAATGTCTTCGAGGCCTATGTCGGCACGGCTGCCGGCAAGATCAGTCTCAAGCTGCCCGACGGGCTTTCGCTCGACTACGACAAGGATGCGTTCAGCGGCCCGGTTCGCGACGAATTGCTCAACCGGCAGCGCGTCGTCATCGGCGTCAGGCCCTATGCGGTCCGCCGCTCCAAGGATGGTGTGCCGGCGACGGTTTCGGCCAATCAATGGCTCGGCGACCAGACCCATATCGCCGCCGATTTCGCCGGCGGTTCGCTGGTCCTGGTCGAACATGACCGAACTCGCTTGGAGCTTGGCGCGCCGATCAAGATCAGCATCGATCCGAAAAACCTTCACGTCTTCGATCAGGCGAGCGGCAATGCCATTTCGCACGGCACGGAGCTTGCTTGATGCAGGATGTGCTGATCGGCATCGACGCCGGCACGTCTGTCATAAAATCCGTCGCCTTTGACACGGCGGGCAGGCAGATCGCGTCCGCCGCGCTGCCCAATAAATACGAGACACTGCCGGGCGGCGGCGCCGAGCAGGACCTGACACGCACCTGGGCCGATACCGCGACGACCTTGCGCGAGCTTGCCGACAAGGTGCCGGATCTCGCCAGCCGGACCATTGCCATCGCCGTGACTGGGCAGGGCGACGGTACCTGGCTGATCGACAAGGATGGCGAGCCGGTTGCCAAGGGCTGGCTGTGGCTCGACGCGCGCGCTGCCGCGGTCGTCGAGGAGATCCGCGCGCGGCCGGAGGACCGGCTGCGCTTCGAAAAGACCGGCAGCGGGCTCGCTGCCTGCCAGCAGGGATCGCAGTTCGTGTTCATGAAGCGCCACATGCCCGCGATGCTTGCCAATGCAGCGACGGCGTTCCACTGCAAGGACTGGCTCTATTTCAAGTTGACCGGGCACCGCGCCACCGACCCGTCCGAGGGCACCTTCACCTTCGGCGACTTCCGCACGCGCGGCTATTGCGATGATGTGCTCGAGGTACTCGGCGTCACCGATCTCCGGCATCTGTTGCCGCCCATCGTCGATGGCACCAGGCAAAGCACCTCGCTGTCGGTGGCAGCAGCCGATGCGACCGGCCTGCTCGCCGGCACACCGGTCGTTCTGGCCTATGTCGATGTCGCCTGCACGGCGCTCGGCGCCGGCCTGTTCGATCGCGAACGCAAGCCGGGATGCTCGATCATCGGCTCCACCGGAATGCATATGCGGCTTGCCGAAACGCCGGACGAGGTTCTGCTCAACGAGGCTGCAACCGGCTACACGATGACGATGCCGGCACCCGGCGTCTTTGCGCAGATGCAGTCGAACATGGCGGCAACGCTCAATATCGACTGGGTCCTTGGCCTCGCCTCCGGCATTCTCGCCGCGCAAGGTATTACGCGGACCAATGGCGAGATGATCGCGCTGGTCGACCAGTGGATATCGTCGTCCGAGCCAGGCTCGCTGCTCTACCAGCCCTATGTCTCGGAGGCCGGCGAGCGCGGGCCGTTCGTCGATGCCAATGCCAGGGCCGGCTTCATCGGCATTTCGTCCAAGCACGGCTATGCCGACATGGTCCGCGCGGTGTTCGAGGGGCTGGCTTTCGCGGCACGCGATTGCTACGCCGCCATGGGGCCACTGCCCAAGGAAATCCGCCTGACCGGCGGAGCGGCCAGGAGCCCGGCTCTGCGCAAGATCCTGGGTGCTGCGGTCGGCGCCGACATTCGCACCAGCGAGCGCGAGGAGGCCGGTGCTGCGGGCGCCGCAATGATTGCTGCGGTCTGCGTCGGCCAGTACGCATCGATGGACGATTGCGTCAGTGAATGGGTCACGCCTTTGCTCCGTGCGGCCGAGCCCAGCGACCGGAAACTTGCCGGTGCCTATGAGGCGATGGCTCCGTCCTACACATTGGCGCATGAGGCGCTGCGGCCGGTCTGGCGTTCGATGGCCGCGTCCAGGCAAACCGACGTGAATTGAGAAGAGCATGCCCAAGAAAATTGCGATCATCGGCGACCGCTTCATGCTTCCGGAAGTGTTTCGCGAGAAAATCGAGGCGGCCTGCGGCGACAACCTCGACATCCGCAGCATTGAGACCGCTTGGCCCGACGAGCCGATGCAATTCGGCAATGCCGCGCTCGGTCTGGACAAGGTCAAGGAGTATTTCGGCGATCCCGACGAGGTGGTGGATTTCATCGGCGACGCCGAAATCTTCGTCACCCAGCTTGCGCCGCTCTCCGAAAGCATGATGCAGCGCCTGCCCACGCTTAAGCTGGTTGCGGTCTCGCGCGGCGGGCCGATCAACATCGACATGGCCGCCGCCAAGGCCCACGGCATCACCGTGGTCAATGTGCCCGGCCGCAATGCCAGCGCCGTAGCCGAGTTCACCATCGGCGCCATTCTCGCCGAAACGCGGCTGATCCGCGTCGGCCACGAAGCCTTGCGCAAGGGCGAGTGGCGCGGCGATCTCTACCGTGCCGACCGTACCGGCCGCGAGCTCAACGAAATGACCGTCGGCGTCATCGGCTACGGCAATATCGGCACCAGGCTGGTTCGGCTGCTGCGCGCCTTCGGCTGCCGCATCCTGGTCTGCGATCCCTATGTGCAATTGAGCGCCGAGGACCGCAATGCCGGCGTCGAGCTGGTTGCGCTGGACGATCTGCTGTCGCGCTCCGATGTGGTCACGCTGCACTCCCGGGTCACCGAAGAGACGCGCGGTCTGATCGCCAAGGACGCCATCGCCCGGATGAAACCCGGCGTGATCTTCGTCAATACCGCGCGCGGACCGCTGGTCGACTACGATGCGCTCTACGAGGCGCTCGTCTCGGGACACATCGGCAGTGCTATGCTGGAGACGTTCGCCGTCGAGCCGGTGCCTGCCGACTGGCCCTTGCTGCAGCTGCCGAACGTGACGCTGACGCCGCATATCGCCGGCGCGTCGGTACGCACCGTGACCTACGCGGCCGAGCAGGCGGCCGAGGAAGTGCGCCGCTTCATCGCCGGTCTGCCTCCGGTCAATCCATGCTGACGACAGGGCATAGAGCGAGATGAGCGGTGAAACCGAAATCGTCGACCTCTTCGTCATCGGCGGCGGCGTCAATGGCGCCGGCATCGCGCGCGATGCGGCAGGCCGGGGGCTGTCGGTCATTCTTTGCGAAAAAGACGATCTCGCCGAGGGCACCAGTTCGCGATCGGGAAAGCTCGTTCATGGCGGTTTGCGCTATCTCGAATATTACGAGTTCCGCTTGGTGCGGGAGGCGCTGATCGAACGCGAGGTGCTGCTCGAATCCGCGCCGCACATCATCTGGCCGATGCGCTTCGTGCTGCCACACAGCCCCGATGACCGGCCGGCCTGGCTGGTCCGGCTCGGCCTGTTCCTCTACGACCATCTTGGCGGCCGCAAGCGGCTGCCGGCCACGCGTACGCTCGACCTGCGCACCGCGCCCGAAGGCGCGCCGATCAAGGACGCCTTCAAGCGCGGCTTCGAATATTCTGACTGTTGGGTCGATGACGCTCGCCTGGTCGTCATCGACGCGCTCGACGCCGCTGAGCGCGGAGCCAGGATATTCACCCGCACCGCCTGCACAGCCGCCCGTCGCGAACACGGCGTGTGGTCGGTGGAGATGCGCGACGGTCGAACCGGCGTCAGGACCACAGTCCGGGCACGGGCGCTGATCAACGCCGCCGGACCCTGGGTCAACGACGTCATCAACCGCGTCGCCGGCCAGAATTCCAGGCGCAACGTGCGCCTGGTCAAGGGCAGCCACATCGTTGTGCCGAAATTCTGGGAAGGGCGGCAGGCCTATCTCGTTCAGAACAGCGACAAGCGGGTGATCTTCATCAATCCCTATCAGAACGATCTGGCGCTGATCGGCACCACTGACATTCCCTATGAAGGGCGACCGGAGGACGTGACCGCCGATGCGAGCGAGATCGATTACCTGATCAAGGCAGTCAATCGCTACTTCAAGCGCCAGCTCGCACGAAGCGACGTCGTCTACTCGTTTTCCGGCGTCAGGCCGCTCTATGACGACAATGCCGACAATCCGAGCGCGGTGACCCGCGATTACATATTCGAACTCGACGCACCGGCTGGGCAGGCGCCGCTGCTTTCGGTCTTCGGCGGCAAGATCACCACCTTCCGCAAATTGGCCGAGCACGCGCTCGACCGTATCGCCCCGTTCTTTCCGAAAATGGGCAAGCCGTGGACCTCGAAAGGGCACCTGCCGGGCGGCGATATCGCCAATGCCGATTTCGAGCAGTTTCTGGGCGACCTCGGCCATGAATTTCCCTGGATGCCGGCATCGCTGGTCAAGCATTACGGCAGGCTCTACGGCACAAGGACGCGCGATCTGGTCGGCGCGGCCACCTCGCTCGCCGAACTGGGCCGGCGCTTCGGCAAGGATTTTTTCGAGCGCGAAGCCAATTACCTGTTCGAGCATGAATGGGCCGAGACCGCCGCCGATATTCTCGAAAGGCGCACCAAGCACGGCCTGCATCTGTCCGCCGCGGAAAGAACCGCCTTCGAGGACTGGTGCTCGAGCCGGCTGGCAAAGGCCGGCTGATGGCCTTTACGCTTTCGCTCAACACCAATCCGCTGGTCAACCGCTTTGCGGAGCCGGACGACCTGATCGACGCGATCGCCTATCAGATCGGTATCAGGGACGTCCAACTCACCCATGAATTCGTCAATCCCGGCTGGCCGGCGGCGACGATCGCCAAATTCGTCCGCCTGTTCCGCTCCGCGCTCAACCGCACCGGTGTGCGCGTGACCTCCGCGATGACCGGCCCTTACGGCCGGCTCAATCATTTCGGCCATCCCGATGCCGACGTGCGGCGCTACTACGTCGACTGGTTCAAGACCTTTTCAGAAGTTTCGGCCGAGCTCGGCGCCGCGGGCATGGGCACGCAATTCGCGATCTTCACCCACCGGGATTACGACAATCCGGAGCGTCGCGCGCGGCTTTTCGACATCGCGCTGGAATGCTGGCGCGAGGTCGCCGAGCATGCCAAAGCAGCCGGCTTGACCTACCTGTTCTGGGAGCCGATGTCGGTCGGCCGCGAATTCGGCCATACGATCGAAAGCTGCCGGGCACTGCAGCGCGAGATCGAAGCGGCCGGCATGGCCGTCCCGTTCAAGATGATGGTCGACATCGACCATGGCGACGTGACCTCGAGCAATCCGGCGGACACCGACCCTTATGCCTGGGCCGAAGCCTTTCCCAGGCAATCGCCGATCATCCACGTCAAGCAGTCGTCGATGAACAAGGGTGGTCACTGGCCGTTCATTGCCGCTCACAACAAGGACGGCCGCATCACGCCGGAAAAGCTGCTGGAGACGGTTCGCCGTGGCGGCGGCGTCGACAACGAGATCTGCCTCGAATTGTCGTTCCGCGAGCGCGAGCCCGTCGACCACCAGGTCATCGCCATGATCCGCGAGTCGGTCGACTACTGGGCACCATTTATCGAGACCGGCAGGGCCGATCTCTTGCCGCGAGCATGATCGGATGAGCAGGAGCTGAGGCAGCTCCTGCTCAGAACCGGAATACGTCAGCCAAATTTCGGATCGAGGCTTCCGGACTTGTAGCGCTTGGCCATTTCCGACTGCGGCAGCGGCTTGATCTTCGGTGCGTTGCCGGCGGTGCCGAACTGCTCGAAGCGCTCCTTGCACAGCTTCCGCATCGCGGCCATTGCCGGCGTCAGATATTTGCGCGGATCGAATTCGCTCGGGTTCTCGGTCAGCACCTTGCGGATCGCACCGGTCAGCGCCATGCGGTTGTCGGTATCGATGTTGATCTTGCGCACCCCATGCTTGATGCCGCGCTGGATCTCTTCGACCGGCACGCCCCATGTCGGCTTCATCTGGCCGCCATATTTGTTGATGATCTCCTGCAACTCCTCTGGCACCGAGGACGAGCCGTGCATGACGAGATGCATGCTCGGTAGACGGCGGTGGATTTCCTCGATGACGTTCATGGCCAGTACAGCGCCGTCCGGCTTGCGGCTGAACTTGTAGGCGCCGTGGCTGGTGCCCATGGCGACGGCCAGCGCATCGACGCGGGTGTCGCGCACGAATTGTTCGGCCTGCACCGGGTCGGTCAGCAGCTGGTCGTGGCTGATGACGCCCTCGACGCCATGGCCGTCTTCCTGCTCGCCGCCGCCCATCTCCAGCGATCCAAGCACGCCGATCTCGCCTTCCACCGAGACGCCGCCCCAATGCGCCATGTCGACGACGCGGCGGGTGATGCCGGAATTATAGGCGTAGTCGGCCGGCGTCTTGCCGTCTTCCTTCAGCGATCCGTCCATCATCACAGAGGTGAAGCCGTGCTGGATCGCGGTGACGCAGGTCGCTTCGTTGTTGCCATGGTCGAGATGCATGCAGACCGGGATATCGGGATGGATTTCGACCAGCGCGTCGATCAGCTTGGCCAGCACCACATCGTTGGCGTAGGCTCGCGCGCCGCGGCTCGCCTGCAGGATAACCGGCGATTTGGTCTCCTCGGCGGCCTCCATGATGGCGAGACCCTGTTCCATATTGTTCATGTTGAAGGCAGGCACGCCATAGCCGTATTCGGCGGCATGATCGAGCAATTGTCTCAGTGTGATGCGAGCCACTCAGTAGTCTCCCGTATCCGGTTTCGAGCCAGTGTTTGCGGGCCGTTCGGTTGTCGTCGAGCCCCTGATGCTTCTGGCCGGATTTCCGCGGCACCGCAACCGCTGGGCGCTCGGCCGGCAGCAATTCTTGTTACAGGACGCGACCAGAAGCGTCATGACATCCCATAGAGATATAACATTATCACAA
This sequence comes from Mesorhizobium sp. M0816, assembly GCF_040320005.1. Lineage (NCBI taxonomy): Bacteria > Pseudomonadati > Pseudomonadota > Alphaproteobacteria > Hyphomicrobiales > Phyllobacteriaceae > Mesorhizobium > Mesorhizobium sp. M0816. The sequence goes on along the minus strand of NZ_JAMYOT010000001.1, from coordinate 387,008 downwards.
AAAATTTGGTGGCGTGTGCGACGTTTGCTGTTATGTCTCGGAACCGGATTGCACGAGGAAGCCGCGGAATGAAGAGCGACGGCCGTCGGCAAGGCATCATGGATTTTCTGATGGACATCGGCACCGCCAGTGTCGACGATCTTGCCTCACGCTTCGGCGTGTCAAAGATGACTGTCCACCGCGACCTCGACGAGCTCGAGGAAAGCGGCTTCCTGCGCAAGGTGCGCGGCGGCGCCTCGATCCAGCCGAGCAGCCTTTTCGAGAGCGATTTCCGCTACCGCCAGCGGCTGGCCGGCGACGAGAAGAAGCGCATCGCCGCCGCTGCCGTGACGATGATCGAACCGGGTCAGACGGTGATCATCGACGACGGCTCAACCGCGGGCGGCGTTGCTCGGCATCTTGCCGATCTGCGTCCGCTGACGGTGATCTCGAACAATCTGGCTGTCATCCAGGATTTGGCGGGCGTTGCCGGCATCAACCTGATTGCGCTCGGCGGCCAATACAACAAGAAGTTTCACGGCTTCTTCGGCCTGCTCGCCGAGGACACGCTGAAATCATTGCGCGCCGATGTCGCGTTCCTGTCGTCATCGGCCATCCATGGTGCCTCTGCCTTTCACCAGGATCAGGAAGTGGTCCAGACCAAACGGCTGATGATGGCCGCAGCAGCGCGCAAATATCTGCTGGTCGATCATGGGAAATTCGGCCGCACTGCCTTGCACTTCCTGACAGATCTCAAGGCCTTTGACACGGTCTTCACCGGCCGCGAGCCGCAGCCGCAGATGCGCGCCGCGCTGGATGGTGCCGGCGTTTCGCTGACAGTGATCGCAGAATAGGAGGGCACGTATGGTTTATTGGGTCGGCACCAGCTGGAAAATGAACAAGACGCTCGCCGAGGCGATGGCTTTCGCCGAGGCGCTGGCGGAGTTCGTCCCCGGTTTCGACGAGCGCATCCAGCCTTTCGTCATCCCGCCCTTCACGGCGATCCGCGAGGTCAAGAAAGCGCTGTCGCCGACGCGCATCAAGGTCGGCGCGCAGAACATGCATTGGGCCGACGCCGGCGCCTGGACCGGCGAGATCTCGCCGGTCATGCTGAAAGACTGCGGCCTCGACATGGTCGAGCTCGGCCACAGCGAACGGCGCGAGCATTTCGGCGAGACCGACAAGGCTGTCGGTCTGAAGACCGCGGCGGCGGTGAAGCACGGTCTCGTGCCACTCATCTGCGTCGGCGAGACCCTGGCTCAACGCGACAGCGGGCAGGCCGCTGCGGTGCTGGCCTTGCAGGTGCACGGCGCGCTGCAGTTTCTCGAAGGCGCGGCGAAGGCGGCGACGATCCTGTTTGCCTATGAGCCCGTCTGGGCGATCGGCGACAAGGGCGTGCCGGCCAGTTCGGACTATGCCGACAGGCAGCAGGCGCTAATCAAGAAAATCGCACGCGACCTGCTGCCGGTGGTGCCGCCGGTGCTTTATGGCGGCAGCGTCAATCCGCAAAATGCCGCCGAACTAGTCGGCCAGCCCAACATCGACGGCTTGTTCATCGGCCGCTCGGCCTGGCAGGCGGACGGCTATATCGACATCCTCAAGCGCGCCTCGGCGGCGATCTGAATCATCAAACAGGAAGGAAACGGAACATGAAAATTGCCATTGGAGCTGATAGCGCCGGCAAGCCGCTGCTCGACGTCATTGCCGCTCACCTCGCCACCAAGCCCGGCCTCACGGTCAACGACCTCAGCCAGGCGGGCTACTATGCCGACCTGTCGCAGAAGCTCGCCCAGACCATCCTGGACGGCGAGAACGATCGCGGCATCCTGTTTTGCGGCACCGGCATCGGCGTATCCATTTCCGCCAACAAGGTCCGCGGCATTCGCGCCGCACTCACCCACGACACCTATTCGGCAGAGCGCGCCGCGAAATCCAACAACGCCCAGATCATCACCATGGGCGCGCGCGTCATCGGCCCGGAACTGGCCAAGTCGATCGTCGACGCCTGGCTCGCATCGGAATTCGATGAGAAGGGACCATCGGCCGGCAATGTCCAGGCCATCGACAGGCTCGACGCGGCGAAGCGGGGCTAAGCCAGACTGTTCCGCATCGCCCTGATGATCGTCACGGCCGACGCGGCGCCGGGGTCCATATGCCCGAGCGAGCGCTCGCCGAGCCGCGATGAGCGGCCCTTGGCGGCGATCATGTCCTTGGTCGCCTCGGCACCTCGTTCGGCCGCTGCAAGTGCAGCCTCCAGGCTCTCGGACAGGCTCTTGCCGGCTTCCTGCGCGGCACCCGCTGCTTGCGCCGCCGGCAGCCAGGCGTCGACCATGGTCTTTTCGCCGAGCTCGGCCTTGCCGCGATCCTGGATGCCTTGCGCCATCGCCCGGAGCATGGCGATGATGTCAGCGTCCTCCAGAATTGCCTTGCCTTTGACGGCGGCCGCACCGCGCATGAAGGCGGTCGCATAGAGCGGGCCTGACGAGGCGCCCACCGCGTTGAGGAAGGATTTCGCCGCAGTGTTGAGCAGCGCCGTCGGCTCGGTCGCCGCGAGGTCGAGTTGCGCTAGTGCATCGCGCGCAGCAGTGAAGCCTAGTGCCATGGCGATGCCATGGTCGGCGTCGCCGATGACGCCGTCGAGTTGGCAGAGCCTGTCCTTGTCGGCGTCGATCGCCGCCGCGATCTCATCGAACATTCTTTTCAAGCCGACTGAATCGATCGAGGTCATGATGCTTTCTCAGCCGGCGCGGAACATGGCGCAGTCGCAAGGATGGTCGAGCATCGCCTGCAACTCGCCGTCGAGATGCATCAGCGTCACCGAGGCGCCGGCCATTTCGAGAGAGGTGCAGTAATTGCCGACCCAGGTCGCGTGGACGGAAACGCCGATCTCGTCGAGCCTCTGCTTGACCCGCCGATTCATGATGTAGAGTTCCATCAGCGGCGTCGAGCCGAGCGAATCGACCAGCACCGCGACCTTGTCGCCGCGCGCCGGCGCCATCTCGTCGAGGATATTGTCCAGCATCTCGTCTGTGATCTCGTCGGCGGTTTTCAATTTTCCGCGCGCGATGCCTGGCTCGCCATGGATGCCCATGCCGATCTCCATCTCGTCCGGTCCGATCTCGAAATTGGGCCGGCGGGTCTGCGGCAACGAGCAGGGCGACAGCGCCACGCCCATGGTGAAGGTGTGATCGTTGGCCTTCCTGGCGATACGCTCGCATTCATCGATTGACAGCATCTGGTCGCATGCGGCACCGGCGGCCTTGAAGATGAAGAAATTGCCGGCGACGCCGCGCCGCTTCTGCCTCTGGTCGCGCGGCGCCGAGGCGACATCGTCGGTGGTCAGCACGGTACGCACCTCGATGTCGTCCATTGCCGCCATTTCGGCGGCCATGTCGAAGTTCATCACGTCGCCGGCATAGTTGCCGTACATGAACAGCACGCCGGCGCCACCGCTGGCCGCCTTGGCGCATTCGAGGATCGGGTCCGGCGGCGGCGAGGCGAAGACATTGCCGATCGCGGCCGCGTCAGCCAGCCCCTTGCCGACGAAGCCGAGGAAGGTCGGCTCATGGCCCGAGCCGCCGCCGATGACAAGGCCGACCTTGTCTGGGCGCGGTCCGTCGCGGGCGATAATGGCGCGCGGACTGCCGTCCGCGCTTCTGAGGTGGCGCGGATGCGCGGCCAGAATGCCCTCCAGCATCTCGTCGACGGAGCGATTGCCGTCATTGATGATCTTCTTGGTCTGCACCGGCATCCTCCTGCTTCGTGAGATACTACAGCGCCTTACCGGGATTTCCACCCGGCGGTGGAGGTTTCACGCCGCGATGTGTTCGCGTGCTGCCAGCAGTTGCACGCAGGCACTGGCCGCCTCTTTGCCCTTGACCTTGAAATGCTCGAAGAAGAAGCGGTGATGGTCCGCGCTGTCATGGTAGTTGTGCGGCGTCAGCACCGCCGAAAGCACCGGCACGCCAGTCGACAATTGCACATTCATCATCCCGTCGATGACCGCGCTTGCAACAAACTCGTGCCGGTAGATGCCGCCATTGACGACGAACGCGGCGCCGAGGATAGCGGCATAGCGGCCGGTCACGGCAAGCGTCTTTGCATGCAGGGGAATCTCATAAGCGCCAGGCACATCGAAGACATCGACGGCAAAGCGTTTCTCTCCGAGAACCGCCAGTTCCGCCTCGAATGCTTCAACGCATTGGTCGACGATATCGGCATGCCAACGCGCGCGAATGACGGCAACGCGGATCGTTTCATAGTCGTTGTGGGAATGCTGATTCATGGGTCCATCCTTCCGTTTCGAACCAGAATCAGGACGCACGATACGGAGTCCGAACCGCGAAAGCGGACCGTCTTCCATTTCGTTCTCTTCCATCCGGACTGTGACCGTCGGCTCCGGAATCACACCGGATCTGCTGACCCCTCCGGCTAACCGGAAAGCGCTCGCGGGCTTGGGCCGAGACCCTTACCGCCGGTGGGGACTTTCACCCCGCCCTGAGAACATTGACGGCGTTTGTATGGAAGGGCCGGAAAGCGCTGTCAACCACCGGCGTCGTCGTCGATGGCGCAGAAATAGCGATTCGTTTCGACCTGGTCACCGTTGAGGGCGAGGGAGGAGAGCGTCAAATGGCGATCACCGGTAAGGCAGGCAGCACCTTGTCCAAGGTGATGGGAAATTCACGCACTCGCACGCCGGCCGCGTTGTAAACGGCGTTGGCGACAGCAGCCCCCGCACCGCACACGCCGAGCTCGCCGAGACCCTTTGCGCCAAGCGGGTTGGCCTTGTCGTCGTCTTCCTCGAGGAAGGCGACCTCCATATCGGGGACATCGCCATTGACCGGCACATGATACTCGGCAAGATCGTGATTGACGAAGTGGCCGTAGCGCGGGTCGAGCACCGTCTGCTCCATCAGCGCTGCACCGATCCCCCAGGTCATGCCGCCGATGATTTGCGAGCGCGCGGTTTTGGCGTTGAGGATACGGCCCGCGCCGATCACAGCCAGCATCCGGCGCATCCGGATTTCACCGGTATCGCAATCGACAGCGACCTCTGCGAAATGCGCGCCATAGGAATGCTGCGAATAGGTCTTGTATGACTGGGTGGTGGCGCCCGCGGCTACGGAGCCTTCGGCTTCGAGCCCGTCGGGAGAGATCCCTCGGATAAGATCGGCCAGGCTCGCCGATCGCTGGCCGACCCTGACCTCGCCGTCGGCAAAGCTTGCCTCGGTGGCGTTCGCGCCGCGCAACGGCGAGGCTTCGTTCGACTGCGCCGCCTCCAGGATCCGTTCCTTGAGGACGTTGCACGCATTATACAAGGCCGAACCCGCGCTTGCTGCGCCCCAGGACCCGCCGGAGCCGGCGGTACGCGGGAAGCGGCTGTCGCCGAGCTCCACCTTGACGGACGAGATCGGCAGGCCGAGGCTCTCGGCGGCAATCTGGGTCAGGATCGTATAGGTGCCGGTCCCAATATCGGTCATGTCGAGCCGCGCCGTCACCCGACAGTCCCGGTCGATCGCAACCCGCGCCGTCGCCGCGCCGATATAGTTCGGACGGATCGCCGCCGCCATGCCGTGGCCGATAAGCTTGCGGCCCTCCCGAGTTCGGCCCGGTGTCGGGTTTCTCCGCTCCCAGCCGAAACGGCGGGCGCCTTCCTCCATGCAGGCGACGAGATTGCGGGTGGAGAACGGCACGCCGCGCTCGGGATCCTGTGCCGGTTCGTTGCGGATCCTGAGTTCGATCGGGTCCAGACCGGCGCGCTCGGCGAGCTCATCCATGGCGCATTCGAAAGCCAGCATGCCGGGCGCTTCGCCGGGCGAGCGCATCCATTCGCCGCGGTTGATGTCCAGCGGAACCAGGCGATGGCGGGTGAGACGGTTCGGCGCGGCGTAGAGCGAGCGCGCAAAAACTGCCGTTTGTTCGCAGTACTCCTCGAAGCTGGACGTTGCGGACCAGACATCGTGCGCGATCCCGGTGAGCCGCCCGTCAGTGTCCGCGCCGAGACGTACCTGTTGGACCATCTCTGCGCGATGACCGGCATTGGCGAACATCTGTTGTCGCGTCAGCGCGATCTTCACGGGGCGCTGCAGCACCTGCGCTGCAAGTGCGGCCAGGATCGTGTCGGCATGGGCAATCAGCTTGGAACCGAAGCCTCCGCCGATGAAGGGGCTGACGATGCGCACTCGCTCGAGCGGGATGCGAAGCGTGCTGGCGACCCCGGCCCGGAAGTTCGCGAGGGTCTGCGCCGATGTACGGATCGTCAGCTCGTTGCCTGACCAGGCAGCAAGCGTCGCATGCGGCTCCATCGGATTGTGATGTTCGAAGGGGGTCCCGTAAGTGGAATCGATCTTGATCGGCGCCGTCGCAAAGGCGCGCTCGAAGTCGCCGACCACGCTGTCGGTCTCGAAGCCGGCATTGGTCCGCTTTGGCGCGTAGGCGTCGGCGATATGTCCCGGTAGATCGTAGAGGCCCGGCTCCTCGTCGTAGCGTACTCTGATGAGGCCCGCAGCAGCGCGCGCCGCCTCGAACGTCTCCGCAACGACCAGCGCGACCGGCTCGTCGTAATACCGTACCCGATCACTGTTGAGCGCGGGCCGGGGGCGCGTGAAGACCTCCGGCACCGTTGGCGTGACCGTTGGGCCGAAATCCGGCTGGGCCGGCGCATTGCGGTTCGTCATGACGAGCAGCACTGCCGGCGCCCGTTCGGCATCGGCCGTGTCGATCTCGGCGATGCGGCCCTTGGCGACGGAGGCGCCGAGAATGTAGCCATAGGCTGTACCATCCAGCTCATTCTCGTAAGCGTATGTGGCGCCGCCCGTCACTTTGAGCGGACCGTCGATGCGGTCGATCGGCCGCCCGATGATGCCAGCATCGGGACGAGGTTTCACCCTTGAATGGGTGGCGGAGCCGGGCAGTCCGGGTATGGTCTCGTTCATAAGTCACCTAAAGATTTTTCATCTGGAGTTCGGAAGCATCGAGGCCGCGACGACGCCGCTTCCTCGCACCTTTATGTTCGTCGCGCGGCGGCCGGAGCTCACGCGGCGATCTCGCCGAAATACTCGCGAAATTCGACCAGCCTCCCTGTCGGGCCGGCCCGCATGAGGATCGCATGCAGGCCAGTGTAGGGCGCGCCGCCGATTGTCCCGCTCCCGCGGTCGCAGACGATGACCCAGTCGGCGGCGAAGAGCTTGAGATCGACGGTCGATTTCGTGATCCTGTTTCCCTGCGCTTGATGCGCGGCGGTCTAGGCTGCGAGTGCCCGCTTGCCTTCCGGCGGTCCGTGTCGGCCTCGTTGCTCGCCGACAGGGAATTGGAAGGTCATCGTCTCATCGCAACAATCAAGGAATGCCGTCCAGTCGCCAGAGGCCCAGCCGGCAAAGAAGGCGTCGACGGCGGCCTCGAGCCCGTGACGAGCTCCCGGGTCGGATGTGGCGCCCCAAGCTGCGGCGGCAGAAACAAAAAGGCCGCCACCCGCGGCGGCAACGGCGCGTCGCGTGAGTTTCATATCGATCTCCTGCTCGTCGCCTGCATCTGGGAACCGCTGTTCGGGGTCGTCGTCTCTGTCATCGTGTCACCTCACGCACTCTCGACGGCAGCAGCGAGCGTGTGCCGCATCGTCCGTTTCGCCAGCGGGATCTTGAAATCATTGGCGCCATGCCCGACAGCTCCGGCGAGCGCGGCTTCGGCCGTGTCGATAAAGGCACCGTCGGACGCCGACGCTCCTGCGAGCGTGCGCTCCGCCTCCGTCGCGCGCCAGGGCTTCGCTGCCACGCCGCCCATGGCGATCCGAGCACTTCGGATACGGTCGCCGCCTTTCTCGACGATTGCTGCCACGGACACCAGCGCGAAGGCGTAGGAAGCACGATCGCGCACCTTGCGGTAAAGCTGCCGGCCGGGTGGCGGCGGCGGCAGGACAACCGCGACGACCATTTCGCCGTGGCCGAGCACGGTCTCCACCTGGGGCATCGTCTCGGGCAATCGATGGAAATCGCCGATCGGGGTCGTACGGGTCTCGCCGCCGGGCGAGACGGTCTCGATCCTGGCGTCGAGCCCGGACATGGCGACCGCCATGTCAGAAGGATGGACCGCGATGCAGGCTTCGCTCGCGCCGAGTACGGCGTGCATGCGGTTGAAGCCCTGAAGTGCCGCGCAGCCCGAACCCGGCTGGCGCTTATTGCAGGGCATGTTGCGGTCGTAGAAATAGGGGCAGCGCGTGCGCTGCAGGAGATTGCCGCTGGTCGAGGCCTTGTTGCGTATCTGGCCGGACGCTCCCGCCAGCAGCGCTTGCGTGAGCATCGGGTAGCGCGACCTTACCCGCGGGTCGGCGGCGAGATTGCTATTGCGGACCTGGGCGCCGACCCGAAGCCCGCCTTCCGCCGTCTCCTCGATCCGATCAAGCGGCAGCCGGCTGATGTCGACGAGATGCGCTGGGCGCTCGATCTCGAGCTTCATCAGGTCGAGCAGGTTGGTGCCGCCGCTGATGAACTTGGCGTCCGGCCGGGCCGCAACCGCGGCCGCCGCCTGCTCAGCACTCGTCGCACGTTCGTAAGTGAAGGACTGCATTGCTCATGCCTCCTCTGCCGCGTCGCGGATTGCAGCGACAATGTTCGGATAGGCGGCGCAACGGCAGATGTTGCCGCTCATCCGCTCGCGGATCTCGGCATCGGTGAGAGCGACGGAAGCCGCTGCCACGTCGGCGCTCGCATGGCTTGGCCAGCCGGCCCGCGCCTCGCCCAGCATGCCAACCGCCGAGCAGATCTGGCCTGGCGTACAGTAGCCGCACTGGAAACCGTCGCGGGCGACGAAGGCGGCCTGGACCGGATGCAGCCGGTCACCCTCGGCAAGGCCCTCGACCGTGGTGATCTCGTCGCCTTCATGCATTGCGGCAAGCGTCAGGCAGGAATTGATCCGGCGCCCATCGACGAGCACCGTGCATGCGCCGCACTGGCCGTGGTCGCAGCCCTTCTTCGAGCCGGTGAGGCCGAGATGGTTGCGCAGGGCGTCGAGCAGCGTCGTCCGCGGGTCGAGCTCGACGGCAAGATCCTTCGCGTTGATCCGTAACGACATCGTCATCGTCGGTAGCGGCGAGGACGATGCAGCCGCCGTGACGGTCTCGACCGGCTCGGCGTCAACCGGTAGTCCGGTAGCCAGGAGCACCCCGGTCGCAACACCGCCTTCCAATACCATCCGACGCGTCGGCCCGCTCCTGTTGTCCGTTTTGGCCATGCATGATCTCCCAGCCGCAATGAAGCGCAGACGGCAACTTGACCCGAGCGAACCCTCGGGTTCTGTCACCCAACGACACTGGAGGTGGGAGTGCGGGCGGCGGCTTTCTTTCAAGAAACCGGCGGCACTATCAGGATTCTGGAGAAGAATTCACCCGATAGGCACGAGGCGTAATGCCCCTCAGACGTCGGAAGGTCGTGGTGAAGTGGCTCTGGCTTGAGAAGCCGAGCCGAAAGGCAATGACACCGATCGACAAACCCGTTTCGCGCAGCAGCGCCTCCGCTCGCCGCACCCGTTCCTCGATCACATAGGCGTAGGGTGCAAGGCCGGTCGTCGCCTTGAAGCGACGCGCAAAACTGTCGACGGCCATGCCCGCGGCGGCTGCCAGCTCGCTTAGCGAAATGTCGGAATTCATATGCGCATCGATGTAATCCCGAACGCGACCAAGTGCCCGGCGGCTGAGACAGCCGTGACGTACAAACCGCGGTTGCTCCCGGCTCAGGTTGGCCACGCGGAGACTGACGAGGGCGACCAGATGCTCGACATAGGCAGTGTCTGGCTTGTGGCCGAGTGCCATCTCGTCACGAAGCGAACTCAAGAGCGTGGCGACGACCGCGTCTTTCTTGTTTATCAGTATAGGCAGGTTCCTCAGGCGTTCGCATCCGGGAAGCCCGATATCGGGATCGATCCACAGGGCTGAATAGGAGAGGTTTACATCGCGATAGAAGCCCTGTCGTTCCGCGCCTGCCGGGACGAAGGTGAGGGCTCCGGGACGGTCCATTCCGTCGTAAAGGGATCGTGCCTCGTGCCGGATGGATGTATGGGACGTGCCGCCTTCTTCGGTCAGCACGATCAGATGATGAGGGGCTGTCCAGCGGAGCTCCGCCTCCCGGCACGCCCACCGCCGGTTGTCGAAGACGATCGAGGAGCTGACCCATGACGCGGTTTGCAGGGGCTCCGACTTCTCGTCCTGGCTCCGAACCCGTCCGTCACCAAGCAACGGTCTGAATGACATCGCGGTATCCCGCTGGTTCACTCGCCGAGCCGTGGGCAACCCCGGCTTCGAGCGTTGGGCGCCGCCCCGCCGCTATGCATACGGCCGTCCATGTGGGACAGGCAACGGGCGTTTTTAACCGTGCCGTGTTCAAGAAATCGTGAGATCAGGCAAATCCGGAGCGCCCTCTCGGCAAAGCGGATCATCCGCGCTCGGGAAACATCGCCCTCAGGCCTTCGCGCGAGGCCGTAGCGACACCGCGTTCGGTGATCAAGCCGGTGACCAGCCGCGCCGGCGTCACGTCGAAGGCCGGATTGGCCGCCGGCGTGGCTTCCGGCGATACGCGGACCTGGGCGATCTCGCCGGAAGCGGTCTTGCCCCAGACCAGTGAGACCTCGTCGGGCGAGCGCTGTTCGATCGGGATGTCGGCCAGCCCGTCGCCCACGGTCCAGTCGATCGTCGGCGACGGCAGCGCGACATAGAACGGCACGTCGTTGTCGTCGGCGGCGAGCGCCTTGAGATAGGTACCGATCTTATTACAGACATCGCCGTCGGCGGTGGTCCTGTCGGTGCCGACGACGACCATGTCGATCTGGCCGCGCTGCATCAGATGGCCGCCGGCATTGTCGACGATCAGCGTATGCGGCACGCCGTGGCCGGCCATCTCCCAGGCGGTCAATTGGGCACCCTGGTTGCGGGGTCGTGTTTCGTCGACATAGACATGGACTGGAATGCCGGCTTCCGTCGCCAGATAGATCGGCGCGGTGGCGGTGCCGTAGTCGACCGTGGCCAGCCAGCCGGCGTTGCAGTGGGTCAGGATATTGACCGGTTCGCCCGGCTGCTTGCGCGCCGCGATCGCCTTGATGATTTCGAGCCCATGGGCGCCGATGGCGCGGTTGAGGCCGACATCCTCGTCGGCGATCTCGCCGGCACGCCGATAGGCAGCCGCGGCACGTTCTGCCAGGGGAAGCGTCAGCAGGAAGCGCTGCATTTCGTTCAGCGCCCAGCGCAAATTGATCGCCGTCGGGCGCGTTTCGTGCAAGGTTGCCCAGACGGCGTCGAGTGCAGCATCCGACGGATCGTCGGCCATCTGCATGGCGACGCCATAGGCCGCGGTGACGCCGATCAGCGGCGCCCCGCGCACCCACATGTCGCGGATTGCCGTGGCGATGCCGGCGACGGTATCGATCTTTTCGATGCGGAAATCATGCGGCAGCCAGCGCTGGTCGATGATCTCCACCGAACGCCCGTCGTCACTCGGCCAGATGGTGCGGTAGTGGCGGTCGCCGACGTTCAAATCCTGCTCTCCCGTTCGATCAGCGCGGCCAACCGGTTGACCTCGTCGATGCTGTGGATCTGGCGCCGGTTGACGGCGAGGTGACGGCCGAATTTCAGCGCCTTTGCCTCACATCTGGCGCGCAGATCCGGATCGGCAATGGTCTCGAAATCGGCATTGTGGGCAAGGCCGAGAATTCGCCGGTGAACCTCGACGCCGGCAAAGCCGAGCAGATCGGTCCAGATCGAATGCAGCATGTGGTCTAGCGCCTGCTCGGCGCCAAGCCTGTCGCCCTGATCTTCGAACAGGCTCTTCTGGTAGAGCATGCCGGTACGCTCGGTTCGCCACAGATGCGAGAACTCGGCGCGAAACACCGACCATGTCTCGACCGTAACGCCGAGCAGATAGTCACGCATGGCGTCGCGGCTTCCGTCCTGTTCATGGCCGCGCTGCGAGAAGAACGCCATCCAGAAATTGGCGAGCAGCATGCCGACGTCGAAGGCGATCGGCCCGTAGAAGGCGAATTCGGGGTCGATCATCCTCGTTTCGGTGTCGGTGACCATGATCGAGCCGGAATGCAGGTCGCCATGCAGCAGCGTCTCGGCATTGGCAGCGAAGATGTGCTTCATGCGCTGCGCCTCGACCTTGAGGTCGCGGTCGGCCCGCAGCTCTGCGACAATGCCATCGAGCTGCGGGCTGGTGTGCCGGTTCATCTTGGCATCGAAATACGGATCCGAGAAAACCAGGTTCTCGGTGATGTCGCAGAGTTCGACATTGTCGGCGAACAGTGCCAGATCGGCCTTGCGGTCCTTGGTCGCCATATGCAGGTCGGAGCCGCGAAACAACGTGCGGGCCATGAACAAGCCGATGTCTGTCGCGATGTTGGGCAATTGCCGGCCTTCGATCAGCGCCCGCCGCAGGATAATGTGCGGCGACAGATACTCCATGATGATCAGCGCCTGGCCTTCGTCGAAGTAATAGATATCGGGCACCGAACCCGGCGCCCGCGGCTGTTGCCGCGTCAGCGCATGGTATTCGAAGAAGGAGCGTTTTAGCGGCAGCGGCCAGCTGTCGCCGACCAGCCGGACGTAGGGCAGGGCCTGCTTGACGACGGCCGCACCCTCAGCACCCTCGACGATGAACACCAGGTTCAGATTGCCGTCGCCGACTTCACGAACCTTCCACTGGCTCGTATCCTTGCCGATCTGCGAACACAGGGGCTCGTTGGCACCGAGACGGCCCGCCAGTGTCTCGACCGACAGTGCTTCGAACGGCGATTTCCCAGTCATCCTCACCTCCCGCTCATGTGCTCCGATGATAGCGGAGCCAACGCGGTCGGGCCAAGCTAGGAAGCCTGCTGGCAATTGTCAATCGTGTTGACAATTGCCGATATAGCCCATAGCGTCATGGTCAGGGAGGAACGAATGGGCAATGATGCCGTGTTCCGCGTCGACGGCCTGAGGAAATCCTTTGGCCATATCGAGGTGCTTGGCGGCGTCTCGCTCGAATTGCATGCCGGCGAAGTGACCGTGCTGATGGGCGCCAACGGCGCCGGCAAATCCACCCTCGTCAAGATCATCAGTGGCGTCTACGACCATGGCGGCGGCTCGATGTCGCTTGCCGGTCATGAGTTCGACCCGAAAACGCCGGCGGAGGCGATCCGCGCCGGCGTCGTCACCGTCCACCAGAACATTAATGACGGTGTCGTCGCCGACCTCGACGTCGCCACCAATCTTACCCTCGACAGGTTGAGCGGCAGCGGCGTGCCGACCCTGTTCAATCCAGGCCGGGTGCGTCGCGAGGCAAAGGCGGTGGCCGACCGCATGGGACTGGCCATCGACCTCAAGGCCCGGATCAGCGATCTCTCTCTGGCCGACCGCCAGATGGTGGCGATCGCCCGCGCCATGGCGCACCGGCCGAAAGTGCTGATCCTAGACGAGCCGACTTCCTCGCTGTCCAGCGCCGAGGCCGACCGGCTGTTCGCGCTGCTCGACCGGCTTCGCCAGCAAGGCGTGGCCATCCTCTACATTTCGCACCGTATGTCTGACATCAGGCGGCTTGCCGATCGCATCATTTCGATGCGCGATGGGGTCATCTCAGGCATCTTCGACAAGAAGCCGCTGGATTACGAAGGTGCGGTCAACGCCATGCTCGGCCGCAAGATCCAGCTCGAGCGGATCGTCGCCAGGAATTCGGCCAAAGCAATTTTTGCCACGGACGGGTTGCGGGTTGCAGAAGGCGCCCGGCCGATTTCGCTGACCCTCGGCGACGGCGAGGTCGTTGCCATCACCGGCCTCGTCGGCGTCGGCAAGACCGCGCTCGCCGAGACGCTGTTCGGCCTGCGCCAGCCGCTGGGCGGGACCATGATGCTGAACGGGAAACCCTATGCGCCGGCATCGACCGGCGAAGCGATTGCCGCCGGTGTGTTTCTCGTCGCCAAGGACCGGGGCGAAAACGGCATCGTCGGCGACTTCAACGTCCAGGAGAATATCAGCCTGCCGTTCCACAGGCGCATGTCGCGTCTCGGCGTCCTCAAGCGCCGTATCGAACGCGCCATTGCTCGCCAGCAGATCCAGGAGTTGGGCATCGTCTGTCGCTCCGAGAGGGACGAGATGGCGTCGCTTTCCGGTGGCAATCAGCAGAAGGTGATGGTCGCCCGCTGGATGTCGCAGGCGGCAAGGCTTTTCATCCTCGACGAGCCGTTTCAAGGTGTGGACATCTCGGCCAGACGCGATATCGCCGCCAAGCTGCGGACCAGCGCCCACGGCCGCGCGACGCTGCTGTTCGTCACCGAACTCGACGAAGCCCTGGAGACGGCCGATCGCATCCTGGTGATGTCGGAGCAGACGATCGTCGGCGAGCACCGCAATACCGATGTCGATCTCGAGCGTCTGCTGGCCGAAGTGGCGGGCGGGCCTTTGCACAGCGCAGCCTGAGAGCGGGAAGACGATGAGAATTGGAATGGAGAGGGCATGAATTCGGGTCGGATAAAGACGGTGCCAGCGTGCGGGAGCGCTGAATGATCCTGCGCGACAATGCTATTCGCTACGGCTTCATCGTTCTGTTGTTCGGGCTGATCGCCTATTTCGCTGTTGCCGCCGATGGTTTCGTCTCGCCGCAAAGCGCCGTCTTCATCTTCCAGTCGGTCGCCATCACCGGTGTTCTGGCGCTCGGCGTCACCGCCACGCTGGTCGTCGGCGGCTTCGACCTGTCGATCGGCTCTGTCGCCACCAGCGCCATGATGGCGGCTGCCTATGTCATGGTGGTGCTGGGGCAGAACGCCGTCGTGGCGGTCGTCGTCTGTCTTGTGATCGGCGCCGTCGTCGGCCTGATCAATGGCTGGCTGATCGTCTATATGCGGGTTCCGGACCTTTTGGCGACGCTCGGCATGATGTTCCTGCTTGTCGGCCTGCAGCGCATACCGACCGAGGGCCGTTCGATCGCCACTGGCATGACCATGCCCGACGGCTCGGTCGCCAACGGCAGTTTCGGCGCCGCGTTCCTGGCGCTTGGCCGCCATCGCTTCGATTTCTTCATCCCGAACCTCATTCCGGTGTCGGTCGTCGTCCTGCTCGTGCTGGCGGTGCTGATCTGGTTCTTTCTCGAATACACGCGTTTCGGGCGCATGATGTATGCGGTCGGCAGCAACGAACGCGCCGCAGAACTCGCCGGCGCGCCTGTCAAGGCATACAAAATCTGGGCCTATGTGATTTCGGGAGTTTTTGCCTCGATCGGCGGCATTTTGCTCGCTGCCCGGCTTGGACGCGGCGACATCGCCTCGGGTAATAATCTGTTGCTCGACGCGGTGGCTGCGGCACTCATCGGTTACGCGGTTCTCGGCGCCGCCAAGCCGAACGCCTTCGGCACGGCTGTCGGCGCGGTGTTTGTCGGCGTGCTGTTGCAGGGCCTGACGATGATGAACGCGCCTTACTACACGCAGGATTTCGTCAAGGGCGTGGTTCTCGTGGTCGCCCTTGTCTTTACCTTCGCCCTTTCCGGCAGGGGCAGGAGATAGGGGTTCGACCGGGTCACATTTTGGGTTCAACAAGTGGAGGAAACGACGTGAACATCACAAGAAGGCTTTTAGGGAAGGCAGCGCTCGGGCTTGCCGGCGCAACATTGCTTATGCAGTTGCCGGCGATGGCGCAGGACAGGCCGGCGCCGTTCGACAAGCCGGGCGCCGTCAAGATAGCGCTGGTCCGCTATCTCTCGACTGGCGACTTCTTCCAGGCGTATCTGTCCGGCGTCGAGGCGCAGGCCAAGGCACTCGGTGTCGACCTGCGCGTGCTCGACAGCCGCCAGGACGCGGCGCTTCAGGCGGACATGGTCGACCAGGCCATCGCGCTCGGCGTCCAGGGCATCATCATCCAGCACGGCCTGACGGAATCGATGAAGGACGCCGCCCAGCGCGCGGTCGAGGCCGGCATCAAGGTCGTCGCCTTCGACGTCAATGTCGAAAACCCCAAGATCCCGCAGATCGAGCAATCCGACCGCGACCTCGCGCGCCTGGCGCTCGAACAGGCGGTCAAGGACAATGGCGAGAGCTGGAAGGCCGGCTATGTCTATGTCGCCGGCATCGCGCCGCTCGACCGCCGCAACGAGACCTGGGTCGAATTCAAGAAGAAATATTCGGGCATCAACGAAGCCGCCATGTTCGGCACGCTCGACAATCCGATCGCCAATTCGGTCGCCAACCAGGCCCGTTCGGTGCTATCGGCCCACCCCGACATCAAGGTGATGTTCGCGCCCTATGACGAATTCGCCAAGGGCGTGAAGATCGCGGTCGACGAAGCCGGACTGAACAAGGACATCAAGATCTATTCGGCCGACATCTCGACCTCGGACATCGCCGCGATGCGCGAGCCGGACAGCGCCTGGGCGGCAACCGCCGCCACCAACCCGGCCGTCGTCGGCCAGGTCTCGGTGCGTGCGCTGGCGCAGCTGTTGGCCGGTGAAGATCCCGGCCACAACGTCATTGTACCGCCGACGCTGATCACCCAGAAGGACCTCGTCGACAAGGACATCAAGAACATGGAAGACCTCTCGGCCAAGCTGCCGCAATTCGCCCATGCCGACGTCGCGATGCCGGCCTGGATGCCGAACCCGAACGCGAAGTAGTCTTTCGCTATAGGCAAAGGAAAAGAGCGGCTCGCGGGCCGCTCTTTTTGTTGGTCCGGTGTTTAGATCTACCTCAACGCCGCCGCGATGTTGCCGCCATCGACTGTCGTCACATCGGCGGTGGTCCGCTCGGCCAGCGCCTGATGCAGGAAGGCTTGGGCGACGTCTTCGGCCGTCACTTCCTGCCCGAGCAGGTTGCCGGACATGTACTCCTTCGCCGAGACGCCGCGCGCGCCCGAGCGGCTGGTGATCATGGCATCGGTCAACAGCCCCGAACGGATGCGGTCGGCGTTGACGGCATTGGAGCGGATGCCATGCGCGCCGTAGTCGAGCGCATATTGCCTGGACAGGAACAGCGTTGCCGCCTTGGGAATGCCATAGGCGCCGAACTTCGGCCCCGGATTGACCGCCTGCTTGGAGGTGTTGAACAACAGCACGCCGCCGGTGCCCTGTTCCAGCATGATGCGCACGGCATTCTGCGCCGCCGACTGATGGGCGAAGAAATTGAGTTCGAAGCTTTTGCGCAAGGTGGCGTCGTCGAGCTCGCCGATCCGGCCCTCCCAGGCAGCACCGGCATTGGAGACGAGAATGTCGAGGCCGCCGTAGACGTCGACCGCTTTGTCGAAGGCGGCGCGCATCTGCACCGGATCGGTGATGTCGGCGCCAATGCCGATCGAACCGTTGCCAGCCTTTTTTGCCGCCTCGGCAGCCCTTGACCCATCGAGATCGACGACGACGGCATGGGCACCGTTGTCGGCGAACAGCTTTGCCGTGGCAGCACCGATCGCGCCGGCGCCGCCGGTGACCAGCACCACCTGGCCGGTCAGCGGCTTCGGCTTGTTGGCGGCGAGCTTGGCCTGTTCCAGCGACCAGTATTCGAGCGGGAACAGATCGCTTTTGGAGAGCGGGCGGAAATCGCCGACGGCTTCGGCGCCGCGTACCGCCTCGATCCACATTTCGCCGACGTCCGAGGCAATCTTCGCATCCTTCAGCGTGCGGCCGTGGCCGAACATGCCGAGGCCGGGCACCAGCGTCAGCCGCGGCATCGGGTCGAGCATGGTGCGCTTCACGTCGTCGAGCGCATCATTGGTTTCGAAATAGGCGCGATAGTCCTTGGCGAATTTCTCGACATGCTGGCGGATGACGGATTTGTAGTCGCCGACCTTGTCCGCGTCGGGCGCCGGCAGTGCCATCGGTCCGGTTTTGATGCGGATCGACAGGTCGGGTGTCGACACGCCGCGTCCGGCATAGTCGGCAATTTTTGCCGAATTGATGAAATCGACGATCGCATCCGAGGTGCGGAAATCGCTGATCATCCGATCGAAGCGGCCTTCGCCGCGTGCCACCGCCACCGCGCCGCGCAGCATCGGCGCAATGTCCGCGGGCTTCGCCAGCCTGGCCGGCAGTGCCACTTTTTCGGTGCGCGGCTTGCCGTTCCCGGCGATGAAATCCTCGGCGACGTTCACATAATGGATCATCCGGTCATAGGCCTGCCTGGCATCGTCGCCGAAGGTGAAGATGCCGTGCTTGTCTAGGATCAGGCCTTCGACCGTCGGATCGGCGTCGAATACATCGGCGGCCGCCTTGGCCAGATCGAAGCCCGGCATGATGTAAGGCACGAAGCCCATCTTTTCGCCGAACACCTTCCGGCTCAGCGCTTCGCTGTCCTCCTGGTCGACGATGGCCAGGATCGCTGTCGAATGCGTGTGGTCGACGAATTTGTGCGGCAGGAAGGCGTGCAGCAGCGTCTCGACCGACGGATTGGGCGAGGACGGATCGATGAGGTTCGCCCGCTGCAGCGCGACCATGTCCTCGTCGGAGAGCTTCTTGAGCGACCGCGCCTTCAACAGCGCGCCGAGTTTGACCGCCGGCAGGCCCTGCGGCTCGATGACGCCCATGTCCCAGCCGCTGCCCTTGACGCAGAGCACGTCCCATTCGTCGCCGACAAGGTCGGTGGCCTTGGTCTTGCACGATGTGTTGCCGCCGCCATGCAGGACGAGCCGCGGCTCGCCGCCCAGCAGCCTGGTCGTGTAGACGCGCAGCGCCAGGTCGCGGGCCACACCCTTTTTAGCATAGTCGGCGACCAGCTTCTCCGCCTCGCCGTCATTCCAAAGGTTCTTCATGTCAGCTTCGTCCGATTTCTCTTTGTTGTGAACAGGAATGCCGCGACGCCTTGATGACAATGCACCGGCGGCTGGAATTAACTATCAGGCGACCTTCTCCGCTGCCGCTCCGGCATGGTCGAGCAGCCGTCGCGCCATGCGCGCGCCTACGACGAGATGGGTGCAGAGCCCGCCGGCGATCGCCGCGACGAGCGGTTCGAACTTGCTCTCTTCCTGCACCACCACAAGGCGCTTTCCGATCTGGCGCAGCGATGACAGCTCTGCCGAAATCAGCCGGCGGTTGTAGCCGCAGTCGAGCGCCTGGCCTCGGGCGTCGATGATCTGCCCGGCAATGACGCCGGCCGCACCCGCCTTGCGCAATACAGCCATTTCGCTTGGCGTCAGCGCGCCGCATTTGACCAGATGGCTGTCGGTGTCCACCGAGCCTACCGAATACAGCGCCAGGCCGCATTCGCCGATGCCCGACAATTGCTCGCGGATCACCGGCTCGGCGCGCAGGCCGCGTGCCAGTTCTTCCGTCGTCAGCACCAGCGGCGCGTAGAAATTCAGCCCCTTGGCATTGAGCCGGCGCGCGATTTCCATCGTGCATTGGTCCGGCCGGTACGAATAGGGGGCGCCCAGATTGCCGCAGAGCTGCACCACGGTGACGTCCTGCAGATCGGCATAGGACATGATGTCGGCGATGGTGTAGATGGTCCGCCCCCAGGCGACGCCGATACGGTCGCCCTTCCTGATCAGCTCGAGAAAGACGCTTGCCGCCAGCACCGCGATGTCGGTCGAGGGGTCGGCGACATAGCCGTTTTCCGGCGCGATCCAGACCGCGTCGAGCTTCAGCGCGTCTTCCAGCTTGCGCGCCAGCACGTCGTCGGTGAAAAGCTGGGTCGAGGTCGAGATGTTGACGATGCCGGTCTCGCGCGCCTTGCGCAGATACATCGCCACCGAGGCACGGGAAATCTTGAGCTGGCTGGCCACCTGGTCCTGGCGCAGGCCGTGTGCATAGTAAAGCCAGGCGGCCTTGTGGATAAGCTGTTCTGCCGGTCGGATCGCCATGCCATCTCCTCGCTGACATTATTCACGGCTCTCGACAAAAGTCAAATTGGAGGAAGGAATAGATGCGCTTTCGCCGCCGAATCTAGACCATTCTTGTGCCACACGCGGTCTATGATGGCATCGTTGGTGGTGACGGGCCGGAAGCCGGTAGCTAAAGTTCTCGACGAACACATTGCGCGGAGGACGGGATGGGCAATCCCTACGAACAGGACCTCGATCGAAACCCGGCCAACCATCAGCCGCTGACGCCGCTGACCTATTTCGAGCGGGCGGCAAAAACCTTTCCCGACCAGACCGCCATCATCCATGGCCGCCAGCGCACGACCTATCGCGATTTCTGGAAGCGCTCGCTGAGGCTTGCCTCGGCGCTGGCGAAGCGCGGTATCGGCAAGGGCGACACTGTCACCGTCATGCTGTCCAACACACCGCCGATGCTGGAAGCGCATTTCGGCGTGCCGATGACCAAGGCGGTGCTGCATTCGCTCAACACCCGCCTCGACGCCGCGGTCATTGCCTTCCAGCTCGACCATGCCGAAACCAAGGTGCTGATCGTTGACCGCGAATTCGCCGGCGTGGTTCGGCAAGCGCTGACGCTGGCCAAGGTCAGGCCGCTGCTGATCGATTACGACGATCCCGACTATGCCGCCGATGCGCCCTATGCCAAGGGGGAGCGGATCGGCACGCTGGACTATGAGGCGTTTGTCGCCGACGGCGACGAGGATTTCGCCTGGTCGATGCCGGACGACGAATGGGATGCCATTTCGCTCAACTACACCTCCGGCACGACAGGCAATCCGAAGGGCGTCGTCTGTCACCATCGCGGCGCGGCACTGATGGCCTATGCCAACACCATCCATGCCGGGATGGGCAAGCACCCGGTCTATCTGTGGACGTTGCCGATGTTCCACTGCAACGGCTGGTGCTTTCCCTGGACGCTTGCCGTGCAGGCTGGCACCCATGTCTGCCTGCGCTGGGTGCGGCCGAAGCCGATCTACGACGCCATCGCCGATCACGGCGTCACCCATCTGTGCGGTGCACCCATCGTCATGTCGGTGCTGATCAACGCCAGGGACGAGGACAAGCGGCAGTTCCCGCAGACCGTCACCTTCAACACCGCCGCGGCGCCGCCACCCGAGGCGGTGCTGTCGGGCATGGCCGATGCGGGCTTTGCCGTCACCCATCTCTACGGCCTGACCGAAACCTATGGCCCGGCCGTCGTCAACGAATGGCATGGCGAGTGGGACCGGCTGGAGAAAGGGGCGAGGGCGGCGAAGAAGGCCAGGCAAGGCGTACGCTATGCCGCGCTCGAAGGCCTGACGGTGATGGACCCGCAGACGATGCAAGAGACGCCGGCCGACGGCGAGACGATCGGCGAGGTGATGTTCCGCGGCAACATCGTCATGAAGGGCTATCTCAGGAACCGCAAGGCGAGCGACGAGGCCTTTGCCGGCGGCTGGTTCCATTCGGGCGACCTCGGCGTCATGCACCCGGACGGCTACATCCAGCTCAAGGACCGTTCCAAGGACATCATCATCTCCGGCGGCGAAAACATCTCCTCGATCGAGGTCGAGGAGGCGCTGTACAAGCATCCCGCCGTCGCTTCTTGCGGCGTTGTCGCCCGATCCGACGACAAATGGGGCGAGGTGCCGGTCGCCTATGTCGAGCTGAAGCCGGGCAAGGCGGCGACCGAGGCGGAGGTAATCGAGCACTGCCGCGCGCTGCTCGCCCGCTTCAAGGTGCCGAAAGCGGTGATCTTCGCGGAAATCCCGAAGACTTCGACGGGCAAGATCCAGAAGTTCCGGCTGCGGGAGATGGCAAAGCAGCCTTAGGGCCTGATCCGAAAACGGAACCGATTTCGGAAAGCATCTTTTCAAGATCCTTCGCAAAAAAACACGGGGCGGCGTTGCAGGCTCGCCCGGCGGAAACCACATGCGTTTCATGGGCCAACTCCGTCCAGGGATGTCACCATCTGTCATCAGCAGCCAAAATCGTGCCTTGACAGGTGATGGTTTTCAATTTACGAGTGACGAAATTCTAAATTCGTCAGTCGTAAATTTGGCCAACGAGATGCTTGAAACCCTAGACACCACCGCCGATTCCGCCCGCCAGGAAAATGTCACGCGCATCCTGGATTGCGCGGAGCGATTGTTTCGCCACTACGGCTACGGCAAGACCAACGTCGCCGACATTGCGCGCGAACTCGGCATGTCGACTGCCAACATCTATCGCTTCTTCGCCTCCAAGGTGGAAATCCACCAGGCGGTTTGCGGCCGCATGCTCGAGACCTGCTACCGGTTGAGCTACGAGGCCTGCCATGGTTCCGGCACCGCCAGCGAAAAGCTCCGCCGCTACGTGCATACGCACTACCAGTGGACGCTCGAGACCATGATCGACCAGGAGAAGGTGCACGAGATGGTCATCGTCGCCATCGAGCGCGACTGGCACGTCATCGAAAAGCACATCGACAGCATCCATGAACTGGTCGCGGAAGTGATCCGCGAGGGAATCGCTACCGGCGAGTTCGTCGATCAGGATCCGGTGATCGCTTCCCGGTGCTTCGGCGCTGCCATTATCAGCCTCTGTCATCCGCAGATGATGGCCCAGTGCCTCGCCAAGAAGAACCGGGCGACGCCGGACGAGCTTACCGAGTTTGCCATCAGAGCCTTGAAGAAATGACCGTTGCCGCCCGTCGGGCGGCGATACCGGCAATTCATCCCCACAGTTCGGGAGTACGAAAAGTGTCTTTGTCCAAGTCCATCACCTACAGGCGACCGGCCGCCGGCCTAGCATTGATTATGGTTGTCGCTCTCGGCCTCGCCGGCTGCTCGCAGGAGAAAGCCGAGGTCACCGAGATCATCCGCCCGGTCAAGGTGGTCGAGATCGCTAAGGCGAGCGATACCCGTCAGCTTTCCTATTCCGGATCGGTGCGTGCCCGCACCGAGATGAATCTCGGTTTTCGCATCAACGGCAAGATCACCGAGCGCCTTGTCGACATCGGTGACCGCGTCAAGCCGGGCGACGTTCTCGCCCGCATCGATCCCACCGACTACGAGCTTTCGGTGAGAAGCGCTCAGGCCAGCCTCGATGCTGCCGACCGTCAGGTCGAGACAGTCGAGCTTACGCGCAAGCGGGCCGAACAGCTCTACGCCAAGAATTTCGCGCCGAAGTCGCAGCTCGAGCAGGCGACGCTCGCCTATAATCAGGCTGTCGCCACGCGAGACTCCGCCCGCTCGCAGCTTGCCCAGGCACAGAACCAGGTCCGCTATACCGATCTCAAGGCGGACAAGAACGGCATCGTCACTGCCGTTGCCGCCGATGTCGGCCAGGTGGTCGGCTCCGGCACGCCGGTGGTGACCGTTGCCATCGACGGCGAGAAGGAAGTCCTGATCGCTGTTCCGGAAACCGATATCGCCGAATTCAAGCCGGGCAAGACCGTCAAGGCTGGCTTCTGGTCCGATGAGGCGCTGACGCTCGACGGCAAGGTCCGCGAAGTCGCCGGCAGCGCCGATCCGCAGTCGCGCACCTTTGCCGTTCGCGTCAGCCTGCCCAACGATTCTCGCGTGCTGCTAGGCATGACCGCCTCCATCGAAGCCGCGGCGGACAACCGGCAGCAACTGGTGTCGATCCCGCTGGCCGCGTTGGCGCAAAAGGACAGCCAATCGATCGTCTGGACAGTCGACCGCAACGGCGGGACCGTCCATGCGCATCCGGTCAAGGTCGCCGCCTTCACCCCCGACGGCGTCAGTGTCGCCGATGGGCTGAAGCCGGGTGACGTCGTCGTCGCCGCCGGCACGCAGTTCATGACCGAGAATCTGAAAGTCAAGCTGACCGGTGATGCGGCGCAACAGTCGGCGTCGGCCGATGACGCTGCAAGGCGCTTGCGCTGACGGCCAGGCAATTCACGGTTTCCGGGCGGCAGGCGCCCCCGATTTTCGAGATCTCAGGTCGATGTAACCCCCACGTCGATCCTCGCGTCCCACCGCGATGTAGATCTCTCAACTCGGAAAGCCACGCCGCCCGGAAGCCCACATCGGAAGTTCCTTGGGCATGCGAAAGCGCGTGCTCTGTTGATCAAATTGAAACGGACTGACGCCGATGACCATCGACACCAATGAAAAGCGGTCTTTCAATCTTTCGCGCTGGGCAATCGGCCATCCGAGCATTGCCCGCTTCCTGTTCGGGCTGATCATCGTGGCCGGTGCGCTCGGCCTGATGCGCATGGGCCAAAAGGAAGACCCCGATTTCACCTTCCGCGTCATGGTCGTCCAGGCGATCTGGCCAGGCTCCTCGATCAAGGAGATGGAGGACCAGGTCGTCAACAAGATCGAGCGCAAGCTGCAGGAAACGCCGCACCTCGATTTCGTCCGCTCCTACACCCGCGCCGGCAGCGCCATCATCACCTTGCAGGTCAAGGGCGACACCAATCCGGCGCAGGTCGCCGATGCTTTCTATCAGGTGCGCAAGAAGGTCGGCGATATCGCCAATGAGCTGCCGCAGGGGCTGCTCGGGCCTTACTTCAATGACGAATTCGGCGACACGTTCATCACCCTGCATTCGATCAGCGGCGACGGCTACAGCTATCCCGAGCTGAAGAAATTCGCCATCCAGGCGCGTGACATGCTGCTGACGACGCCCGGTGTCGAGAAGGCCGTGATCATCGGCGACCAGCCGGAAAAACTCTACATCGACGTTTCATCCAAGGCGCTTGCCGAACGTGGCCTGACGTTGACCGACCTGCAGAATGCGATCCGAGGCCAGAACAATGTCGACCCGGCAGGTTCGGTCGACACCGGCCAGCGTTCGGTGCGCATTTCGGTCGAGGGCGATGTCACCAGGGCGGCCGACATCCGCGAGCTTCGCCTGCGCGCCGGCAACCAGGTGACGCGCCTCGGCGACATCGCCACCGTGACCTCCGGCCTCGAGGATCCGTACCAGCGCAAGTACCGTTTCAACGGACACGACAGCGTCCAGCTCGGCGTCGTCATGGCCAAGGGCTTCAACGTCACCGACGTCGGCAAGGACGTCGAAGCGACCTATAAGCGCTTCGAAGAGGCGCTGCCCTATGGCGTTTCGGTCGATCAGATTTCCGACCAGCCGCATGTCGTGAAGGAGGCGGTGAGCGAGTTCATGGAAGCGCTCGGCGAAGCGCTGCTGATCGTGCTTTTTGTATCGTTCCTGTCGATCGGCTGGCGCTCGGGCCTGGTGATCGCGATCGTCATTCCGCTGGTCCTGGCCGCCACCTTCGCCATCATGTACGAGC
Source organism: Mesorhizobium sp. M0816 (assembly GCF_040320005.1). Classification (NCBI taxonomy): domain Bacteria; kingdom Pseudomonadati; phylum Pseudomonadota; class Alphaproteobacteria; order Hyphomicrobiales; family Phyllobacteriaceae; genus Mesorhizobium; species Mesorhizobium sp. M0816. Next base: position 361,983 of record NZ_JAMYOT010000001.1, on the reverse strand, counting down.
TCGGCATCGACCTGCAGCGCATTTCGCTCGGCGCGCTGATCATCGCTCTTGGGCTCTTGGTCGACGACGCGATGATCGTCGTCGAAATGATGGAGCGAAAACTAGAGGAAGGCTTGGTCAAGGTCGAGGCGGCGAGCTTCGCCTACTCCTCGACCGCTTTCCCGATGCTGACCGGCACGCTGATCACGACGGCAGGCTTCATCCCCGTCGGGTTCGCTGCCTCGACCGCCGGCGAATATGTGCGCACCCTGTTTTACGTCGTCGGCATCGCGCTGATCGTGTCCTGGTTCGCGGCGGTCTATTTCACGCCATGGCTCGGCCACATGATCCTGAAGCAGCGCAAGCACGCCGGCAACCATCACGATGTCTTCGACACGCGCTTCTACCGCCGTCTTCGCTCGACCGTTGCATGGGCGGTGCGCCACCGCATCATCGTGCTGGTAATGACGCTGATGACGTTTGCCACCAGCCTGTGGGCGTTCCAGTTCATCCCGCAGAATTTCTTCCCGCAATCGTCGCGCCCGGAAATCCTTGTCGACCTCTGGCTGCCGGAAGGCACCAGCATCAAGGAAGTCGAGACCCAGGCCAAGGCGCTCGAAGCCAGGATGATGGACGACAAGGACAAGCGCTTCATCGCCACCTATGTCGGCGAAGGCGCGCCGCGCTTCTTCCTGCCGCTCGACCAGCAGCTTCGCAACCCGAACTTCGCCCAGCTTCTGGTGATGGCCAATGACGAACCGGCCCGCGAGCGGCTGATCGTCAAGCTGCGCACCATCCTGGCCGAGGATTTCCCATCGATCCGCGCCAAGGTCGACCGCCTGTTCCTCGGTCCGCCGACCGGCTGGCCGGTGCAGATGCGCGTCATGGGTCCGGATCGCCAGGAGGTGCGCCGCATCGCCGACGAGGTGAAGGCGAAGTTCCAGGCAAATCCGCTGCTCGGCGCCATCCACGACGACTGGCTGGAGCCGGTGCCGACGATGAAGCTGGTGATCGACCAGGATCGCGCCCGTGCTCTCGGCGTCACCTCGCAGCGCATCCGCCAGATGCTGCAGGCGGCCATGTCGGGAGCGCCGCTCGATGACTTCCGCGACGGCGAGGAGACGGTTTCGATCGTCGCCCGTGAGCCGGAGGCAAGCCGTCACCTGCTGTCGGCGGTCGACTCCGTCTACATCCCGACCGATTTCGGTGGCTCCGTGCCGCTGTCGCAGGTCGCCAAGGTGGTCCCGGTGCTGGAGCAAGGCGTCGAATGGCGGCGCGACCGCTTGCCGACCATCAGCGTACGCGCCACGCTGCCGGACGGCGTGCAGCCGAACGATGTCGCCATGAAAATGTACAGCGAGATGCAGGGCCTGCGCGCCAGCCTCGCCCCCGGCTACAAGATCGAGATCCAGGGCGGCGCCGAGGATGCGGCCGAAAGCCAGGCCTCGATTGCGGCGAAAGCGCCGATCATGCTGGCCGTCATCGTCGTGCTGCTGATGATCCAGCTGCAGCATTTCGGCAAGGCCATGCTGGTGCTGGCCACCGGTCCGCTCGGCATCATCGGCGCGGCCGCGGCACTTTTGATCAGCGGCGCGCCGTTCGGCTTCGTCGCCATCCTCGGCGTCATCGCCCTGCTCGGCATCATCATGCGCAACTCGATCATCCTGGTCGACCAGATCGACCAGGACATCGCCGCCGGCGTGGAGCGCTCCGAGGCCATCATCGGCTCGGCGGTGCGCCGGTTCCGGCCGATCGTGCTGACGGCGCTGACGGCGGTGCTGGCGCTGATCCCGATCTCGCGCGGCGTCTTCTGGGGGCCGCTCGCCTACGCCATGATGGGCGGCATTCTCGTCGCCACGGTGCTGACCATCCTTGTCCTGCCGGCAGCCTATGCGCTGTTCTTCGGCAGGGAGCCCAAGAAGGTGGTGGCAACGGAAGAGGCGGCCAAGGTGGCAGAAGAAAGCGAAAGGCCGCAACTGGCCCTGGCGGCCGAATAGAGCTGTTGGCAAATGTGACCTCCGGCGGTTTAATCCGCCCACCAGGCGTAGGCGCCGGAGGAGGACCGTCATGACCATGGCTCAGACAAAGGCACCGCTGCGGCTGCCGATCGACGGGCGCCATCGCCGGATGCTCATCGGCGGCGGCTGGGTCGATGCCCGCTCCGGCCGGACCACGGAGAGCCGCAATCCCGCCACCGGCGCGGTCATCGCCACGGTGCCGCGCGCCGACCGGCAGGACATCGACTCGGCGGTGACTGCTGCGCGCAAGGCGTTCGAGGGCCCGTGGAGCCGGTTCAAGCCTTATGAGCGGCAGGTGCTGCTGCTGAGGATCGCCGACCTCTTCGAAAAGCACTGGGAAGAGATCAGCCGCTCCGACACCACCGACATGGGCATGCCGATCATACGCACCCGCGCCAATCGCAACCGCGTCATCGGCATGCTGCGCTACTATGCCGGCATGGCGACGGCGCTGCACGGCGAGACGATCGACAACTCGCTGCCCGGCGAAATCGTCTCTTTCACCCGCAAGGAGCCGGTCGGCGTCGTCGGCGCCATCATTCCCTGGAACGCGCCAACGGCGGCGTCGATCTGGAAGATCGGGCCGGCGCTGGCGACCGGCTGCACCATCGTGCTGAAGCCGTCGGAAGAGGCGCCGCTGACGCCACTTTTGATCGCCGACATCATGAACGAGGCCGGCGTGCCGGCCGGCGTCGTCAACATCGTCACCGGCACCGGCACCGAGGCAGGTGCCGCACTCGCCGAGCATATGGGCATCGACAAGATCGTCTTCACCGGCTCGACGGCAACCGGCCAGTCGATCGTGCGGGCCTCGGCCGGCAACCTCAAGCGCGTCTCCCTGGAGCTCGGCGGCAAGTCGCCGGTCATCGTCTGCGCCGATGCCGATCTCGACAAGGCGGTGCCGGTGGCGGCGATGTCGGTGTTCGCCAATTCCGGCCAGATCTGCATCGCCGGTTCGCGCCTTTTCGTCGAACGCGCCGTCCATGACGAGTTCGTCGAGCGGCTCGCGGCATACGCCAAGGGTCTCAGGGTCGGCGACGGCATCGACCCGGCGACCGAGATCGGTCCGCTCGTCTCCGAAAAGCAGCTGCAACGGGTCACCGGTTACCTCGAGGCCGGCACCGCGGAAGGGGCGAAACTCGTCACCGGAGGCACCCGGCTTGTGGAAGGCGCGCTTGCCGCCGGCAATTTCGTCGCGCCGACCGTCTTTGCCGGCGTCTCGGACAACATGAAGATCGCCCGTGAGGAGATATTCGGGCCGGTGATTTCAGCCTTGCCGTTCGATACGCTGGACGAGGCGGTCGAGCGGGCCAACAACACGCCTTACGGCCTGGCTGCAGGGGTCTTCACCCAAAATCTCGCCACCGCCCACCAGCTGTCGCGCAAGATCCGCGCCGGCTCGGTCTGGGTCAATACCTATCACGCCATCGATCCGGCCGTGCCCTTCGGCGGCTACAAGATGAGCGGCTACGGCCGCGAGGGCGGCGCCGAGCACCTCGCTGAGTATCTCAACACCAAGGGCGTGTTCATCAAGATCGATTGATCGGTCCGCCGCCCGCACAAAAATGCTCCCCGACGCCGGTTTTGCAAAACAGAATTCCTTCCCATGGCCGCAAAGCCATCCCATGCTCGAGCAATTGGAGCGTTACGCTCGTCGTCATCGGTGCGTTTTTCCATGGCAGAAAATCGACAATTGCGGCTTGGCGCTTTCATGCGGCCCGTCAGCCTTCATACCGGCGCCTGGCGCTACCCGGGCGCCTATCCCGACGCCAACTTCAATTTCGCGCATCTCAAGCACTTCGCGCAAAGGCTGGAAGCGGCGAAGTTCGACGCCTTCTTCATGGCCGACCACCTGGCCGTGCTCAACATGCCGATCGAGGCGCTGCGGCGCAGCCACACGGTCACGTCCTTCGAGCCGTTCACGCTGTTGTCGGCGCTTGCCGCCGTCACCGATCGTATCGGGCTGATCGCAACCGCCTCGACGACGTTCGACGCGCCGTACCACATCGCCCGTCGTTTCGCCTCTCTCGACCATATCAGCGGCGGGCGCGCCGGCTGGAATATCGTCACCACATCCAATCCCGACGCCGCGCTGAATTTCGGCCTCGACGAGCATGTCGAGCACAACGAGCGCTATCGCCGGGCGCGGGAGTTTTATGATGTCGTCACCGGCCTGTGGGACAGTTTTGCCGACGATGCCTTCATCCGCGACGCCGAAAGCGGGCTCTATTTCGATCCGGCGAAGCTGCATGTGCTCGACCACAAGGGCGAATATCTTTCGGTGCGGGGACCGCTCAATATCGCGCGGCCGGTGCAGGGCTGGCCGGTCATCGTGCAGGCCGGCGCGTCGGAGGCCGGACGGCAGCTCGCCGCGGAAACGGCCGAGGTGATCTTCGCCGCCCATGCCGATCTCGCCTCGGGGCAGCGCTTCTTTGCCGACGTCAAGGAACGTGCGCAAAAACTTGGCCGGTCGCGCGACGACATCAAGATCCTGCCCGGCGCCTTCGTCATTGTCGGCGAGACTGTCGAGGAGGCGCAGACGAAGCGGGCCAAGCTCGACAGCCTCGTCTACTACGAGAGCGGCGTCGCCTCGCTGTCGATCGCGCTCGGCCACGACGCGTCGCGGTTCGATCCGGATTCAGTCTTGCCCGAAATCCCGGAAAGCAACGCCAGCAAGAGCGGCCGCGAGCGCGTCATCGAACTGGCGCGCAAGGAAAACCTGACCGTCAGGCAGCTTGCGCAGCGGCTGGGCGGCTATTCCGGTCTTGCCTTCGTCGGCACTTCGAAAACCATCGCCGACGAGATGGAGGAATGGCTAGTCACCGAAGGCTCGGACGGGTTCAACGTCATGTTCCCCTATCTTCCCGCCGGATTGGATGATTTCGTCGAGAAAATCGTGCCCGAATTGCAGCGGCGCGGCATTTTCAGGAGCGAATACGAAGGATCGACCCTGCGCGAAAATCTTGGCCTGAAGCGGCCGCCAAACCGGTTCTTCCAACCTGAGACGGCAGCGATCCGCAAAGCTGGTTAGAACCGGTAATGATTTTAGACCGTGGCAAGCATCCGTTCTTTTCGTTCGGTCCGAATGTCCATAGGGTCATGAGCAGCGGGCTGGCAGCCCGAAATCGTCGCGAGGGCTTTGCATCATGACCAATCCGGCCGTTGTCGGTTTCTCAGGCAATTTCACCCGGCCGTCCAAGACGCGCGGCTTCGTCGATCGTATCGTGAACGAGGTAGCCGGCAGATATGGCCTGGCCGCCAGCACGCATGACGTCGTCGACCTCGGCCCCAGCCTCGGTGGCGCCAGATGGGCGCGTGAACTGGATGCGCAAGCGGGCGATATCCTCAAGTGCGTCGTCGCGGCGGACGTGCTCGTCGTTGGCTCGCCCACCTACAAGGGCAGCTACACCGGCCTGTTCAAGCACTTCTTCGATCTTGTCGACCCAACGGCGCTCAGGGGCAAGCCGGTGGTGCTGCTGGCGACCGGCGGCGACCGGCATGCGCTGATCATCGAGCACCAGCTGAGGCCGCTGTTCGGCTTCTTCGAGGCCTTTACGCTGCCGACCGCGATCTACGCTTCGGACAGGGATTTCATCGACGGCGTGCTTGCGTCCGAGACGATCCAGGCGCGCGTCGGACAGGTGCTCGAGGATATCGGTGCAGCGCTTGGCGGTCGCTCCCGCGCAGGCACCGCTGCCGAATAGCCCCTAAAAAGAAAAACCCGCCTCGGCGGCGGGTCTCGGGGCGAATCAGCACCATATCGAGATTAGTAGCATAGCTGCCGGCACAAAGCAAGAACAAAATGCAGGGATCGAGCGCGCCTTGCGCGCCCGATCCCTCAAGGCAAGCCGTCAGATGACGAACAGCCAGTTGGCGAGCAGCATCACCACGACGCCGGCGACGAGCGTCAGATAGGGCAGCATCCCCGCCTTTTTCACCGCAAGGTCGGACGAGCTCATGCCGAGATCGGCCAGCATGTGGTCGGGGAATTTGCCCTTGTCCTGGATGTAATGCCGGAAGCAGAACACCGGGATGATCAGGGCTGCCGTGATCAGCCCGGCCCACAATGCCATCGGATTCCAGACCTTGGCGCCGGCGCCCATGAAGACCGCGTTGACGTAGGCAAAGATCGCGCCGAGGCCGAGCAGCCAGCTCGGCGCCTTCCATGGCCGCGCGATGTGGCCATTGTCGATGCGGTGGATCCAGCCGGCATTGAGGTTAAGGAAGTTGAAGATGATGTAGCCGCAATTCGACACGGCGAGGATGAAGAAGAAGCTCGTTGCGTCGGCCGAGGCGATGGCCAGCACGATCAGGTTGAAGATCAGGTCGGTCCACATCGCCCGCGTCGGGGCGCCGTGCTCGTTGACATGGCTGAGATAGCGCGGCAGCCAGCCGTCGACCGAACCTTGATAGAGCGTGCGCGAGGAGCCGGCCATCGCCGTCATGATGCAGAGCACCAGGGCCAGGATCATCAGCATCACCAGCAGGCTGTGGATCAGCTGTCCGCCGCCGACCATGCCGGCCAGCGCATCGGCAACGCCGGAGCCGTCGACGATCGGCGTCGCCAGCATGCCGTTCAAGCCGAGCACGCCCTGGAAGGTGAACGGCACAAGGATGAACAGCAGCATGCATAGCAGGCCGGAGTAGAAGATCGCCTTGAAGGTATCGGTGCCCGGGTTTTTGAACTCGGAGGTGTAGCAGACCGCGGTCTCGAAGCCGTAGGTCGACCATGCCGCGATGAACATGCCGCCGAGCACCAGCGTCCAGGCGGCGATGTTCCATGCGCCGGGCTCCGGCGCATAGGCTGCCGCGAGCGGCACCAGCGGCGAGAAGTTTGCCCAGTTGATCTGGCCGGTGACGATCGGCACCACGCCGACGATGAGCATCGGGATGATCACCAGCAGGCCGATATATTTCTGCACGTTGGCCGTGCCCAGGATGCCGCGATGCTGGATCGAGAAGATGATCAGCATCAGCACCGCGCCGATGAAGAAGGTTGCGTTGAAGGTGAAGGAAACCGGGCCAAGCGTGTGACCGTAGAGCGTCCAGTTACGGATCGCCGGCGTCGCCGCCGCGGTGACCGCGGTGATGGCGTCAGCGGCGCTGGTTCCGGCATGGGCCGCAATATAGGCGGCGACTTCCGGCGAAGTGTCGGTGAACAGCGGCACCGGCGCCAGTGCGTTGAGGATATAGGCGGCGGCGATCGAGCAGCCGAGCGACAGCACCGGCGACCAGGCGAACCAGTTGCACCACACCGAAAGCGGCGCGATGAATTTCGAATAGCGCAGCCACGCGGTGGCGCCGTAGACCGAGGCGCCGCCGGATTTGTTCGGGAACAGCCCGGCGATCTCCGCATAGGTGAAGGACTGCAGGAAGCCCATGACCATGGATACGGCCCAGATCAGGAAGGCCAGTGTTCCGGTGGTGCCGGCGATGCCGCCGATCGAAAACAGGACAAGGGCCGGAACGCCGCTTGCCACCCAGAAGGCGCCGCGCCAATCGATGTTCCGGTGCAGCTGCCCTTCGGCAGGCGGCACCAAGGTGGTGACTATCGTGCTCATTTACGTGGATTCCCCATTTTTGATGTTCCCCATCGGCAACAGCCGCAATCTCGCGAGGCGTCATCGACGCTCACGTTGAACGGCCCCAGGCGTTTTCCGCTCAGTAGTATTTTTTTCTTAGCAGTGAAGATTGACCCAACGCGCTTTCACGTCAAGCGCTTTGTGACGCTGTGCACATTGCGCTTGTGTGAGAAGGGAAGAACCAGGCAGCGTCGATCACGAGCGCGGCCTGGTCTTTTGCGGGTCGTAATGGGCGAAGGCGACGACGCGCGCCGGTAGCCGCTTGCTGTGGCCGTCGAGCTTGCCGATTTCGACCTCGGTGCCGATCGCCGAATGCGCGACGTCGAGCCTGGCCAGCGCGATAGTCTTGTTCAGCACCGGCGAGCGCATGCCCGAGGTGACGACGCCGATCTGGGCCCGGCCGACATGCACGCAATCGCCGTGGCCGACGGCGACATTGGCGTCGATGTCGAGGCCGACCAGCTTCTTCTGCGGGTTTTCCTTGCGCCGGATCAGCGCCTCGCGGCCGATGAAATCGTCGCTCTTGGTCTTCAGCGGTACGGTGAAGCCGATGCCGGCCTCGAACGGATCCGTCTGGTCGGAAAACTCGTAGCCGGCAAAGATCAGCCCGGCCTCGATGCGTACCATATCGAGCGCCTGCAGCCCCATCGGCTTCAGGCCGTGCGGCTGGCCGGCCTGCCAGATCGCGTCGAACACCTTTTCGGCGTCGCGCGGATGGCACCAGATCTCATAGCCGAGCTCGCCGGTGTAGCCGGTGCGCGACACCACGACGGGAATGCCGTTGCCGCCGCCGATGCGGGCGACGGCGAAACGGAACCATTCGAGCTCGTCGATCGACGGCTGTAGCGGCGAGGTCCAGATGATCTGCCGCAGGATGTCGCGGCTTTTCGGTCCCTGCACGGCAACATTGTGCATCTGGTCGGTCGAGGAGCGCACCAGCACGGTGAGGCCGAGTTTTTGCGCCGTTTCCCGCAGCCATTCGCCGGATAGATCGTCGCCGCCGACCCAGCGGAAATTATCCTTGCCGAGCCTGAGCAGTGTGCCGTCGTCGATCATGCCGCCATGCTCGTAGCACATGGCGGAATAGACGATCTGGCCGACGCCGAGCTTCTTGATGTCGCGGGTCAGCGTGTATTGCAGCAGCGCCTCGGAGTCCGGCCCGGTGACCTCGAACTTGCGCAGCGGCGACAGGTCCATGATCACGGCGTCCTGCCGGCAGGCCCAGTATTCATCGATCGGGCCTTGCCTGGCGAAGGAATTGGCCAGCCAATAGCCCTTGTACTCGACGAAGTTGCGGGTGTGCTTGGCAAAGCTCGAATGAAAGGCGGTCTCGCGGGTCATTTTCGGTTCCGAATCGGGCGTCATGCGTCTGGCGATCGCTCGCGAGAATTTGTGCTGGCCGGAATAGGTTCGCACATGGATGTCGGTCAGGTTCCAGCCATTGGCCGGCGTCGTATCGTCGGGGCAGGCGGACGAGACGCAGACGATGTCCGTGAGCGCCCTGAGTAGCACATAGTCGCCCGGCCGCGACCACGGCTCGTCCGATACCACGACGCCATGCGCGTCGATGGCCGTGTTGAAGAAGAAGTTGATCGCCATCCAGCCGGCGCGAGGCGTGACACCCTTGTCGGCCAGCGCGCGGTTGAAATTCTCCGAGCAGTTGGGATGGCCGGGATAACCGATGTCGTCGTAATATTTGGCCGCGCAGGCGAGCGCGAATGCATCGTGGCGGCCGCAAGTGTCCTGCACAACCTCGACCAGCGGCTCCATGTCCTGGTCGTAGTATTTCGAGTGCAGACCGGGCATCGGATAGCTCGAACCCATCAGCGTGCGCGTCGTCGTCACGTCGAGCGGATGATCGCGGCCCTTGTCCAGCTTGCGCGCCGAAAAGCACTGGAAGTCGGTGCATTGACGCCCGTCGACATCGATGATCTGCAGATAGTCGCCCGCCTTGACGAAGTAGGCCTCCGCCGTCGCCGAATGGACGCGCAGGTCGAGCACGGGATCGGCCAGCGGGTCGGCAAGCCCGGATTTTGCCGCCGGGCGGATGGTGGCGCGGCGGACGATGACGCTAACCGGCGTCGCCGTATCGTGGCCGTCGACCAGCATCGGCCCGCCGGGCGCGGCAATCAGCATCGACCCATCGCGGGCGACGGTAAAAGCCTGTTCGGTACCGGCAGGGGTGGCGCCGCCGAAAACGCGAACCGCCTTCGCCTGGTCGATCTGCACCTGGCGCCGCTCGAGCCCCCGGCGCAAGGATGCGAGGCTGTCGTCGCCTTCGGCCAGCAGCGCCTTGATGCCGGCGGCATTGCTGTTCGATTTCTCGCCGAGAATGCCGGGATCGGTCGCGTCGCTGCTGTCCCATGCCAGCAGCTCGCAGGCCTGCCCGCCCTCGACATCGCGCACGGTGACAATGTCGCCGGCCTCGACCTCGATCAGCACCGCACCATTGCCCTGAACCGAGTAGCGCTCCATCCCGGCCGGCAGCGTAATCTGGCCTGGCCGCAGGATCAGGCTCGGCCGGGGCGGTCCGGCGACGACGGCGGGGTAGGGCGACTGGCTCATCTCAACCTTGGTTTCGAGAAACAAGTTTGCCTGTGTGTGAAATTATTTTAGCGGGAAGAATAGGATAGAAGAGCCGGAGTTGGCAAGTGAAGGCGGCGCGCGCGCCTCTTCCTTCTCTCCTTGTGGGAGAAGGTGGATCGGCGCGCAGCGCCGAGACGGTTGAGGGGTGTTGGACGGAGTGCCGTCATAGCCAAGCTGGAGCACCCCTCATCCGACCGAGCTTCGCTCGGCCACCTTCTCCCACAGGGGGAGAAGGGAAGGTGGCGCACAATCCTACCCCAATTCCTCGGAATGCCCGATCTCGACGCCATACTCGGCGGCAGCGTCCAGCATCGTATGCCACAGGCTTTCCGCGAAGGTGGCGAACACCAGAAGATTGAACACCGCCTGTCCGTTCGGCCGGTCATTGGCGCGCCAGAGATTGATGCTGGTGTGATCGACCGAGGTCGCCGCAGCGGTGCCGGCCGGGAACGCCGCGGGGTGCAGGTCTAGCGACGACAGTTTGGCCAGCATCGCGCGCGCCTTTTCTCCGGAAACGCTGATCAGCGCGCGCGCATGCGACTGGTCGGACAACGAGGCGGATTGCGCAAACGCCTGGCTCAGCGGTTCGCTCGCGTGCTTGCCGCCATTGGACAGGACCAGGAACTGATCCGGTCCCGACCAGATCAGCCTAGCGTCGGGAGTTCGGGTCGCCTTGGGCGTTTCCGGGGCGGCAACGCCGAAGCGGGTTTCGGCGGCCTTCGCCAGTTCTGCCGCTTTGCCGCGCCGCGCCATCACCTGGATCAGGTCGAAATTGCGGATCTCGGTGAGCGATACGCCGGCCGCCGTGCCGCGCGCGCCATAGGCGCCGACAACAAGCGCTTTCTCCAGCGGACTGCGGGCAATCCAGGAAAACTCAGCCACGCTGGCGCCCTCCATCCGGATCGTATAAGACCGGGCTGCACAGCTCGACGTCGTAGTCTTCGCCGCGTAGCGGATCGTGCGCATGGACGATCTCGCCGATGCGCTCGCGGCCACGCTCAACAAGCGCCAGCCCGATCCACTGGTCGAGCATGGGCGAGAAGCAGACCGAGGTGACGTAGCCCTGGTCGTTATCGGGGCCGGGCGTCTCGCCCTTCGGAATGATATGCGCGCCGGAGCGCAGGCGGCGCGTCTTGTCGACGGGCTTGATGCCGACGACGACCTGCCGGTCCGGGGCAATCAGCGCCTCGCGGCCGGCCATGACGCGGCCGATGAAATCTTTTTTGGTCGACATCATCTTGCCAAGGCCGAGGTCGGCGGCCGTCGTCGTGCCGTTCAGCTCCGGTCCGGCGACATGGCCCTTTTCGATGCGCATGACGCCGAGCGCCTCGGTACCGTAGGGCGTAACGCCGAACGGCTTGCCGGCCAGCATCAAATTGCGCACCAGCGCCTCGCCATAGCGGGCGGGAACCGAAATCTCGAACGCCATTTCGCCCGAAAACGAGATGCGGAACAGCCGCGCCTTGATGCCACCGCGAAGCGCAACTTCCCGCGCCCCCATGAAGGGAAAGCCTTCGTTCGACAAATCCTCCGCCGGATCGACCATTTCCCGAAGCAGGTCCCGGGTCTTCGGCCCGGCGATCGAGAATTGCGCCCACTGGTCGGAGACCGAGGTCAACTGCACGTCGAATTCCGGGAACAGCACCTGCCGGCAGAATTCGAGATGCTGCATCACCAGCCCGGCCTTGGCGGTGGTGGTGGTCAGGAAATAATGATCCTCGGCCAGCCGCGACGTCGTGCCGTCGTCATAGACGATGCCGTCCTCGCGCAGCATCAGCCCGTAGCGGGCTTTGCCGACGGCGAGACTGGAGAAGGTGTTGATGTAGACGCGGTCGAGAAAGGCGCCGGCATCCGGGCCGTGCACGTCGATCTTGCCGAGCGTCGAGACATCGCAGAAGCCGACGCCGGAGCGCACCGCCTTGACCTCGCGGGTGACCGATTCCAGCCAGTCCTTTTCGCCGGCGCGCGGATACCATTGCGCCCGCTTCCACAGGCCGGTGTCGACGAACACCGCGCCCTGTTCGGCTGCCCAGTGATGCGACGGCGTCAGCCTCGTCGCATGGAAGTCTTCGTCGCGATGATGGCCGGCGAAGGCGCCGATGGCGACCGGCACATAGGGCGGGCGGTAGATCGTCGTGCCGGTTTCGGGGATCGATTTGCCGCTGATTGCCGCCATGATGGCGAGACCGGCGACGTTCGAGGTCTTGCCCTGGTCGGTGGCCATGCCGAGCGTCGTATAGCGCTTGAGATGCTCGACCGATTCGAAACCTTCGCGCTGCGCCAGTTCGATATCGGACGCGGTCACGTCATGCTGGTAATCGACGAAGGCTTTCCCTTTGCCGGCCACATACCAAAGCGGCGTCAGCGAAAACGCCTCGCTGTCGGCGACCGGCGATGTGCCGGCATTGCCGCTGCGTCCAGCACCCTGCGCTGCCGCAGCACCCGCGGCAAAGCCCTGGCGCAGGCAGTCGCCCAGCCCGAAGGCGCCGTTGGCGGCGCCGACGGCCACCATGCCGGGCGGCGCACCATCCGGTACGAAGGCTGCGATATCGTCCTGCCATTTCGGCCGGCCGCGATGATAGGAGGTCAGCCCGACCGCCGGATTCCAGCCGCCGGACACGGCAAGCCCGTCGACTTCGACTTCCGCCCGTGCGCCGCCGGTCAGCGCCACCACGATTTTCCGGAGCCCGTCCTTGCCGCCTTCGACCCCGCTGACCGAGCCGTTGAGCACGGCAAAGCCGCCTTTGGCGGCAAGCGCGCGATGCGCGGCGGAGACGTCCGGGCGCGCATCGACGACCGCCGCGATCTGCAAACCGGCGCCAAGCGCGGTCTCGACCGTGCGCCAGCCATCCTCATTGTTGGTGAACAGCGCGATCCTCTTGGCAGGGGTAACCGCGTAGCGCGCGACATAAGTCCGCATAGCCGAAGCCATCATCACGCCCGGCGTGTCGTTACCGGCAAAGACGATCGGCCGCTCGATGGCGCCAGCGGCAACAATTGAGCGCTTCGCCACGATCCGCCACAGCCGCTGGCGCACCTGGTGCTCGGGCGGCGAGGGCAGGTGGTCGTTGACCCGCTCGATCGCGCCATAGGTGCCGCCATCATAGACGCCGAACAATGTCGTGCGGGTCATGATGCGGACATCGGGCAGTGCGGCGAGTTCGGCCAGCGTGCGCGTAATCCATTCGGCCGCCGGCGCGCCGTCGATCATGCCGCCGTCGGCGAGCAGGCGGCCGCCAAGCGCAAAATCTTCCTCGCACAGGATGACGCGGGCGCCGCCGCGCCCAGCCGCCAATGCCGCAGCCAGCCCGGCCGGGCCGGACCCGGCAATCAGCACGTCGCAATGCGCCCACGCCTTGTCGTAATGGTCGGGATCGGCGACGCCTGCAGCGCGGCCGAGGCCGGCGGCGCGGCGAATCGTTGGCTCGTAGATCGTTTCCCAGAATTTCGCCGGCCACATGAAGGTCTTGTAGTAGAAGCCGGCGACGAAGATCGGCGCGAACAGCTGATTGACCGCCATCAGGTCGTGGCGCAGCGATGGCCAGCGGTTCTGGCTGGCGGCTTCGAGCCCGTCATAGAGTTCGGCCGTGGTCGCCTTGGTGTTCGGCTCGCGCCGCGCTCCGCTGCGCAATTCGACCAGCGCGTTGGGCTCCTCCGAACCAGCGGTCAGGATGCCGCGCGGCCGATGGTATTTGAACGAGCGGCCGACCAGCTTGACGCCATTGGCGATCAGCGCCGAGGCCAGCGTGTCGCCTTGGAAGCCGGCAAAGCTCTTGCCGTCGAAGCGGAAGGCCAGCGGTGCGGCGCGATCGATGAGACCGCCGCTCTCCAGCCGGTGTGTCTGCGCGGGGCCAACCATCAGGCCCCAACCTCGGCGGCACCAACGCCTGCAGCCGGTTCGACCGCCGAAATCTCATGCGTCAGCGTGTTGCGGGCGACTTTCAGCCAGGCCCGGCAGCCGCCGCCATGGTACCAGTATTCGCTCATCGGCCCGGCGATGTTGTCGCGCAGATAGACGTAGTCGAAGACCTCGTCTTCGGTGGCGCCGGCCGCCGGACGCGCCGGCTTGGCGTCGCCCAGATAGGTGAATTCGCCGAGTTCGCGTTCGCCGCAGAAGGGACAGACAATGCGCATGCTTCTTCAGCCAGCCTTCAATGCAGGTTCGGTTGGGCGCCCTGGCCCTTTTCGTCGATCATCGCACCTCGCCGGAAGCGGTCGAGACGAAAGCGAGTAGCCTCCTTGTGCGGCTCGTCGCGCGCCAGCAGATGGGCAAAGACCAGGCCGGAGCCGGGCGTCGCCTTGAAGCCGCCATAGCACCAGCCGGCGTTGAGATAGAGCCCGTCGACCGGTGTTTTGTCGATGATCGGCGAGCCGTCCATCGACATGTCCATGATGCCGCCCCACTGACGCAGAAGCCGTATCCGGCCGATCATCGGCATCAGCGCCATGCCGCCTTCGCAGACGTCTTCCATGACAGGCAAATTGCCGCGCTGGGCGTAGGAATTGTAGCCGTCTATATCGCCGCCGAAGACCAGGCCGCCCTTGTCGGACTGGCTGACGTAGAAATGCCCGGCGCCGAACGTCATGACATTGGGGATCAGCGGCTTGATCGCCTCGGAGACGAAGGCCTGCAGCACATGGCTTTCGATCGGCAGCCGTATGCCGGCCATCGCCGCGACGCGCGACGAGGAGCCGGCGACCGCCATGCCGACCTTGGCCGCGCCGATCCTGCCGCGGCTCGTCTCGACACCGGTCACCTTGCCGTTGGCGTCGCGGACAAAACCGGTCACTTCGCAGTTCTGGATGATGTCGACGCCGAGCGCGCTCGCCGCATGCGCATAGCCCCAGACCACGGCATCGTGGCGCGCCGTGCCGCCGCGCCGCTGCAAAAGCCCGCCCTGCACCGGAAAGCGCGCATTGTCGAAGTTCAGGAACGGCATCATCTTCCTGACCGCGGCGAGGTCGAGCAGTTCGGCATCGATGCCGTTGATGCGCATGGTGTTGCCGCGCCGCGCATATGCGTCGCGCTGCGCGTCGGAATGGTAGAGATTGATGACGCCGCGCTGGCTGACCATGGTGTTGTAGTTGAGGTCCTGCTCCATCCGTTCCCACAGCTTCATCGAAAGCTCGTAGAAACCGGTATTGCCGGGCAGCCCGTAATTGGAGCGGATGATGGTGGTGTTGCGGCCGGCATTGCCGGAGCCGATCCAGCCTTTTTCCAGCACCGCGACATTCCTGATGCCGTATTCGCTGGCGAGGAACCATGCCGTCGCCAGGCCATGGCCGCCGCCGCCGATGATCACCACGTCGTAGTGGCTCTTCGGGCTGGCGTCGCGCCAGGTGCGCTGCCAGTTCTTGTGGCCGGAAAATGCCGCCCGGGCGAGGGAGAAGATCGAGTATTTCATGAACCTGTTTCGCGCCGGGCGTGCAACAATTCCGGATCAGATGTCGAGCGTGTGGTCGCGCTCCCACTGGGTGAAGTGGGAAGCATAGGAATTCCATTCCTGCTGCTTGAGCTTTAGATAGGCCGACGAGAATTCCTCACCCAGCGCCGCCTTGAGCGATTTGTCGTTGTCGAACTCGCGCAACGCGTCGAGCAGGTTGAGCGGCAGCTTCGGCGCGCCCTCGACCGTATGGCCGAACTGGTACATGTCGATATCGTAGCGCCTGCCGGGGTCGGCCTTCGAGCGGACGCCGTCAAGGCCGGCGGCGATGATCACCGCCTGCAGCAGATACGGGTTCGCCGCGCCGTCGGGCAGGCGCAGCTCGAAGCGGCCGGGGCCGGGTACGCGCACCATGTGGGTGCGGTTGTTGCCCGTCCAGGTCACCGTGTTCGGCGCCCAGGTGGCGCCGGAGATGGTGCGCGGTGCGTTGATGCGCTTGTAGGAATTGACCGTCGGGTTGGTGATGGCGGCAAGCGCGGACGCATGTTTCATGATGCCGCCGAGGAAATTCCTGCCCTTGGCCGACAGGCCGAGCTCCATCGCATTGTCGGCAAAGACATTGGTCTTGCCGTCTTTGTCCCACACCGAGATGTGCGCATGGCAGCCATTGCCGGTCAGGCCCTGGAAGGGTTTAGGCATGAAGGTTGCGCGCAGGCCGTGCTTTTCGGCGACCGATTTCACCATGAATTTGAAGAAGGAATGCTTGTCGGCGGTCGCCAGCGCATCGTCGAAGGCCCAGTTCATCTCGAACTGGCCGTTGGCATCCTCGTGGTCGTTCTGGTAGGCGCCCCAGCCGAGCGCCAGCATGTGGTCGCAGATCTCGGCGATCACATCGTAGCGGCGCATCACCGCCTGCTGGTCGTAGCAGGGCTTCGACGCCGTGTCATATTCGTCGGAAATCGTCTTGCCATCCGGCGAGATCAGGAAGAATTCGGCCTCGACGCCGGTCTTGATGTGCATGCCGTCGCCGGCCGCCTCCGCGATCAACCGCTTCAGCGTGTTGCGCGGCGCCTGCTCGACCGATTTGTCGTCCATGATGCAGTTGGCGGCGACCCAGGCGACCTCCGGCTTCCAAGGCAACTGGATCACCGAGGCCGGATCCGGCACCGCCAGCATGTCGGGATGCGCCGGCGTCAGGTCGAGCCAGGTGGCAAAGCCGGCAAAGCCGGCACCGTCCCGCTGCATGTCGGCGATCGCCTGCGCCGGCACCAGCTTGGCGCGTTGCCCACCGAACAGGTCGGTGTAGGATATCATGAAATATTTGACGCCCTTCTCCTTGGCGAAGGCGGCGAGATCGTTCCCCATTATAGTTCCTCGCTTACTGGCATTTGGTTTGTTTTAGAAGCCGTTCTTGCCCGGTATCCAGTTGGTGCCGGCCAGCGGCACGCCGGCCATGGCGGCGGCTTCGATCGTCAAGGCGACAAGATCCTCGGGCTCGAGATTGTGCAGGCTGTTCTTGCCGCAGGCGCGTGCGATTGTCTGAGCCTCAAGTGTCATCACCTTAAGATAATTCGCCAGCCGCCGTCCGGCCGCAATCGGATCGACCCGTTTCATTAGCTCGGGATCCTGCGTGGTGATGCCGGCCGGGTCGCGACCCTCGTGCCAGTCGTCATAGGCGCCGGCGGTGGTGCCGAGCTCGTTGTATTCCGCCTCCCAGCGCGGGTCGTTGTCGCCGAGCGCGACAAGCGCTGCCGTGCCGATCGACACCGCGTCGACGCCCAGCGCCAGCGCCTTGGCGACGTCGGCCCCGTTGCGTATGCCGCCTGAGACGATCAGCTGCACCTTGCGGTGCATGCCGAGATCCTGCAGCGCCTGCACCGCCGGCCTGATACAGGCAAGCGTCGGCTGGCCGACATTTTCAATGAACACTTCCTGGGTCGCCGCAGTGCCGCCCTGCATGCCGTCGACGACGACGACATCGGCGCCCGATTTCACCGCAAGCGCGGTATCGTAATAGGGCCGCGCGCCGCCGACCTTGACGTAGATCGGCTTTTCCCAGTCGGTGATTTCGCGCAGTTCGAGGATCTTGATCTCGAGGTCGTCCGGCCCGGTCCAGTCGGGGTGGCGCGAGGCCGAGCGCTGGTCGATGCCTTTCGGCAGCGTGCGCATTTCGGCGACGCGGTCGGAGATTTTCTGGCCGAGCAGCATGCCGCCGCCGCCTGGCTTGGCGCCCTGGCCGACGACAACCTCGATCGCGTCGGCACGGCGCAGATCGCGCGGGTTCATGCCGTAGCGCGACGGCAGATACTGGTAGACCAGCGTCTTCGAATGGCCGCGCTCTTCCTCGGTCATGCCGCCGTCGCCGGTGGTCGTCGAGGTGCCCGACAGCGTCGCGCCACGGCCGAGCGCTTCCTTCGCCGGGCCGGACAGCGAGCCGAAGCTCATGCCGGCAATGGTGATCGGGATTTTCAATTCGATCGGCTTCTTCGCATAGCGCGAGCCGAGCACGACGCTGGTGTCGCAGCGCTCGCGATAGCCTTCGAGCGGGTAGCGCGAGATCGAGGCGCCGAGGAACAGAAGGTCATCGAAATGCGGCAGCTTGCGCTTGGCGCCGGCGCCGCGGATGTCATAGATGCCGGTCGCCGCGGCGCGGCGGATCTCGGAAAGCGTGTAGTCGTCGAAGGTCGCGGATTTGCGCGGCGTCGTCGGCGGGTTGCGATAGGTCATTGAGCCTCAATACGCGTCGGCGTTGTCGATATTGAAATTGTAGAGGGTACGAGCCGAGCCGTAGCGCTTGAACTCCGCCGCCTTGACGCCGGTCACGCCGGCGCGGTCGAGCAAGCCTTGCAGCAATTCGAGATGCTCGGGCCGCATCTCCTTGGCGATGCAGTCGGCGCCGAGGCTTTCGACCTTGCCGCGCACGAAAAGCCGCGCCTCGTAAATGGAATCGCCGAGCGCATCGCCGGCGTCGCCCAGCACCACGAGGTTGCCGGACTGCGCCATGAAGGCCGACATGTGGCCGATATTGCCATGGACGACGATGTCGATGCCTTTCATCGAGATGCCGCAGCGCGACGACGCGTTGCCTTCGATGACGAGCAACCCGCCCCGGCCGGTGGCGCCGGCGTACTGGCTGGCATCGCCTTTGACGACGATCTGGCCGGACATCATGTTCTCGCCGACGCCGGGCCCGGCCGAGCCATGCACGGTGATGGTGCCGCCGTCGTTCATGCCGCCGCAATAATAGCCGACGCTGCCGCGCACATCGATGGCGACCGGCTGGTCGACGCCGACGGCGACCGAATGGCTGCCTCGCGGGTGGAGCACCTCCCAGGCGGTCTCGTTCGAACCGGGCGCCAGATCGTGCAGCGCCTGGTTGAGCTCGCGCAGCGACATTTCGGCCAGGTCGAAGACCCGCGATGCCTGGCCCGGCTCGCGCGCGGCCTTGGAGAGGTTGCCCGTATTGAAGGCATTGCTTGCCGGCATTGGTTCAATGCTCCCAGAAATAGACGGTTGCGGGCTCGGGTTCCCAGACCTTCGCATTGTCTATGCCGGGCAGTTTGGTGAGCGCACGATATTCCGAGCCGAAGGCGACATACTGGTCGGTTTCGGCCATTACGGCGGGCTTGCAGGCGATCGGATCGCGCACCACGCCGAAGCCGTTCTTGGTGCCGACGACGAAGGTGAAAAAGCCGTCGAGATCGCTCAGCGTGCCTTCCAGCGCCTCGCCCAGATTCTTGCCATGCGCCATCTGCGAGGAGAGATAGGCGGCAGCGACCTCGGTGTCGTTCTCGGTCTCGAATGTCATGCCTTCGCGGATCAGCTCGCGGCGGACATTGTTGTGGTTGGACAGCGAGCCATTATGCACCAGGCACTGGTCGGCGCCGGTCGAGAACGGATGCGCGCCCATCGTCGTCACCGCCGATTCGGTCGCCATGCGGGTATGGCCGATGCCGTGCGTGCCGGTCATCTCGCGGACGCCGAAACGGTCGACGACCGCTTCGGGCAAGCCGACTTCCTTGTAGATTTCGACGACGTCGCCGGCGCCCATGATGCGGATGTCGGGGCGCAGCGTCTGGATCGCCTCGCGCGCATCGTCGATCTTGGCAGGCATCGTCCGGACCACGGCATGCGTCGACTTCGCAGCAATGCTCACCGGCGCGCCGATTGCCTTGGCGAGTTCGGCGTCGAGGCCGCGGAAATCGCGCTCCGGCTTGGCCGACTGGATGGTGATCTTGGCTTCACTGGAGGGCGCGCCATAGATGGCGATGCCGGCGCTGTCGGGACCGCGATCGCTGAGCGAGATCAGCATCTCCGACAGCATCGCGCCAAGCTGGGGCTCGAGCGACTTGTCCTTCAAAAACAGTCCGACGATTCCGCACATGTCAGCCTCCGCGAGTTTGTTCCCTCCGAGATGTATCGAATGAGTCTCGGGAATTCAATTGGTATGAAAAAAATTTTCCTGTCGTTATATATCGGCTGAGGCGCCGCCGGCCGCACTATCGCTGCGCTGGCCGCCATTGTGAACCCATTTGGCATAGCGGATGCGGGCGATCTTGTAGGCATCCAGGATCGACAGGGCATAGATCAGGAAGCCGCCGGCATGGCGTCCGACGAAGCTGGCGTCGGGCGGCGCGATCTTGGCGGTGACCCAGGCAAGGATCACCATGAAGAACAGGAATTGCAGGCCGCGCACCGGCACCCCGAGCACGACATGCCCGCTCGCCGGCAAGACGATCGCAGCGCCCAGAACCAGATAGGGGCTCGGTGGTGCGGGGGAGGTGGTGATCTGGCTGGTCATGCCGCTTGCCGTTCGCTTTGATTGATGGCATCGCGCAGCGCCGAAGCCGACGACAGCAGCCTCTCGATCAGCACCGGATCGAGCCTGACCGCGCCGAATTCGGCTTGCCGGAATACGCCGTAGCGCGCCCGCTCGGCCTCGGCCAGCAGCCAGACGATGCGCACGCCGTTCGGCGTGATCAGCAATTCCTTGGCGCGCTCCTCGGCAAAGACATCGAGGTGGCCGGCGATGATGGCTTCGGGGAAGCGCACGCCCTTGCGGTCGCTCCGCAGCACCGCCTCGGCCGGAAACCCCGCCGCCTTCGGCAGCGGATGGACGAGATGATCGAAATTGGAAAAAGTCGTCGGCGATCCCGGCCGCATCATCATATCGAAAGTGCCTGGTATCGCGACCTTTTCGGTGATCGAAACGCTCAGCCAGCGCGCCGGCAGCTTCCTGATCGCCAGCGTGTCGACGATGGTCCGCACCTGCACCCGCCGGCCGTTCCACGAGCCGGCGAAGGTAACGACGCCGGCAGTGCCGTCCGAGACGTTGGCCGCGTCGGGGATGACGGCGCGGACGCCGGCTTCGTCGGCGGCAAGCCTGGTCGAAGCCTTGGCGCGGCTGGCCCGCGCAAGCCAGGCTACGTGGAGGACGAGAGCCAGGGCAACCGCCCCGGCGAGCAATGCTGAGATCACCTAACGCACCTCGTCACGCAAATGCCCGCCCAGACCGGGCGCGCCGTCAGTAGCCCTGCGGCTTCGGCCACGGCATGGTGAACTGGGCGCCACGGCGCACGAATTTGTAGCGGTAGAAGTGGAACCACAGCGAGATCAGGAAGTAGAAGGCGACCATGGCGATCAGCTGCGAGCCGAAGCCGAGGAAGATCGCAAAGAAGGTGACCACGCAAAGGCAGAACAAGACGATAGCCGGCAGCGGATGGAACGGATGGGTGTAGCCGCGGCGGATCGAGCCGAGCGGCCACTTTTTCCTGAACATGATGATGTTGATGCTCATGAAGGTGTATTGCAGCACGCCCGACAGGATCGAGAAGGTGATCGCCTGGTTGAGGTCGGCGATGAAGGCGAAGGCGAGCGCGATCGGCAGCAGAAACAGGATCGAGCGATAGGGCGTGCGGTATTTCGGATGCACCGCCGAGAACCAGGTCGGCAGATAGCGGTCGCGGCCGAGCGAAAACCAGGCGCGCGCGGCGTCGTTGATGCAGCCATTGGCGGAGGCGAGCGCGGCAAGCAGCGTCGCGATGAACAACAGGTTTTCCAGCAGCGCACTGCCGGTCAGTTTGCCCGCGTCCCACAGCGGATAATAGGTGATGCCGAGATATTCCCAGGGCATCAGCGAGGCGCAGACATACCAGGTCATGGCGGCGGCGATCAGAAGCGTGATCATGCCGGCCATCGTGCCGTAGGGCAGCGAGCGCGCCGGCGAGCGCACTTCCTCGGCCGCCTGCGTGGTGCCCTCGATGCCGAGATAGTACCAGATGCCGAACTGGAAGGCGGCGATGACGCCGATCCAGCCATAGGGCAGGGCGTTGCCCGGGGTCACCAACTCGTTCAGCTTGAGCACGGCGCCTTGCGTCCACGGGCTGACCGAGAAGAACAGGATGACGATCGAGACATAGGCTATCGCGGTGATGACGAAATTGACGTTGAGCGTCATCAGCACGCCGCGATAGTTCAGCCATGCCAGCACGACGATGGTCGCGGCGATGAAGGAATTGTGGTTGAGCCCCTCGACGCCGGCCTTGGCGACGATGGTGTCGCCGAGCAGGATCGCGTCCGACACTTCGAGCATGGTGTAGGCAAAGACCAGGAACAGCGCGACGTTGAAGGCCATCAGCGGCCCGACAATGTGCTTGGCCTGCGCATATTGGCCGCCGGCGGCGGCAACCGTCGAGGTAACTTCGGAATCGATCATCGCGACCGAGGTGTAGAGCAGCCCGACGATCCAGCAGACGATCAGCGCCGCCAGCGCGCCGCCCTTGTCCGCCGCGAAATTCCAGCCGGTGAATTCGCCGACCAGAACGATGCCGACGCCGAGCGCCCAGACATGGGCGGGGCCGAGCACCCTGAGCAGTGAAACCCTGTCGCCTTGCACTTGCACCGCTGGTTCAGCCGTGATCGTCATCGTTCAATCCCCCACTCAGATCCGGTGTTTTTCGGACACGGCTTCAAGTTCGCCTTCCCTGGACGAGGTCAGCATCTCTTCGGAATAGGTCGTGTCGATCTTGAACCAGTCGTAGAGCATCCACAGCGCGAGCACGATCGAGATGCCCCAGCATGCGTAAGAGAGTGCCACCCACATGACGATGCTTCCCTATCTATTTGTCGCCGAACTTTTCGTCGATGACGTCGCGGTATTCGCGGTCCGATGCGCGGAACAGAAAGATGAAATAGCCGATCAGCACCGCCGCCATGATGATCAGCGTCGGCCAGTCGATGATGTAGTGGAACCGGTTCTGGATGATGTCGTGCGCGGTTTCCGGCGTGTAGCCGAGCTTTTCCCAGATCGAGGCCATGGTCGGGTTCTGGCCGAGCGCTTCCCACGTCTTGGCGTCGAGCGCGTCGATGGATTTTGCCGCCCCTGCCAGACCTAGTTTCAGCGGCAGCCACAGCGCGACGAAAATCGCGACCACGACGACGGCGATATCGAAAACCTGTCCGGCCTTGCTCTGTTCGGGCGGTGTATAGCGGGCCATGCGTCTCCCCCTCAGGACTTGCGGTTGCGGTAGGCGTCGGCATTCTTGATGTCGAGGCCGTAGATGAAGTCCTTGTCTTCCTTGTAGTGGTTGACCATCGCCAGGATGGCGGCCGTGTTGAAGATCAGCACGGCGGCGGCGGCGACCGCGACGACGAGCTTGATGCCGGCGTCGGGGACGTATGGCCATGTCATGAACAGGACAAAGAGGATCGTCGCCCACAGGCAGACGATCAGGAGCATGGATCCACGCACGTCGGAACGGTACAACGCTTCCACGCGCTGTTGCAGGTCGGACATCGGCTTTCCCCTTTTTCAACGCCGGTCCGGATTGGCCGGTCATTGCCCTCTTTCAAGAGAGTGAAATTTTTTTCATAAAATCCGGCCGAATTCTGGAATTGTCAAGACGATTTTACGCGACGTTAACCGTTTGTTTGGGCTCGCCGGATTTGCCTGACAATGAAATTATTTGCTTACGGGTATTGCAGGCTCCCGGCGTTTGCGATCAATATTCAAGGCAACGCTCCCGCCTGTGTGCAGGGAGCAGGGGAAAGCAAAAAAGTTTCTTTCGAACGGAGGACAGCGGATGACGGCATCCTGGAGATTTTCGACGCTTGCGGACCGCCATCGCGCGCTCGGCTCGAAGCTCGAGGACTGGAGCGGTATGGGCACCGCCTGGACCTACGACAAGGACGCCGACGAAGAGTATATCGCCATCCGCACCAAGGCCGGCCTGATGGACGTGTCCGGCTTGAAGAAGGTCCACATCACCGGGCCGCACGCCTCGCACCTGATCGATCTGGCGACGACGCGCGACGTCGAAAAGATCTATCCCGGCAAGTCGGCCTATGCCTGCATGCTCAACGAGGCCGGCAAGTTCACCGACGACTGCATCCTCTACCGCACCGGCCCGAATTCCTGGATGGTCGTGCATGGCTCGGGCACCGGCCATGAAGAGCTGCAGCGCGCTTCCGTCGGTCGCGACGTGTCTCTGCGCTTCGACGACAATCTGCACGACCTTTCGCTGCAGGGGCCGCTAGCCGTGGATTATCTGGCAAAGCATGTGCCCGGCATTCGCGACCTCAACTATTTCCACCACATGCAGACGCAATTGTTCGGCTTCCCGGTGATGATCTCGCGCACCGGCTACACCGGCGAGCGCGGCTACGAGATCTTCTGCCGTGGCCAGGACGCCGGAACGATCTGGGACAGGATCCTCGACGAGGGCAAGAGCGCCGGCATCATCCCGTGCCGCTTCACCACGCTCGACATGCTGCGCGTCGAGAGCTATCTGCTGTTTTACCCCTACGACAATTCGCAGAAATACCCGTTTGAGAACGAAGGCCCGGGCGACACACTGTGGGAGCTTGGTCTCGACTTCACCGTCAGCCCCGGCAAGACGGGCTTTCGCGGCGCCGAGGAACACTACCGCCTCAAGGGCAAGGAGCGCTTCAAGATCTTCGGCGTGCTGCTCGAAGGCAGAGAGCCGGCCGACGACGGCGCACCGGTCTATCGCGACGGCAAAAAGGTCGGCGTGGTGACCTGCGCAATGTATTCGCCGCTGGTCAAAAAATCGATGGGCATCGCCCGGCTCGAGGTCGACTGCGCGGTGCAGGGCACCAGGCTCGAGATCCGCAACAAGAGCGGCGCCATCAGCGCAATCGCCGAGCCGCTTCCTTTCGATGATCCGAAGAAGACCAAGCGCACGGCGAAAGGCTGAGGCATACTGCGGGTATGGCAGCGAAAAGCATCATCAGCCGGCCGGTCTATGGGACCCTGTCTCCGCAGCCTGGCAAGCATCATCTTTTCATAGCGGATGCAGAGGGAGCGCTGGCGATTGCCGATCTGGCCGCCAAGGCACCGGCGGATTTCTTCGGCGGCGCCCACATCATCTTCATTCCCGGCCGCGACGGCAAATACGCCGATGCGCTCGAAGCACTGAAGCCGGCGCAGTTCTACCTCGGCCATTCCTTCGCCAGCGCCCTGCCGCGGCTGAAGCAGACGCTGGCCAACGCGCATATGGGCCTCAGGCTCTACCTTGCCGGCACCGAAGGGCTGATCGGCCAGGCCATGCAGGCGGCGCTCGAAGCCGGCATCGACCACACCTCGATCCAGACCGAGCATCGCGGCTCGCTGGCGCGCCGCATGCAATGCGTCCACTGCAAGGGCATCACCGAGAACGTGACGACGCAGCCGGCGACCTGTTCGCATTGCGGCCTGCTGCTTCTGGTGCGCGATCATTATTCGCGGCGGCTCGCCGCCTACCAGGGCGTCTGCATCAATGCCGAGGACCGCAGCGAAATTCCTCCGATCGAGGAGGTCTTTCGATGAGCACCGGCACCACCAAGCTCGATGTCCTCGTCAGCGATGTCGTCCCGGTCAACGAGCTGGTGACGCGCTTTCATTTCCGCCGGCGCGACGGCGAGCTTTTGCCGACCTTCTCCGGCGGCGCCCATGTCGTCGTCGAGATGCGCGATGGCGAACGCACCAGGCTCAATCCCTATTCGCTGATGGGCTCGCCGCTCGACACCCGCGAATACACCATCTCGGTGCGCCGCGACGACGCCGGCCGCGGCGGCTCGCTGTTCATGCACAGGCAGGTCAGGCCGGGCACGGAGATGGTGGTCAGCTATCCCGTCAACCTGTTCTCGCTCGATCTGCGCGCCAGGAAGCATCTGATGCTGGCCGGCGGCATCGGCATCACCCCGTTCATGGCGCAGACCGCGCAGCTGGCGGCGGAAGGCGGCAATTTCGAACTGCATTACACCTGCCGCACCGCCTCGCTCGGCACCTATGCCGACCTGCTGAGAGAGCGCTACGACCGCCGGGTCAGGCTCTATCACGACGACCGCGACGAGCGCGTCGATCTCGACCGGCTGCTGTCGTCGCAGCCGCTCGGCACGCATCTCTATGTCTGCGGCCCGTCGGGCATGATCGGCTGGGTGCGCGAGCGTGCCGCCGCCCTCGGCTGGCCTCGCGAGACCGTGCATTTCGAGCATTTCGCGGCCCCGCAGCCCGGCGCGCCCTTCGACGTGACGCTGGCGCTCAGCGGCAAGACCATCCGTGTCGACGAGCAGCAGAGCCTGCTCGAGGCGATCGAGGCGGCCGGCGTCGATCCGCCCTATCTCTGCCGCGGCGGCGTCTGCGGCCAGTGCGAGACCAACGTCATTTCGCATGACGGCAAATTCATCCACAACGACCACTGGCTGAGCGAGGAAGACCACCGTTCGGGCTGCAAGATCATGCCCTGCGTCTCGCGCTTCGAGGGCCGGTCGCTGGTGCTGGAAAGATAGGAGGCGAGCTTGGGCATCACCTTTCGCAAGGAAACCTTCCGCGACGACTTCACCTTCAGGAACAGCCCCGAGCACATCAGGCGGTTCCCGTTCCCGTTCCATGAAGACAGCTACATGTATGCCGTCAACATCGAGCCGCATGTCGTCGGGCCGAAGGGCAGCGTGCTGGAGAACCTGATCGACGTCGACGAGCACTATGTCGCCGAGATGCAGGACCGCGCTTTGGTGCTGGCCGAGGATCCGCTGCGCTGCCAGTCGCTGCCGCACATGACGCTGGCCGGCTGGGATCTGCTCGAGCTTTTGATGGAGCAGCAGGCGCTGGGCTATCCCGAGCATTTCACGCTGACGCGCGATGGCGACCGCTGGCGCTGGATCAACCGGCCGCTCGGCATCGACGACAGCTTCACCTTCGGCGATGTCTCGACGCTGCCCTATGGGCCGATGGAATACATTACCCGCCAGAGCCAGGGCGATTTCTGCATCCTCGACCAGCGCGACGGCAATCTGTGGATGGATGCCGGCATGGTCACCACCCAGGCCGACTGGTCGCTCGATTTCGACATCGGCATGAACTTCTTCGAATGGCACGCGCCGGTGCCGCTGGCGCATGAGAAGGGCATCTTCGTCCGGGCACTGAAGTTCCTCACCAACATCCAGCAGGGCAAGCCGGCGCGCCGGCTGAACTGGACGATGACCATCAATCCGCGCCTCGATACCAGCCCGGAAAATTACCACAAATGGGGTCCGGACCGCGCCACGGTGACGCCGGAAAATGTCGGCGACAAGGTTCATCTGCGCGTCGAGCTGCAGAGCTTCTGGCGGCTGCCGCGCTCGAATGCGATCGTCTTCCCGATCCGCTGCTACCTGATCAAGATGGACGAGCTGGTGACGCAGCCGAAATGGGCACGGCGCCTGCACCGCGTCATCCGCGACCTTCCCGACGAACTCGCCGCCTACAAGGGCCTGACGCGTTACCGTGCGACATTGGTCGAGTGGCTGTCGAAGTTGGATGACGGCAGTGCGACGTCGGTGGGTTTTGGGCCTGATTGAGTTTTTCCTGCTGATATTTGCGCTGCCCTCTCAAGCTGCCAATCTTCCCCCCAAGAGGGGGAGATGCCCGGCAGGGCAGAGGGGGGCGCCGTAGAGCGCCGGCCTTCCCACAATGCCCACTCCACCGCTTCGGCGAAGATCACGACGCGCCAGCCAGCCCAGCCACAATCACGATATGCTGGCAGACATTGTTGATATCGCGGATAACGTCATCATTCCAGAAGCGAAGGCTGGTCCAGCCCAGCGCTTCGAGCTTTGCGGTTCTTGCAGCGTCTATCCGACGCTTCGGCCTCAGCGTGCTGGGAACCGTCGAGCTCCACGATCAGCTTTTTGTCCGGGCATGCAAAGTCGACGATATAGCCGGCGATAGGCATCTGGCGCCGAAACCCCAGTCCCATCAGCCTGTGCGCCCTGATCTCGTTCCAGAGCTTCAGTTCGGCATCGGTCATCACCTTGCGCATCCTGCGCGCATTGCGGCGATTGTTGGCGGGTACTGGATTATGCGTCATCGCGGTTCGCCCCCCTCTGTCCTGCCGGACATCTCCCCCTCAAGGGGGGAGATTGGATGTCACCTCAGCTTTCGCCAATCGCCAACGCTGCAAAAGAGGCGTCGTCGGCGAAGCTGCCGATCTCCCCCCACGAGGTCCCACGAGGGGGAGATCGAACTCTCACCCCGCGCTTTGCGGGTAGCAGATGATCGACAGATAGCGCATCGGCAGAACGCTCAGCACTTCCGGTCCGTGCGGCGCATCGGCGTCGAAGAACAGGCTGTCGCCGGGCTTCATCGGGTAGAGATTGCTGCCGTGCCGGTAAACCACCTCGCCCTCGAGCATATAGAGGAATTCCATGCCCTCGTGCTGGAAGGTCGGAAACACGTCGG
Source organism: Mesorhizobium sp. M0816 (assembly GCF_040320005.1). Lineage (NCBI taxonomy): Bacteria > Pseudomonadati > Pseudomonadota > Alphaproteobacteria > Hyphomicrobiales > Phyllobacteriaceae > Mesorhizobium > Mesorhizobium sp. M0816. The sequence goes on along the minus strand of NZ_JAMYOT010000001.1, from coordinate 333,716 downwards.
AATCCTCGGTCAGCGTGATCAGATAGGGTTCCACGACGACGCCGCTGGTGTTGGAGCCGATATGGCCGAGCAGATTGTACTGGTGGCCGGCGCGCGTGCCGCGGCGTTCGACGTCGAGGCCTTCGCCGGCCTTGACGAAGACGGCACTGCGCTCTTCCTCGAAGCGGCGGAAGAATGCGGTGACGGGAACGCCGAGTGCCCGCGACAGCGCCTGCAACGTGGTCAGCGACGGCGAGGTGATGCCGTTCTCGATCTTCGACAGCATGCCAAGCGAAATGTCGGTGGCGGCAGCCAGATCGGCGACGGTGATGCCGAGCTTCTTGCGGAATGCCCGCACCTCGCGGCCGATCGCGACCTCCAGCACTTTTTCGCGGGTGTCGCGAATGGCGTGCGGGTTCTGGGTGAGCGGCGCGCGTATCTTGCGCGGATCGATTGCAGCGACCGACGGCTTGGCTTTGGCGGCGACGACGGCCGCAGCGGGCTTTAGACTGGATGCTTTTTTCGCCATGTTGCCACCCCGGACCTTGCCGATTCATTTCACTCACGGTGAACATATTCGGTGCCGATACAGAAGCGCAACTGCCACGGCAAGCCACCCGTGTCGAATTGCGCAATGTCCGGATTTCGCCCGAGCTACTGCGTCGCTTGGAAATCCAGCTGGGCGAAGCGCGGTTTCGCGACAAGCCCTGTTGACAGCATCGAAGGGGCAATTACTGTCCTGTCAGTGAAATTTGTTTCGTTAGGGAAATGAGATCGGGAGGCCCGCAATGAAAGATCGTGTTGCCGTCATCGGAGCCGGGCCGTCCGGCATGGCCCAGCTCAGGGCCTTCAAGTCGGCCGCTGACAAGGGCGCCGATATTCCCGAGATCGTCTGCTTCGAAAAGCAGTCCGACTGGGGCGGCCTGTGGAACTACACCTGGCGCACCGGCCTCGACGAGCACGGCGATCCGGTGCACGGCTCGATGTACCGCTATCTCTGGTCGAACGGGCCGAAGGAATGCCTCGAATTCGCCGACTATACCTTCGAGGAGCATTTCGGCCGGCCGATCGGCTCCTATCCGCCGCGCGCCGTGCTGTGGGACTACATCAAGGGCCGCGTCGAAAAATCCGGCGTGCGCCAATGGGTGCGCTTCAACAGCCCGGTGCGCATGGTCACCTTTTCCGAAACGACAAAAAAATTCACGGTCACCGCGCATGACCGCACCAGCGACGTCACCTACTCGGAAGAGTTCGACAATGTCGTCGTCGCCTCGGGCCATTTCTCCGTGCCCAACGTTCCCTATTTCGAAGGCTTTTCGACCTTCAACGGCCGTATCCTGCACAGCCACGATTTCCGCGACGCGATGGAATTCAAGGGCAAGGACATTTTGATCATCGGCCGTTCCTATTCGGCCGAGGACATCGGCTCGCAATGCTACAAATACGGCGCCAGATCGATCACCTCCAGCTACCGCTCGAAGCCGATGGGCTTCAAATGGCCGGACAACTGGAAGGAAGTGCCGCTGCTGCAGAAGGTCGTCGGCAAGACCGCGCATTTCAAGGACGGCAGCACCAAAGACGTCGACGCCATCATCCTGTGCACCGGCTATCTCCACTCCTTCCCGTTCCTCACCGAGGATTTGAAGCTGAAGACCGCCAACCGTATGTGGCCGGACGGGCTCTACGAGGGCGTCGTCTGGGAGAAAAACCCGAAGCTGTCCTATATCGGCATGCAGGACCAGTTCTACACCTTCAACATGTTCGACGCGCAGGCCTGGTTCGCCCGCGACGTCATCATGGGCCGCATCAAGCTGCCCTCGGCCGAAGCGATGGCCGAGCACGGCCGGAAATGGCGGGCACGTGAAGAAACACTTGAAGACGCCGAGCAGATGATCTGGTTCCAGGGCGACTACACCAGGGAGCTGATGGAGCAGACCGACTATCCCGGCTTCGATGTCGAGGCTGTCAATCAGACCTTCATGGAGTGGGAGCACCACAAGGCGGAAGACATTATGGGCTTCCGCGACCACGCCTACCGCTCGCTGATGACCGGCACGATGGCGCCGCTGCACCATACGCCCTGGCTGCAGGCGATGGACGATTCAATGGAAAGCTATCTCGAGGTGAAGGGCGTGGCGGCGGAGTAAGCAGTCCGAACGGCGATTGACTTGCCTCAGTTAACTTCCCGCGCCGGGCCGGCTGCCAGCGCCACGGAATTTGCGACGTGCTCGAGGTGCTCCTCGCTCAGGATGCTGGTCGCGACGCGCACGGCGCTGGTCTTTCCGGTCGAAAACTTCGCCCCGGCATGGACCGCGATGCCGTGTGCGGCCAGCTGGACGTCGACCGAAAACATTATCCCGACAAGTGTTGTCGACGGGGGGCCGATCGGCACTCCCGCCGCAACAAGCCTCATGTGGTTTTCTCGCGGCCGGGCCGATTTAGGGTGCTCGCGTATATGTGAATGTTCGCGATATGGGCGAGCACCTCGGCCTTGCTTGGCCCGCGAGCTATGACAGCCCAGTCGGTTGAGGACGGGCGGGTATCCTTTCCAAATGAACGAGACATGGTCTGATCTCCTGTGGTTTCGGTTGCGAAGCGTTCTCGGCGCTTACGGGAGATCGCACCGCGCGAGGAAGCAAAGCGTTTGAAGGCCCGCCGTTTCGCTGATTGCGGATCTGGCGCTGTTCACGACTGGTTGACGCAAAAAAACCTCTCGTTTTCCCACTGTTGTTCCCACTGCACGTCAAACGCTGCCGGCCGAGGTTTAGCCGTCCGGGGCGATCCCGGTCGCGCAACATCCGAACCCAGGAGTGAATGACATGCAGGACGATACAATGGTCATGGAAAAGGCTTCCGTTAAGAAGGCGTCGCGGGAGCCGAGGAACGGCGTCAATACGCCCACCCTTCTGGCCACCATCAATGCCGTCGCGGGCCAGCCGGAGCTTGCCAAGTTCCAGTTCCGGGCCAAGAGCCGCTGGATCACCGGCACGCACAGCCGCAGCACGATGGCCAACTTCTTCGGCGCTGGCGCCGAGCAGCCGCATGTGACGGCATACCAGGCCGACAGCGATCATCCGGCGGTCCTGTGCGGCGAAGACAACGGCCCGACGCCGGTCGAATACCTACTCCACGCGCTTGCTTCCTGCCTCACCGCCGGCATCGCGAACATCGCGGCCGCGCGCGGCGTGACGCTGCATGAGGTGGAATCGACCGTCGAAGGCGACATCGACCTTCGCGGCATCCTCGGCATCTCTAACGAAGTCCGCAACGGCTACCAGGGCATCCGTATCTCCTTCAAGATCAAGGGCGATGCTTCGGCTGAGAAGCTCGAGGAAATCGTAATGCAGTCGCGCGCCCGTTCCGCGGTGTTCGACGTGCTGACCAACGGCGTGCCGGTCTCGGTTGCCGTGAAAGGCTGACTTCGGTCCGCAAGAGCAATATCGCCGGCCTCGTCCTGAAAAGGATGGCGCCGGCGATCTGTTGCCCCTGCTTACAAGGCGCGGATTCCATGCAGCATACAGACGTAGCCATTATCGGCGCCGGACAGGCGGGTTTAGCCATGAGCCGGTGCCTGTCCGAGCGCGGGGTCTACCACGTCGTGCTGGAGCGCGGCCGCATCGCTGAGCGCTGGCGCAGCGAACGGTGGGATTCGCTGCGCCTGCTGACGCCCAACTGGATGACACGCCTGCCCGGCGGCGGTTATCGCGGAGCCAATCCCGACGGCTTCATGACAATGGCCGAGACGGTGGGGTTCCTAGAGGATTACGCGTGCTCGATCACCGCACCGGTGGAGGACGGTGTGGAGGTGCTTTCGACCGAAAGGGTCGACGGAGGCTTCCGGCTGCTGACCGATCGCGGCCAATGGAGCGTACGTGCGGTCGTGGTCGCGACCGGATACAGCAACAGGCCACGCATTCCGCCACTAGCAAAGCAGATCTCCTCTCGTATCAGGCAAATCGTGCCGCGGGACTATCGCAATCCTCAGCAACTGCCCCAGGGTGGCGTTCTCGTGGCCGGGGCCTCGGCGACCGGCATACAACTTGCGGAGGAGATCAATCGCTCCGGGCGCCCGGTGACCCTGTCGGTCGGCAGTCATACACGCCTACCGAGGCTTTACCGCGGGCACGACATCCTGTGGTGGCTCGACCGGCTGGGAATGCTTGCCAAGCCTGTCGCTGAAATTCCGGATCTCACCGCGGCACGGCGGCAGCCCTCCCTGCAGCTGATAGGCACACCCGAGCGCAGGACGCTCGACCTTGCCGGTCTTCGGGAGCAAGGCGTTCGTCTTGTCGGTCGAGCGGCTGCCGCTTGCGATACACGCATTCGGTTCAACGGCGATCTCGCCGACACGACCATGGCGGCGGAACGCAGGCTGAGGCGCGTGCTGGCCAATATCGACCGCGCGGCCGCCGGAGACGGCCTCTACTCGATCGATCCCGGTTCCATTCCGAGCCTGATCCTGAGCGCCGAGGCGACCGAAATCGACCTCATCGACCAGGGTATCGAGACGATCATATGGGCCACCGGCTATCGCCGGGAATACCCATGGCTGAAGCTGGATGTGTTCGACGCCCGGGGCGAAATCCTGAACGATGGCGGCGTCTGCGCGTATCCGGGACTCTACGTGCTCGGCCTCAATTTCATGCGCCATCGAAGCTCCAGCTTCCTCGACGGCGTCGGCCGCGATGCGGAGGCGCTGGCGGCTCACCTGGCAATGTTTCTCGACGTCTCCCGCCGAGCCGCGGCCTGACCGCCGAATACAACGCTGGCGCGGCAAAAATCGACGTTGCCTTCAACGATGACGCTCACGGCGGACAACGACAAGGGCTCCACCGGCGCCGTAGTCAGCGCCCGCAACCATGGAGAAAATCAAAATGAGTGAAATGGTGAACCCATCCCTGTGCCTCACCAGAACGCGAGGTTTGCGCTGGGCTGGCGGAACAATGTTGGCCGCAGTCTGGCGTTTCATTCGTATCCAACGGGACCGTAGACAGCTTTATGAGTTGCCGGACTACATCTTGCGCGACATCGGCATCACCCGCTTCGAGATCAACTGGATCACTTCGTTTGCCGGGCGTGATCCAGCCGCCGCACGCGTTTTTTGAGGGCGGAGGAGGGCGGGGCTCGATGATTGCCGCATCGACGTCCCACGTCACGCATAGGGCGTGTCAGGCACCGCTTGTCATCGCCCTGCACTGCTCAGGCGGCAGCGGACGGCAATGGCGCAGCCTGGCGGAGCGGCTCGATGACAGCTACCGGCTCATCGCACCCGATCTGATCGGGGCGCCGGGCGGCGGCACCTGGACTGGTGCCGGCGCTTTCCATCTGACCCACGAAGCCGCCGGTATCCTGGAGATGATCGACCACCATGACGGGCCTGTGCATCTTGTTGGCCATTCCTATGGTGGTGGATTGGCCCCGCATATAGCGGCGATGCGTCCAGACCGGCTGGCCAGCCTCTCCCTTTATGAGCCGTCTGCCTTTCACCTGCTGCGCGAGCTGGACTGTGAGGGCCACGAGGCGCTCGGCGAAGTCTTGGCGATCGCAGGCACCGTCCATGACGGCCTGATCAACGGCAGTTACCTGACCGCGACAGCTCATTTCATCGACTACTGGGGTGGGGCCGGCATCTTCGCCGCGATGAAGCCGGAACTTCAGGCTGCACTCGTGCGGTTTCTGCCGAAGGCCAGCCTGGACTTCCACGCATTGATCCATGAATCGACGCCAGCAAGCGAATATGCCCGATTTGGCTTTCCGGTCTTGGTATTGCGCGGCGAATTTGCACCAGTTCCGACGCGGCTCATCGCCCGCGAACTCGTTTCCCGCGTTCCGGCCGCAATCGGGGCGATTGTTCCTGGCGCCGGACATATGGGACCGCTGACCCACGCAGACGTGGTGGCGGATCGTTTGGTCCGGCAGATATCGTTCCATGACACCGCGGGGTCGCGAGCTGCGTGACCGCGGCTTGCTTGCCCTACAGGCAGCGCAAACCTTCGAAGCAGATCCCTGGATGCGGAGGGATCAAGCCGTAACCGCCATGGGAACGCGATCGGGCAGGACACTTCCGGTCGGCTCCTCCATGCCGGAGAAATCCTCCCGCATCTGCATTTCTGTGTAGAGCTTGGCCGCTTGCGCGAGAGTTGCATCCGCGCCAGCAATCTTGCCGCGCCGCTTCGCGAGCCCGAGAGCTAGCAAGGAGCGGGCAAGCTCCGGCCGCAATTCAACCCGCCTGGCAAGATTGCAGGCCTGTTCGAGCCAGCCAATGGCCGATCTGGAAGGCTTCAGCTCGGCAAGGCCGCGCAGTACGATGATCTCGCTCCACGGATCGCCGCGTCCCCGCGCAAGCTCGAGCGCATGGCCGAGATTGGCCGCAGCTTCCGGCTCATACAGGCGCGCACGCACGCATGCGAGCACCGCGCGCGCGTGACATTCGAACTGGGCAAGATCGAGCCGCTCAGCCTCGGTCACCGCCATTTCCAAGGTGGCGCCCGCGTCGTGGTTGCGGCCGAGCAGGAATTCCGCATGCCCGAGCACGGTCAACAGCCATGGCCGGAGTAGGATAGATGCGCTGGTAGCGGCTTCGGAGGACCACAATTGCAGCGCCTCGACAAGCGCCGGCTCGGGCCCGCGCAGGACGCCCACCACACCGGTGAAATAGGCGGCCGCGCAGCTATCGATCGGGCGCGCCACTTCGGCGGCGACCTTCTGCAGTTCGGCAAGCGAACGTTCCGCATCATCGAACCGGCCAAGCCGCGCTTCCGCCTGCGCGCGGTGCCCAAGGTACCAAACCGCACGCGCACCGAGCTGTCCGAAACGCTCCAGACGCCAAGCTTTGGTGAACCTCTCCTCATGCGGAACAAGCCGCTCCAGCACCTGCCGCGCCTCGCTGCGGATCAGAAGCGCCTGTGAGGCGGCCAGGTCCGACTCGCTTATGCAGCGCTGCACGCCATTTGCCGTCGCGCCGCGCTTGAGTGTGTCGGCCGGTTCCAGCGCCTCCTCGTAGCGGCCGTGGGAGCTGTTGAGATAGCTCAAGTGGAGCAACACGTCGGAGATGAGTTGCGGATCGCCCAGTTCCATGGCCAGTTCGCGCGCTTCCAATAGCTGCGGCAGCGCCTTCCGATAGGCACCCAGGGCGCCGTAGGCGGGCCGCATCCGCACCCGCAGGTTGATCGCCTGGGCGAGGGTTTTCGGATTTCGGGGCAGCGCGGCGACTGCTTTGCGGGCGTTTTCGAGGAACTGGACCGCGGCGGAATAGGCCGAGCGTTCCTCGGCCCGGCCCGCCGCTTGCAGCAGATAATCCGCGGCCGGTTCCCAAGCCTCGGCACGAAGCGCGTGTTCGGCCAGTTCCTCGATGTGGTGGTTCAGCGATCCGGCATAGAGTCTGTCCATCGCAACCAATGCAGCCCGATGCAGCCTTTTTCGGTCCTCCGCCAGGAGAGATTCGTAGGTCACCTTGAGCGTCAACGCGTGCTTGAACGTATACTCCACGTGAGGATAGCTCTGGACCTCGAACAGGAATTCCAAACTCTGCAGTTTGGCCAGGCATACCCCCAGCTCCGCCTCCGAGAGCGGCGAGAGCGCCCTCAGCAGGGGATACGGAACATTCTTGCCGATAACCGAAGCGAGTTGGAGTGCCTGCCTTTCCGAGTCACCCAGCTGCTGGATACGTGCGGCGATGAGCGATTGAACTGTCGACGGGATGGTGATGGAATCCACTGGCCTCTTGAGCTCGTAGCGGCCGGACTGGCCGGCAAGTGCACCGTCCGCAACCAATCCGCGCACCATTTCTTCCAGGAATAGCGGCGTGCCCTCGGCCCGCTCGGCAAGCGATTGCCGCAGTTCCCCCAAGCTGGGATCGGATCCCAGCAATTCGGTGAGGAACTGCTCCATTTCGTCCCGCGCGAACCGCTCCAACCTTATCTGCTGGAAATAGCCGCGGCGGTTCCATTCGTGTCGGTACTGCGGCCTGTAGGTGGCGAGCAGCATGATACGGTTGGCGCCCATGACCTCGACCAGCCTGTTCATTACGGCCTCGCTCTCGGCATCGATCCAGTGCAGATCCTCGATAAGCACGGCTACGGGCGAGGCCCGGCTCAAGGCAACGAGAAATGCGCTCATCGCCTCGGATACCCGTGAGGTCCGCTCCCGCGCGTCGAGATGCCACCAGGAAGAATCGTCGACCGGCAGGTCCGCGAGGAAGGAAAGCGGCGCCGTATGACTTGGGTCCAGGTCCAGTTCAGCCCGTTTGAAGGCAAACAGGCGCTGGGCTTCCGCCAAGCCGTCTTCGCCACGAATGCCACAAGCCGAGAGCAGCAGCTTCTTTACAGCACCCAGAGTAACTGATGAATCAAACTCCAGACCGCCACATTCAAGCACAGTAAAACCGGCCACCTCGTCGAGGGAGAGAAATTCATGGGCAAGCCTCGACTTGCCCATGCCGGCGTCGGCGACGATCCCGGCGACCTGGCCGTGGCCCTCCCTGACCCGGCGCCAGGTTGCAAGCAGGATTTTCAGCTCGAGCTCGCGCGCCACCAGTCCGGTGAGGCCACGGTTGGCCCTCAGGTGCCAGCGCGACAAAGCGTGATTTTCGCCCAACAGCTCGTAAATGCGTTCCTCTTGGCCAAGTTGCGGATGCTCCGAATGCGCTAAGCGGTGCATCTGCACATAGCCGCCGGCGGCTGCGCGCGCCCGGCCTGTCGCGGCGATCGTCGCACGGTGCAAGGCACGCATCAGCCGGTTGGCCGCACGCGGCGCGGCTCCGGCCAGTTCAACCTTGCTGGCTTTGGTCGTCCATTGCTGCCGTACGATCACCTCGCCGGTGTCTATTCCGGCCCTCAACTGGATCCCGCCCTGGGAAAGCTCCTCCACTGCCAGCTTGGCCGCAAGCGCGGCGCGGCATGCAAGATAAGCGTGATCCTCGGTGGCGCGAGCGAGGCCGAATGCTGCGGTGATTGTCCCGTCAGCAGCCGACGTGACGACGCCGCCATGGCTCTCCACGACTTCTACCACCCGATCCTCGACGGGCTGGAATTCGCGGATCGCCACTTCGGGATCCTCCGTTTCGAGGAGATGCATGGGACTGACCACTTCCGCGGCCAGCACTGTTATGTATTGCCGAGAGCGGTTGATTCCCAAGGACGCCGGAGGGCCTGCCAGTTGCTGCGTCTGTTCGGGGTCGGCAAGGAAACGACGCGTTTCGTCGACGAAGGTCGCGAATGCCGGTTCGTGGCCAAGCAGCACGTGGTTGACGCCGTCTAGCGCAACGAAACGCGCGCCGGGGATTTTGCCGGCCATCGCCCGGCCATGATCGAATGGAATGACCGCGTCCCCCGTGGCATGCATCACCAGGGTTGGGACGCGGACCCGCGGTAACAGCTCGTCGACGTCGATGACGGCGCCTTCCTCGAAAATGCGATGGGCAATTTCCGGCGAGACGGTATTGCGTTGCAGCTCGTTATACCAATTCCTCTGTTCCGGCGTTGCTTCCGGAATGAAGAGGGAGGTGAACATTTGCCGGAACACCGGGTCGTCTTGGCCCCAGCCTTCCTGTATCAGCGCTCCCATCGCTTCGCGGCGCGCTATTTCGCGCTGATTGCCCCGTTTGCGCCAACCTTTGGTGAATCCGCCATACAGCACCATCCCCGCCACACGCTCTGGATGCCGGACGGCATAGGCTATCGAAACGGCGCACCCCTGGGAAATGCCAAGCAGGGAAACGCGGCGCAGACCAGCGGCATCGATGATGCTCTCCAGGTCGGCAACCATGGCCTCGAAGGACAGGTCGGCGGGATACCGGTCCGACAGGCCGTTGCCGCGCTGGTCGTAGCGTATCAGCTGGTAGTGCGCGGAGAGGCCCTCGATCCAATGCTTCCACACCGGACTGTCCCATTCGAGCTCGAGATGGGACATCCAGTGGGCGGCCCTTACCAAAGGGGGGCCTTGACCACTCAAGGAATAGGCCAAGCGCGCGCCGTCGGGCGTCGTGCACCGGCGAATCTCCTGCGCCAGGGTTCGCTCCGGCGGAGAGGCAAGCTGTATCTCCGACGCAGGCAAAACACGAGTCGGAGGGACGGTCTCATCGGCGGGAGCGACCTCGATGTCGGTTCTCGAAGCGCGGCTTTGGACCATGGCGGATTGCCGTGCTGCCTCGCTCAGCCGGCGGATGTCCGCTCGAAGAGCCTCGTCCCCAGGCTCCAACCCGTCCAGGACATGCGCGTACGGAAGTGCCCGCGCCGGCTCAAGCCGGTCGACGAGCACCCGAAGGATGCGCAGATGCGTCACGTGCAGTTCGTCGGCGGTCGCAAGGCGCCAGGCTTCGAATTCCGGACAGCGCGGCAGTGAAAGATCATCCAGGAAACGGCCGCGGAACGCTCCGGCGAGGGCCTCCAGTTTCTCCGGTTCGAGAGCCTCTATGTCACGACCGCCGAGGCCCCGGAGCGGCGCGATGTCCAGCACGACTTCGCTGGTGTTCAGGCGAACTGCGTTGCGGTCGGCTTGCAGGATCTCGCCGTTCCCGAGGTCGACGACCTGTCGGATCTTCGAGAGACTCCAGCGCAGGGCGCCGCGAGGATCGTCCGGTACCTCCCAAAACATTTCGCAAAGGCGCTCGCGCCGCTGCGGGCGCTCTACGAGCGCAAGATAGGCCAGTAGCGCCCGCGTCTTTTTCGAAGGCGGCAAGGAAACGACCTCGCCAAGGCGAAGAACGGTCAGATCTCCGAGAACGCGAATTTCGAGCGACACTTTGCCAATCCCAGTCGCTGCTAAATTAGCCATGGATTGTATCAAGTCCGTGCCGTTGCCGAAAGCTTTCGTTTCCGGAAGCGTGAGGTTTCCGCCTGCGCTCTGATTTGCCTTCCCTTCGTGGGAAGGCCGACACGGACAAGTCCACATGAATGCCGAGCCGGAACGGGATCACGCCCGTTCCGGCTCGCTTTGATGGTGCCGACGGCACTCTGAAAGGCCCGGAGGCGGGGTCTCACGCTGCCGCGCGCACCCATCGGGGCAGCAGGCTCTCGGGATTTGCGCATGCGCCGGGCGTGTAGTTTGCGCCAACGAACTCCAGCCGGGCGGCGAGCGTGCCGTCCCGCCAGGCCGCAAGCGTATCCATGCAGCCACCGATATGCTCGCCGCCGACAAAGACCTGCGGAATTGTAGGCGAACCGATCCGGGCCCTCAGAGCCTTGCGGATTTCCCCGTCCCGGCCGTTCTTCTGGAATTCCGGAGCATCGATGTCGATGGACCTGTAGGCGATTCCGGCACGGTCGAAAAGCTTTCTTACCGTCCAGCAGAATTCGCACCATGTCAGGGCGAATATGACCACCGGATGCTCCGGATCATAGATCGCCTCATCGACAAACGCATGCGCCGACTGATCGATTTGGATTTCGTTCACGGGCGCCGATGAAAGGGCGAAGGACGGCGGCCGGTCGAAGCGGTAGCCGGGTGTGGAGCGAGAGATCGCCTCTTCGGCTGGCGACATTTCCTCGCTGATGTGATCGAACAGGATCGTGCTGAGATACCGCTCGCCCGTGTCAGGCAACATACAGAGCACGTTCCGCTCCGGTCCGACGCGTCCAGCGATTTCCAGTGCCCCGCTCAAGGTAGCCCCGCCGGAGATCCCCGCCAGTATTCCTTCTTCCGTCGCAAGCCGGCGCGCAGCTTCCAAAGCGCTGGCGCCTGAAACCGGCAAGATTTCGTCCACAAGATCGTCAGCCATCGCGTTGCCGACGATCTGCGGAATGAAATCAGGGCTCCAGCCCTGCATCGGGTGTGGCCGGAAGCGAGTGTGCGCCCGAGTGGGCAGTCCGTGTTCGTCGAAAGTTTGGGGAATGCCACTCGACAGCAGCGCCGAATTGTCGGGCTCGCAGACGATGATCCGCGTTTCCGGGCGCTCGCGCTTGAGTACTCGCGCCACACCGGCCAGCGTTCCGCCGGTCCCGGTGCCGGTGACCCAGTAATCGAGTGGACGGTCCTGGAACGCCGCGAGGATTTCGAGCGCTGTCGTGCGGGCATGGACATCGGCGTTGACGGGCGTCTCGAATTGCCGGCAGAGGAACCAGCCGTGCGCTCCGGCCAGCTCGACCGCCTTGGCGAGCATGCCGCTGCCGCGCTCGACGGCAGGGGTCAACACGACCTTGGCACCGAAGAAACGCATCAGCTTGCGGCGTTCGAGGCTGGCGTTCTCCGGCATTACGATGACGAGAGGATAGCCTTTCCTCGCGCAAACCATGGCGAGTCCTATGCCAGTGTTGCCGCTCGTCGCCTCGATCACCGTCTGGCCAGGCCGAAGTGCCCCGGAACTCTCCGCTTCTTCGATGAGCGCGGCGGCAAGCCGGTCCTTGACCGAGCCGCCAGGATTGAACGCCTCGAGCTTGGCATAGAGCGAAGCGGCGCCGTTGTTGATGCGGGAAAGACGGACGACCGGCGTATCGCCGATCGTGTCGAGAATGCTGTCGTAGATACTGCTCATCTCAGCTGTCCTTGCCTGGTGATGACGGTGCTCCGCCCTCTTCGATCTCTGAGGTTGGCAGGAAGGCCGTGGTTTGCAGCGTTCGAACCAACGTGGAATCAAATGGATTTCGACGTTTGAATCAGCGGCTCATCGCAGGGTCCGGAAGGCGGCCGCATGGGACCTGCGCTCTCGCGCCGGATGACGCCGCCAATACGCCCAGAACCACGAGATTGGCCGCGCCAGCGACAAATGCCACCAGGAAAGCACGCCCATAGCTGCCGAAGCTGTCATAGACGAAACCGCCGAAATAACCGGCCACCCCCATGCCCAGCCAGGCGATCAGCATGACGATGCCGAGTGACTGGCCAAAGCGTTCGGCTGGCGCAAACTGGCGCACGCAAAGGATCAGGCACGTCATGTTTCCGGCGAAGCCGAAGCCGAAAACCGCCGACAGCGCCAGAAGGCTCAGCTGCTGGTCCAGCGCGGGAAAAATCGCAACGCATGCCGTCTGAATAAACGACGCCAGGGCATAGGCGGCAAGATTGCTTGCCCGGTCGGCGAGGAGCCCGAACGCGATCCGCCCGACGGCGCCGAACAGCATGGCGGTCAGCAGGCTGAGCGATCCGACATCCGAAGACCCGCACACAGCCGTGACGAAGCTCGTGAGGTGCATCAGCGGGACGCCCATGCAGGCGCAGCAAAGGAAGGCTGCAGCTGATAGCAGCGCCACCGGAGAAAGCCGGCCACTTTGGAACCCTGGCTTTGCTAAAAAACGCACCGGCGCGGGAAGGACCTCACTGACGGGCGGCGCCTGAACCGCCGGCATGGAGATCGCCAGCGCAGCCATCGTCCCCGCCGCCATGATCGCGTATGCGAGGCGCCAGCCGACGCCGTCAATCAAGGCATTTGCGGCGTAGGGCATTATGCCTTGGCCTAGGGCTCCGCCTGCTGTGACGATCCCTATCGCCAGGCCGCGGCGGCGGTCGAACCAGAGTCCGGTCACTGCAAGTACCGGCGCGTACAGACAGGCAAAGCCTAGCCCGCCCAAAGCGAAGTTGGCCGCATAGATCTGCCAGAGCGAAGTGGCGGAGGAAAGCGCGGCGAGCGCGATCACCATGCCAGCCGAGCCGATGAATAGCAGGCTTTTGACATTCAGGCGGTCCGACAGCCGGCCCCAGAACAGCCCGCCCAACGCCATGCCGACGCTTGATAGCGTGTAGGCAAGGCTGATGTCGGCTCGCGACCAGCCAAACTCCGCCTCAAGCGGTCTGATGAAGACGGATGTCAGCGCCAGGCTGCCAAATCCGAACGCCATGGCGGTTGTGGCACCGGCCGCAGCCAACAGGCCGCGCAGCCGTATTGCGCCGTCCCGAACCTCCCTGCCTCCAGTTGGTGATACCTGACGATTCGACATGTTTCTGACCTCGAAGGACCTCTTCGAAGCTGTCATCGGCCAGCGGTATGGAAGCAGGCGTGTGCGTCAGCGTGGAAAGCTCCAACGCGGGCCGTGGAAACGCCCCGCCTAAACTTGCAGCCTCCTCTCGGTGAACGGCGGATCAGGGAGATCTTATGATCATCGCCAGCGCCACCATGACGGACTGGTTGACGCCGAGCATGATCTCGGGACCGGCCAGCGGCAGTTGAACGCGAAAGAAGACAGGGTCTGTATATGGCCGGTCGCCAACTATCCGTCGGAGCAGCTGACCCTTTAGCTAACCTCCCGCGCCGGATCGGCTGCCAGCGCCAGGGAATTTGCGACGTGCTCGAGGTGCTCCTCGTCCAGAATGCTGGTCGCGACGCGGACAGCGTTCGTTTTTCCCGTCGAAAACTTCGCTCCGGCATGGACCGCGATGCCGTGGGCGGCCAGCGTGACCATCGCGTAAGGTTCCGAAGCAACCGGAATGAGGACGCTGAGACCGTGTCCGGCGTCGATATCGACATTGCGTTTGGCCAGTTCGCCAGCGAGCCGTTCGCGACGGCCGCGGTATACCTCCTTCGCCTGCTCCACCAGGGCGGCCGTGGCCGGGTCTTGCAGCAGCCAGGCGGTGGCTGCCTGCAGGATGCGGCTGGTCCATCCCGAGCTGAAGCTGCGGTAGGACTGGATCTGCTCGACGATCGTCGCCGATCCGGACAGCACAGCGAGCCGCAGATCCGGGCCGTGGGTCTTGGAATAGGACAGGATATGGACGACGCGATCGGGAAAACGCCGGCCAAGCGAAATGCGCGGCGCCGAGGCAATATCGCCGACGCCGTCATCTTCGACAATCAGCACGTCGGTGCCGGCGAGCAGGTCGCCGGTGACTTCCAGCCGCGCCGACGACATGCAGGCGCCGGTAACCGAATGGACGCGCGGCTGGAACAGGAACGCGACGGGCCGCTGCCGCAGAGCGTTGGCAAGTGCATCCGGCAAGGGACCGTCGCTGTCGCAGTCTACCGGGATGATCGGCACATCGAGATCCTCGAGGATGTCGAGCAGGCGAAGCGCCGTCGGGTTCTCGATGGCCACCGGCGCCCCCGGCGGGACCAGCGCATGCAGCAAGGTGTAGATGGCGTTGTAACCGCCATTGGTGGCCAGGAACGCGCCGGGATCGTACGGCCATGACGGGCGCACTGCGGCCTCCAGCTCGGGCAGGATGCGCACCCGCTCGTAGCTGTTGAGCTTTTCGGCGCGCGCACCATGCGCCAGCGCGATGTCGAGCGGCGGCAAGAGCCTCACATCGGGCTCCGCGATCGCCAGGTTCAGAACATCCTGTCCGTAATTGCCGCCGCTCATGTGGCGCTCGGGCCGGGCGGCAAAGCGGTTGCCCATGATCCAGGTGCCGTTGCGTCCGCGGCCGCCGATGATCTTGTAGCGCCGCAACTCGCTCCACGCCTGCGAGACCGTCGCCGGGCTGACGCCAAGCACATAGGCCAGATCGCGCACCGGCGGAAGCTTTGCGCCGACAGGCAGCGCGCCGCTTCTGATCAGCGCACTGGTCTCGCGCGCGATGCCGCGCATCGTGCGGTCGCCAAGGCGATCAGCGAACCATCCTGCATCGAAATCCATCGGCACCCGCGACCATTAAAGCTAATGTTCAATAACATAATAACATTTGATCGGCCAAAAATAAACATTTACCAATCGCCGGTCAAACATAGCGTTGAAGTTCATGCCGATGCCCGTTTCCATCACTGTAGCCACCCGCGATTGGGACTATCTCACCCCTTTGGTGCTGGGTGACGTTACTTCGAGCCGCTTGTCGGTGAAGGTTGATCGCGTCGCCACGCTCATTCCGGACCTCGGTACCGATCCGCACTACGATGCGGCGGAGGTCTCATTCAGCCGTTATGTGTCGGCCATGGCTTCGGGCGTCGATACGGTGGTTGGACTACCGTGCTTCATCATGCGCGGCTTTCGCCATCGCTGCATCATAACGGTCGAGACCAGCCCGCTGGAACGGCTTTCCGACCTTGCCGGCAAACGCATCGGCGTGACCGGCTGGCGCGATTCCGGCAACACATGGACGCGCGCAGCACTTCGCCGTGGAGGCGTCGGCGTCGAGGATGCCTATTGGTTCGCCGGCAGGCTGACATCGGGGCACCCGATCGCCGACCGCCTCGACGGATTCGGCAGGCCGGGGCGCATCGAAGCAGCACCAGGCGAGCGCCCGATGATGGAGCTGCTGGCACAAGGCGAGCTCGACGCCGTTTTCACGCCCTTCATGCCGGACGGCTTTTTCGGCCCGGCTTCCGGCTTCCGGCAAGTGCTGCGCGATTTTCGCGCGGCCGAACGCGCCTATTTCGCCGACGTCGGTTATGTCCCGGGCATGCATCTGGTCGCTGTCAAGGCCGCCCTAGTCAGGGAGCACCCCTGGCTGCCGCAGGAACTCGCCAGGCTGATCAACGAAAGCCAGCGCGTCTGGACGGCAAAGCGCCGAAAATATGCCGATACCTCGCCCTGGATCCTCGAGGAGCTGCTTCATGCGGGGCGCGACCTGCCTGCCTCCTGGAACGCCAGCGGCCTGCCGGCCAACCGGCGCATGATCGAGGATTTCGTCACCGAGCTCCATGCCCAGGGCATTCTGGCGGAACCGATTTCCGCCGAAGCCTTGTTTCCTTTCGAGGCCAGATCGCGGGCCACCGCAGCCTGAGAACGCACAACGAAGAACACGAAGGAGAATGCCATGAGGACAATCAGCTTCATATTCGCCTCGCTCGTCACCATGCTGGCGCAGGCCAGCTTTGCCCAGGATATCCAGAAGCAATCGGTGAACGAGGATTTGCGGGCCCGGCTGCCGGAAGAGATCCGCGCGGCGGGAAAGATCACAGCCGTCAACAACGGCTCGTTCCCGCCCTATGAGATCGTCACCGGCACCGAACTGTCGGGGGCGACCAAGGACATTTCCGACGCCATCGGCCTGCTGCTCGGTGTCGAGATCGATCATGCCTCGGTCGCCGGCCTGCCGGCTTTTCTGAGCGGCATCAATGCCGGCCGTTATCAGTTCGCGATGGGGCCTGTCGGCGACTATCCCGACCGGCAGAAATCCAACGACTTCATCGATTGGGTGCGCGAATACGTCGTCTTCGCCGTCGAGAAGGGCAACCCGGAAGGCATCACCTCGCTCGACACCGCGTGCGGCAAGCGCATCGCCGTCATGTCGGGTGGCTCGGCCGAAAAGGTCATCAAGCAGCAGGCGCAGAAATGCACCGAGGGGGGCAAGCCGGCCGTCGAGGTGCAATCCTTCACCGACCAGCCGAGCTCGATACTGGCCGTCCGGTCGAAACGCTCCGACGCATTCTTCTCCTCGCAGGCGCCGCTGACCTATTTCGTCGAGCAGGCGAAGGGCCAGCTGGAACTCGCCGGTGTCGGCCAGGCCAACGGCTTTAAGGACATCTACCAAGGCGCCGTCGTAAAGAAGGGTTCGCCGCTGGGCGGCGTGCTGCTCGACGCCTTCAAGATCCTGATGAAGAACGGCACCTACGCCGCGGTCATGAAGAAGTGGGGCCTCGAGAAGAACATGATCGACGCGCCAGGCATCAACCAGGGCCAGTAGAGGCTGCCATGACCGACGCCACCGCTGCCTACGCGGCCGGGCTGCCGCGACGTCCCGACGACGCGCTGCGCGACGTCAAACGAGCCCACAGGCCGTTTCCGCTCGTCCGGCTGGCGCTCTGGGCGTTCACCGTCGCCGTGGCGGCCGGCTTCGCCTATATCGTTGCGGTCAACCCGAATTTCGGCTGGCCGGTGGTCGCCCAGTATTTCTTCGATCCGACGGTCATGCAGGGGCTTTCCGTAACGCTCGGCCTGACGGTCGTGGCGATGATCCTGGGTATCGTGCTCGGCCTGCTGCTCGCCATCGCGCGCATGTCGAACGACAGGCTGGCATCCCTTCTCTCCGGCCTGTTCATCTGGTTCTTCCGGGGAACGCCGCTGCTGGTGCAATTGATCCTGTGGTACAACCTTTCGACGCTGTTTCCGCGCATTTCCATTGGCTTCGCCAGTTGGAACACCAACGACCTGATCACGCCTTTGACGGCCGCCGTTCTTGGTCTGGCGCTGAACGAGGCCGCCTACATGGCCGAGATCATCCGTGGCGGGCTGCTGTCGGTGGACAAGGGACAGGCCGAAACGGCTGAAGCCTTCGGCATGACCCGCGCCCGGTCCTTGCGGCGCATCATCATCCCGCAGGCGATGCGGTCGATCGTGCCGCCGACCGGCAATCAGCTGATCAGCATGATCAAGGCGACGTCGCTTGTCAGCGTCATCGCCATGGCCGACCTGCTCTACTCGGTGCAGTCGATCTACAACCGCACCTTCGAAATCGTTCCGCTGCTGATGGTTGCAGTGCTGTGGTACCTGCTGATCACCTCGGTCCTCAATGTCGCGCAAGGCGCGATCGAACGCCACTACAGCCGCGGCGACCGCGGCGCGCGCGAGAAGACCGCGACCGCCACCCTGGAGGCCGCCAATGAGCGCGCATGACACGCCCCTGGTCCGGGCGCGCAACGTTCACAAGGCGTTCGGCCCGCTCGAGGTGCTGAAGGGCATTGATCTGGACGTCGCGCCTGGCGAGGTGGTGGTCATTCTCGGACCGTCCGGCTCCGGAAAGTCGACCTTCCTGCGATGCATCAATCATCTCGAGGCGATCGACCAAGGGTCGATCGAGGTGGACGGCGAGCAGATCGGTTACCGGTTGCACGACGGCCGCCTCGACAAGCTTTCCGACCGCGCGATCGCCGCGCAGCGGCGCAAGATCGGCATGGTGTTCCAGCAGTTCAATCTCTATCCGCACATGACGACGCTGCAGAACGTCATCGAGGCTCCGGTCGGCGTTCACCGGGAGAACCGCAAGGAGGCGATCGGCTACGCCCGCGAACTGCTGACCCGTGTCGGTCTTGCCGACAAGATCGACGCCTATCCGCGCCAGCTTTCAGGCGGCCAGCAGCAGCGCGTCGCCATCGCCCGTGCGCTCGCCATCCGCCCGAAATTGATGCTCTTCGACGAGCCGACGTCGGCGCTCGATCCGGAGCTGGTCGGCGAGGTGCTCGCCACCATGCGCGATCTCGCCAGGCAGGGCTTGACCATGATCGTGGTCACGCATGAGATCGGGTTCGCCCGCGAAGCGGCGGATCGGGTGGTGTTCATGGACGACGGTAATGTGATCGAGGCCGGACCTCCGGACGAGGTTCTCGCTAAACCCAGGCACCCGCGCACGCGGGCTTTCTTAAGCCGTTTCATCTAAAAGCAAAGCCGGCGCGGCACCTGCTCGGCCGGCAAAGGACCTCCCATGCCAAAGACCTCCAACCAGTTCGCCGACATTTCCGACTTCGCCGACAAGGCCGCCGAGCTTGCAGCGGCCCGCCAGCACCTGCACGCGCATCCCGAGCTTTCATTCCAGGAGCACGAAACGGCTGCATACGTTGCCGAACGGCTCGAAAGCTGGGGCTATGAGGTGACGCGCAATGTCGGCGGGCTCGGGGTCGTCGGCCGCCTGCGCCAGGGCAGCGGCCGCAGCATCGCCATCCGTGCCGACATGGACGCCCTGCCGATCACCGAAGCGACCAATCTCCCTTATGCCAGCCAGGCCAGCGGCAAGATGCACGCCTGCGGTCATGACGGCCACACCACGATGCTGCTCGGCGCCGCCGAATACCTGGCGCGCACACGGCATTTCAACGGCACGGTGAACCTTATCTTCCAGCCGGCCGAGGAAGCCGGCAAGGGAAGCGGGGCGCAGGCGATGATCGCCGACGGCCTGTTCGAGCGCTTTCCCTGCGATGCGATATTCGGGCTGCACAACCACCCGGGCGCGCCGACGGGTTCGTTCCTGATGCGCGCCGGGCCGCTGATGGCGGCGAGCGATACCGTCACCATCAGGATCGCCGGGCGTGGCGGCCACGCCTCGCGTCCGCACCTGACGGTCGACCCGATCGTCGCTGCCGCCAACATCGTCATGACCCTGCAGACGGTTGTGTCGCGCAACGTCAACCCGATCGAGACAGCTGTCGTCACCGTCGGCACGATTCACGGAGGCACGGCCTCCAACGTCATCCCGGAACACGCCGAAATCACGCTGAGCGTCCGCTCCTTCTCGGCCGAGATCCGCGACACGCTCGAGCAGCGTATTCGCAATATCGCAGCACTTGTGGCGCAGGCGCATGGCGCAACGGTCGAGATCGATTACGAGCGCGGCTACCCAGTGGTGGTCAACTCCGAGCGCGAGACGTCCTTTGCGACAGACATCGCTGTCGAACTCGTCGGTCAGGACAAGGTGTCCGTCTGCCCGTTGATCCCCGGCAGCGAAGATTTTTCTTATTTCCTCGAACACAAACCCGGTTGCTTCCTGCGCCTCGGAAACGGCGAGGATTCAGCCATCCTGCACAGCTCGAAATATGATTTCAACGACGGCAATCTGACCGTCGGCGCAGCGCTCTGGGCTCGTTTGACCGAGAGATTCCTGGCCGCTTGATCCATACTTGCGGCTGGGATTGTCGATCGGCCGGTCGAGCATTATTGGGGCGACCGGCCGCGCGACGATGCTCAACGAATTCTCACGCATTCCCCCTCTTCGAATGCGATAAGAGCTTCGCTTTCAGACAAACAAAAAGTCACTCGTCGTCAGCGGGCTTGTAAAGTTTGCGAGAGTAACTTGATCGACTCCTGCGGTAATGATGGTGTCGGTTCCACTTTGCGCAATTGTGAGATCATCGAACGATTGCACGCCCTCCACGCCACTAAATACAATGGTGTCGCCTTGGGTCTGGCTGAAGTCGTAGATGGTGTTTTGGGTTCCGACCGTCATTGAACCATCGTCCTTGAATATGAATTGATCTCTGCCGCCCTGAGCCAGTTCGCTCAGTTGCCCGTCACCCCACATGTCGTTGATGACCGTACAGCCGGGTGCCGCGCTCCCGGCGTACAGGGTATCGTTTCCGCCCAGAGCCGAACCGGACATTTGTAGAGCGTCGCCGCACAGGAAGTTGCGGACCTGGCCGCTTTCGCTATTGTGGCCCCCGGTAAGAATGTCGTTGCCGCCCCTGGCGGAACCGGACATAGCGAGGGCGTCGCCGTACAACTCGCTTAGAACATCCGGACCGGAGTTCCTGTCGCCACCAGTCAGGGAATCATTGCCGCCCACAGCGCTGCCCAGCATCGTGACCGCATCGCCATACCCCAAATCATGAGTGCCTTGCAGCACGGCCACGTCGTCGCCACCGCGAGCGTGGTCGGACATGTTGGCGCCCGCGTCACCGTAGAAACTTATCTGGGACCCACCAGCGCTCGTGAAGTTGTCGTTGCCGCCCTCGGCGAAACCGGAAAGATCACCGCCCGCATCGCCATAGAGAGTTTTGCTCAGAAGAGCCCCACCCGTGTCCGTGTAATGGTCGTCGCCGCCCTGAGCATGGTCAGACATGTTGCCGCCGGCATCGCCGAAGAAAGTGTTGGTGGAAAAGAAGCTGCTCGTGAAGGTGTCGTTGCCACCCTTGCTGTGGCCTGACATATCGCCGCCGGCATCACCGTAGAAAATATTGACGGAGTCGGTCCGGCTCGTAAAGCTGTCGTCGCCGCCTTGCGCATGGCCGGACATGTTGGTGGCGGCGTCACCGAAGAAAGTGTTGGTGGCCTGTTGGGAACCCTGGAAGGTGTCGTTGCCGCCCTTGCTGTGGTCCGACATTTCGCCGCCCGCATCACCGTAGAAGGTGTGGGCAGTTCCTTGTTTGGTTTGGGTCAGGAAAGTGTCATCCCCGCCCCGGGCATAGCCGAACATCTTGCCGCCGGCGTCACCATAGAAGGTATCGACTACCTGCCTTGCCACTCCACTGTTGAAGGTATCGTTGCCGCCCCTGCTATGGTCCGACATATCGTCGCCCGCGTCACCAAAGGCAGTGGTGGTGGAGGATGACAGCCCCGTGGTGAAGGTATCGTCACCGCCCCGAGCAAAATTGAACAAGCTCCGAGCCGCGTCACCGTAGAAGGTGTAGGTCGACGGTGCGGTTTCCGTAAAGGTGTCGTTGCCGCCTCTTGAGAAATCGAGCAGGCTGCCGCCAGCGTCGCCGGTCAAGATATTCGTATTTGGATCGCCTGTGAGGGCGTCATCGATACCCCGCTGATGATCTGCTAGATCACTGGTAGTAAAGGGAACGCGTGTAGACATTATCCGCTCTCCTGTTGAGCCTACCCGTCCCATAACAGCCGTACGATGTGAGGCAAAAACGAGCAATAATCCCGAATGGCTATGTCTTTAGACGTAGGGATCGGTGCCTCGTTAACGGCGCGCTTGGCGGCAGCTTCCTGAGGCCGTCCTATTCCGGACTATCCCAGCCTTGCCCGAGCCTTCGCCGTCCAGGCGTTGAACAGCCGGTCTGCGACGATGCCGATGAAGGCGATGGCTAGGCCGGCGACGATGCCGCGACCGGAATCGGCCTTGGACAGGGCGATGAACACCTCCTGGCCGAGATCGCGCGTGCCGACCATGGCGCAGATGATGATCATCGCCAGCGCCATCAGGATGGTCTGGTTGACGCCGAGCATGATCTCGGGCAACGCCAGCGGCAGCTGCACGCGAAAGAAGGTCTGGCGCCTGGTGCAGCCCGAAACCTTCGCCGCCTCGATCAGCGCCGGCGGCACCTGCCGGATCCCGTGATTGGTGTAGCGGATCGCCGGCACCACGGCGAAGGCGACGGTGGCGATCATCGCGGTGACGTCGCCGACCCTGAACAGCATGACCACCGGAATGATGAAGCAGAACGACGGCAGCACCTGCAGCGTGTCGATGACCGGCGTGACGGTCTTTTCGAAGCGGTCGCTGCGCGATGCCATCAGCCCGATCGGGATGCCGATCAGGCAGGCGATAAAGGCGGAGATGCCGCACAAATAGACCGTCGCCATGGTCTTTTCCCAAAGTCCGGTGACGGCGCAGAACGCTGTCAAAGCCGCGACCAGGGCGGCGAGGCGCAAGCCGCCGAGCTGGTAGCCGGCAAGGCCGAGGAGACACACCGCGCCCAGCCACGGAAAGCCCTCGCAGAAGGCGCGCACCGGGTTGAGCACATTGAGGATAAGCGCCACGCGGAACGCTTCGATCGTGTCGAAGAAGTTGATGGTGATCCAGTTCACCGCCGCCTTCCACAAAGGCGCGGTGGTGAAGGTGATCGCCTTCGGCACCGTCGCGAACGCCGGCACGAACAGGCCGAGCAGCGTGGCGACGGCGAGGATGGCAACGGCCAGCGTCAGATTGGGATAGCGCCGCCAGAAACTGGTGCTGGCCTGGTGGCGGACATTGCCCTTGGCGTGATTGTGCGCGATCGCCTGGCTCAGCCGGTCGAGTGCAATTGCCAGTGCGACAATGGCGAGGCCAGCTTCCATGGCCTCGCCGACCTTGAGCGCGCGCAACGCCAAAAGCACGTCATAGCCGAGCCCACCGGCACCGATCATCGAGGCGATGATCACCATATTGAGCGCCAGCATGATGACCTGGTTGACGCCGACCATCAATGTCGGCCGCGCCGACGGCAACAGCACCCGCCACAGCTTCTGCCGTGCCGTGCAGCCGGCCATCTCGCTGAAATCGTCGATCTCCGACGGCACCCGCGACAGGCCGAGCATCGTCGCCCGCACCATTGGCGGCGTCGCGAAAATTGCCGTCGCGATCATTGCCGAGACCGGGCTGTTGCCGAACAGAAGCAGCATCGGGATCAGATAGGCGAAGGTCGGGATCGTCTGCATCAGATCGAGGGCAGGGGAGATCAACAACCTCTCCGCCCAAGGCTTGCGCCATGCCCAGATGCCGGCGAACAGCCCGGTGACAATGCAAAACGGCACGGCGATCGAGATCAAGCCCAGCGTCAGCATGGCGCTGGTCCACTGCCCGAACAGCGCGATGTAGAGAAAACAGCCGCCGGCCAGCGCACCCAGCTTCCAGCCGCCGGCGGCGCGTCCGGCAAGGTAGGCGGCAGCGCAGACGCCGACCCAGGACAGGCGCGGCAAGACGATCATATCCGCGCCATGGCCGATCTTGAAATTCTTGGCCAGAAGACCGAGCGCGAAATCGAGCGGCACGCCGAGCACCGCGGTGATCGAGCGGGTCAGCCAGGAGAAGTTCGACTTCACCCAGTTCATCAGCGCACCGACCCAGTCTGCGACAGGAACGATCGCGCCGGCCGGGTAATTGACCGCCCAGGGCAGGCTTTCCTGCAGCAGGAAGACAATAAGCACGGCGGCGAGCGCGCAGGCCCAGATCGCCAGCCAGGTCTGAACCGGCCGGGGCCTCGCTGCGCTGGCGCTTGCCGTGACCGTCATGCGCCGGCCCCACGACGTTCTATGCCGGCGAGAAGATCGATCACCGCCTGCGGCGTGACTAAGCCGATCGGCTTGCCGGTGCCGTTGACCACCGCGAAGGGCTTGCCGGCAGAGACGATATCAGCCGAAAAACTTGATATCTTGGCATCCGGCGCGACCGTGCCGCCGTACTCGGCGCCGTCGCAGGCGCGCATCAGGCTGCGCGCCGATATCACCTTGGCGCGATCGACATCGCGGGTGAATTCGGCGACATAGTCGGTCGCCGGATTGACCACCAGTTCTTCCGGCGTGCCGATCTGGATGACCTCGCCGTCCTTCATGATGGCGATCCGGTCGGCCAGCCGGATGGCCTCGTCGAAATCATGGGTGATGAAGACGATGGTCTTGTGCAGCATGGTCTGCAGCCGCATCAGCTCGTCCTGCATCTCACGGCGGATCAGCGGATCGAGGGCCGAGAACGGCTCGTCGAGGAACCAGATTTCCGGCTTCGTGGCGAGGCTGCGGGCGATGCCGACACGCTGCTGCTGGCCGCCGGAAAGCTCGCGCGGATAGAAATGCTCGCGACCGCGCAAGCCGACCAGCTCGATCACTTCCCGCGCGCGCGCCTCGCGCGTCGGCCGGTCCTGCCCCTGGATGCCGAGGGGGAAGGCAATGTTCTCCAGTACGTTGAGATGCGGCAGCAAGGCAAAATTCTGGAACACCATGCCCATGCGGTGGCGTCGCAGCTCGATCAGCGCGGCATCGGAAATCTTGAGCAGGTCCTTGCCTTCAAACTCGACCTTGCCGTGGGTCGGCTCGATCAGCCGCGACATGCAGCGCACCAGCGTCGATTTGCCGGACCCCGAAAGTCCCATGATGATGAAGATCTCGCCCTGGCGGATTTCGAGATCGACGGCGCGCACCGCGCCAACCAGTCCGGCAGCGGCGATGTCCGCCAGGCTGGCCTTGCCGTCGCGCCGGCGGATGAAATCGGCCGCGTCCGCCCCGAACAGCTTCCAGACATTGCGACAGGCAAGCTTTATCGGGCGGGCGTCGTTGCCCGCTTTCGCCGCCTGTTCAATCGTATCGGTCATGCGATCGTCCTTCTGGAACACGGGATCGCGACCCGGCCACGGATGGCCGGGTCATCGGATTTCCAGTCAGACGGTCACTCGGCCCAGGCTTTCCAGTCGGCTTCGTGGGCGGCGATCCAGGCGGCGGCGACGTCTTCCGGCGTCTTGCCTTCGAGATCGATCTCGCCGCTCATCTTGTTGAGCTCGTCGGTGTCGACCGTGTAGTTTTTCGCGACCTTGTAGGCGACAGGCCATTTGTCCTTCATGCCGGCCCAGGAATATTTCCAGATCTCGCCATGCGGCTTGCCGCAGTCATATTTCGCGTCGGGGTTCACACCCCATTTCGGGTCGGTGTAGCACTCTGTCGTATAGTCGGGGAATTCGACCCATTCGCCCTTGTATTTGGCCGGCGCCCAATGCGGCGAATAGATCCACAGCATGATCGGCGCCTTGCGCTGATAGGCCGAGTCCAGTTCGGCGAACATCGCCGCATCGGTACCGGCATGGATGACGGTGAAGGGCAGTTTCAGCGCCTCGACGCGTTCGTCGTCAAAACCTTCCCATGTCACGGGTCCGCCGAGATAACGCCCCTTCGGCGCGGTTTCGGCCGTCGAGAAGGCCTCGGCGCATTTCGGGTCTTTCAGCGCCTCCCAGTTCGGCAGGCCGGGGCATTTCTCTTTCATATATTCGGGAAACCACCATTCTTCCTTGGCCTTGGGTCCGAGCTTGCCGAGGCGTTCGGTCTGGCCCGTCGCGTCCGAGGCCTTCATCGCCTCGCCGGCCGTCGTGTCCCAGAATTCCAGGCCGACATCGATGTCGCCATTGGTCAGGCCGGTGGTCAGGCTGGAGAGATAGTCGGCGGTCGGATACTCGACGGTATAGCCGAGCTTTTCGAGGATGCCGCCGAGGATCTTGGCGTTCAGATTGACGCTGGTCCAATCGAACAGTGCGATCTTGATCGGGTCGTTGGATTCCGGCGCTGCCGCATAGGCCGAAGATGTCAGTGCGGCTGCGGCAAGTGTTAAGGCTCCCATTGAGAAATTCGAAATCATGCTCCGAAGTGACATGCTTGTTCTCCTGTCAAGCTCTGGTGGACGTTATCGTTAGTTCCCTTCTTGCGTCTTTTTTGATTGTGTTGGAACAGCTGGTCGTTGCGCAAGGCCGTAGGCGCCACAATGCTGCCGAAGCGGATGCCGGCGCAAAACGGGGTTGGTGCCCAAATTGGTGAAGATGTGGCGGGACCGGCCGCGTCATGACTGCCGAAGGATTGCTGCCAAGGCAGTCATCCACGGATCGATCGCCGGTCTTGAGGGGCAAACCATCAAAGTCCCATGATCTCGGCTGTTGGCTCGGCAACTCGCCCAGCGCCACTTTCATGGGATGAAATTATATATACCAACGTTCACGTCGCGCAACGATTAACGCCGGTGCCAATTTCACGGCCCGTCTTTTGCGTGGACCCGTAGATGAGTTTGAAAAAAGCCAAGATTGCCGGTCATCCCGTGTGCGAGCCGCAAGGACAGGGTACCGATACAATGCAGCACACCAAAATGCCTTACTTCTTCGCCAACCGCGGGATCGCCGCCGGCTTGTGACCTTTCAACACCAGATCATATCCGAGGCTTTCATGACCTCTCCCTTGAACAGACTGCGAATTGCCGTGCTCTTTGGCGGACGTTCCGCCGAACATGACGTTTCGGTGCTTTCAGCAACCAATGTCATGCGTGCGCTGCTGTCCGCCAAATACGATGCCCTCCCAATCTTCGTCACGAGCGAAGGACAGTGGCTGCTGAGCAGCTTCCAGGATGGTACGCTCGCAAAACCTGCGGCCGGCACGGAAGTTTGCCTGGTTCCGGGTGGGCGCGGACGGATGATGGCGATCCCGGCCGACGGCACGCCCTATGATCTGCCGAAGATCGACATCTTGTTTCCTGTCCTGCACGGCCCTCATGGCGAAGACGGCTCGGTACAGGGGGTGGCCGAGGTGGCTCGGGTGCCGCTCGCCGGCTGCGGCATCCTGGGTTCGGCAACCGCGCTGGACAAGGACATCGCCAAACGGCTCCTGGAAGCGGCGGGGCTGCCAATCGCGCGCTCAGTGACGATCCATGAAGGTGCGGCGCCTGTCCTCGCCATACTGGAAAGCGAACTCGGCCTGCCGTTCTTCATCAAACCGGCGCGTCAGGGATCGTCTGTCGGCGTCGGAAAAGTCCATGCCAGCCAGGAATTCGATGGAGCGCTTGCTGAAGCCTTCCGGCACGATTGCAAGCTGTTGGCCGAGGAATTCATTCGTGGGCGCGAGATCGAATATAGCGTGTTGGAGGACCCGGCAGGCGACCTGTTCGTCTCGCGGCCAGGCGAGATCGTGCCGGCCGAAAGCCACGATTTCTACAGCTACGATGCCAAATACATCGACGAGAACGGCGCGGCACTTAAAGTGCCGGCCGAACTGCCGCCGGAGGTCGAGGCAGCCATGCGGGACGTGGCCGCAAGGGCTTTCAGAGCCGTCGGCTGTGACGGGATGGCGCGCGTCGACTTTTTCCTGACACCGGACATGCAATTCTTGGTCAATGAAATCAACACCATCCCCGGCTTCACCGATATCAGCATGTATTCCAAGGCAATGGCGGCGAGCGGCGTCAGCTATTCCGAAATCATCGACCGGCTCGTGGAGCATGGATTGGCACGGGCCGGCCGACCGGTCTGAACGCGGCGAAGGGGGCTTTCAGATCCCGGTGGATGGTACGTTGGCCCGCGCCGCCGCTCACGACATGATCAGGCCGCCATCGACATTGATGGTCTGGCCGGTGATGTAGGCTGCATCGTCGCTGGCCAGAAAGCTGACCAGGCCGGAGACATCTTCGCCGCTGCCGGCGCGGCCCATCGGGATGTTCTTCACCCATTCGGCCATCAGCTCGCCGGGCTTGTACTCGCCCATCAACTTGCCCCATGCGGCGTCGTTATAGGCCCACATATCGGTGTCGATGATGCCGGGGCAGATCGCGTTGACGGTGATCTTCTCCTTGGCCACTTCCTTGGCCAGGCTCTGGGTGACGCCGACGACGCCGAATTTCGAGGCCGCATAATGCGGCGTGTAGATAAAGCCCTGCCGCGCCTGGCCGGATGCGGTGTTGATCAGCCGGCCGCCATCACCATGCTTGCGAATGCGCGCGATCGCCTCCTGGCAGCACAGGAACACGCCCTTGGTGTTGACCGCCATCACCTTGTCCCATTCGGCCTCGGTCATCGCCTCTATCCTGGCGATGGTGATGACACCGGCATTCTGCACGGAGATGTCGACGCGGCCGAACTGTTGCTCGGCCAGGTCATAGAGGGCGACGACCTCGTCCTTTTTGGTCACGTCCATGCGCAGCGATGCGACCCTGGCGCCCGTAGCCTTGAGATCGGCGGCGACCTCTTCGACGCGCGGGTCGATGGCGCTGACAACGACCGCGGCACCTTCCGCCGCGAAGCGCCTGGCCATTGCCGCGCCAATGCCGCCGCTGGCGCCGGTGATGACCGCCGTTTTTCCCAGGAATCGCTTCTGCATCTTTTCTCCTACCAGCAGACGAAGCCGCCATCGACGATCAGGTCGATGCCGGTGACGAAACTCGAGGCGCGGCTGGCCAGGAACACGGTCGGGCCGACCATCTCTTCCGGCGCCGCCATGCGGCCCATCGGCGTGTCGCGCTCAAAGATCCTGACCTGGTCGGCGACCTCCGGCCGCTTGTTCATCGGCGTCAGCGTGTAGCCGGGGCTGACGACATTGACGCGCAGGCCGCGATCGGCCCATTCCATGGCGAGGCTCTTCGACATGTGGATCACCGCGGCCTTCGACGAATTGTAATGCGCCTGGGTCAGGCCGCGATTGACGATCGAGCCCGACATCGACGCGATGTTGATGATCGAGCCCTTGCGCCGCGTCAGCATGGCGCGGGCCTCGGCCTGGCAGGACAGGAACACGCCGCTGACATTGACGTCATAGAGCTTCTGCCATTTCTCCAGCGACAGCGTCTCTGCCGGCTCAGCTCCGGCGACGCCGGCATTGTTGACGGCGATGGTCAACGCGCCGAGTTCCATCTCCGTACGCTCGATCGCGGCCGCGAGATCGGCCTCTGAAGTCACCGTGCCGTTCAGCACCAGCGCCTTGCGGCCGAGTGCCGTGATCCGGTGCGCGGTCTCCTGTAGCCCGCCTTTCGAGGCGTGGCCGAAGCAGGCTATGTCGGCGCCGGCCTCGGCCAGCCCAATGGCGATTGCCTGCCCGATGCCGCTGCCGGCGCCTGTCACAAGTGCCACGTCACCATGAAGGTCGAATAATTTCATCGTCGGTCCCTCTACTCCAACCGCCGTCCTCCGGAAATAAAGGGGCGCCAACTCTGTTGCTGGCGCCCCGCGCGGTCTGGTGCTCGGGAGGATACCACCTGCTGCGCTTTGTTTCGATGGCTGTTCCTAGCTCGTGGCGAGTTCCATGACGGCGATATTGCTTGCTTCGCTGCGGTCGAGAATGCCGCGTTGCCGGCCGCGGCTCAGCACCAGCACGCGATGCGACAGGCCGAGAACTTCCTCGAGGTCGGAGCTCACCACCACCACCGCCATGCCGGAGCGGGCAAGGTCGGCGATGACATCATAGATCGCGGCGCGTGCACCGACGTCGATGCCGCGCGTCGGCTCGTCCAGGATGAATACCTTGGGCGGGCGCGACACCCATTTGGCGATGATCACTTTCTGCTGGTTGCCGCCGGAGAGCTTGCTGACCGCCTGGTTCGGCCGGCCCTTGACGCCGAGCCGGCGAATGCCGGCCTCGGCGAATTTCTGCACCGCCTTCGGGAACACCCAGCCATTCGGCGCGACATGGTCGAAATTGCCGATCGCCAGGTTCTCGCCGATCGTCTGGTCGAGCACCACGCCCTGAGCCTTGCGGTCTTCCGGTACCAGGACGACGCCGGCCTTGATCGCCGCCGCCGGGCCATTGAGATGCACCGGCTTGCCGGCGACGCGCACCGATCCCGATGAGATCGGATCGGCACCGGCGATCGCCCGCACCAGCTCCGTGCGTCCGGCGCCGATCAGCCCGGCAATGCCGAGGATTTCGCCGGCCCGCACTGAAAAGCTGACATTTTGAAAGCTGCGTTCCGGCGAGGACAGGTTCTCGACCTCGAGCAGCGTGTCGTTGCCCGGCGCCGATACCGTAGGGAACATCCGCTCGACACTGCGGCCGACCATTTGCTCGACGACAGTGCGCACCGGAATGTCGGCGCGCTCGTGCCGGGCGACGATGCGCCCGTCGCGCATCACCACCACGCGATCGGCGATCTGGGCGATCTCGTCCAGCCGGTGGCTGATATAGATGAAGGACATGCCTTCCGCCTTGAGCTTGCGGATCTGCTGGAACAGGAGCTCCGTTTCCTCGCCGCCAAGGGCTGCCGTTGGTTCGTCGAAGATCAGCAGCTCGGCATTGAGCGTCAGCGCCTTGGCGATCTCGACCTGCTGCTGGGCGGCGATACGCAGCGTGCGCACCTTGCGCTCGGGCGAGACATCGAGGCCGAGGCGCTTCAACTGGGCCGATGCCCGTGCATTCATTGCTGCGCGGTCGATGCGGCCGCCACGCATCGGCAGGCGCCCGACATAGACGTTTTCGGCGACCGACAGATCGGGCAAGAGCTTCAGCTCCTGGTGGATCATGCCGATGCCGGCGTCGATCGCCGCGGCAGGATTGGCGGGGGAATAAGCGTTCCCCCGCCAGGTGATGGTGCCGGCATCGGGTTTCGTCGACCCGGCGATGATGTTCGAGACAGTCGACTTGCCGGCGCCGTTTTCGCCAAGCAGCGCCACGACCTCGCCCGGCCGCACCTCGAAGCTCGCATCGGCCAGGACCTGCACCGGCCCGTAGCTTTTGCAGAGGCCGCTGACGACGAGCCCGTTATGGGGGCTGTGCGTGTGGCGAGGATCGGTGGACATCGTTGCGCTCGTCGACTGCCGGACTGGTCTCAATCAGGGATGCTTGGCGATGAACTGCTCGACATTGTCCTTGGTGGTCAGCGTCGCATCCTGCAGCTGTTCGGCGGGAATGGTCTCGCCGGCCACCAGCTTGATTGCTGCATCGACGGCGAGCCGGCCCATGCCCTGGGTTTGCTGCGTCGCGGTCACGTCGAAGACGCCGTCCTTCAGTGCCTTGAGCGCCGCCACGTCGCCGTCGAAGCCGGCAACCCAGACCTTGTGGCCGGGATTGGCGACCTTGACGGCCTGTGCCGCACCGAGCGCCAGCGCGTCGGCCTGGCCGATGACGATCGACACGTCGGGGTGCGACTGCAACAGATCCTGCGTCAGCTTGAAGCCTTCGTCCTGGTGCCAGCCTTCGCTCCACAATTCTCCGACAACCTTGATGTCGGGATAGCCTTTCAGCGCTTCGCCGCAGCCCTTCGAGCGGTCGACTTCGGGCGTCGTGCCCTTCTGGCCGTGGATGATGATCAGCTCGCCCTTGCCGCCGGCCTGCTTGGCGATGTAGTCGCAAACCGCCTTGGCCGATGCCACGCTGTTGGTTGCGATGAAGGTATCGCCGGGCGCGCCATCGGCGTTGCGGTCGACATTGACGACTGGGATGCCGGCAGCCTTGGCGGTCTTGGTCGGCACGGTGGCGGCGGTGGCGCCGGCTGGAATATAGATCAGCGCATCGATGTTCTGCGTGATCAGGTCCTGCACCTGGCTGACCTGGGTCGCCGAATCGCCCTTGGCGTCGACGGTAACGACCTCGATGCCCTTTTCCTTGCCGTAGGCTTCGACGGACTGCTTGATCTGGTTGAAGAAGTCGGCCTGCAGATTGGCGACGGCGAGGCCGAGCTTTTTGGCCTCCTTGGCCGAGGCCATGTCGGACAGGCCAAGCAGCGGGATGACGGCCGCGGCGGCAAGCAGCAATGAACGTTTGGTCAGCATGTTTATTCCTCCGTTGATGTTCAATCTGTCCTGCCCGCGCATCGCGGCGCCCCTTGGCCGAACAACTCCCAGTTTCGGATCACCGATCCGTTTTCGCCCGAATATCGGGCGAATCTCATTGAGCCCCATTCTTCATTGTGCCCCATTCTTCATTGTGCTCGGCGCCGCCACGTATCGGTGGCCACCGCCAGCGCGATCACCACGCCGATAACCACTTGCTGGATGAAGGGCGAGACACCGAGCAGGTTCAGCCCGTTGCGCAGCACGCCGATGATGAGGACGCCGATGGCTGTGCCGCCGATCGAACCGACGCCGCCCGACAGGCTGGCGCCGCCGATCACCACCGCCGCGATGGTGTCGAGTTCGTAGCCAAGGCCGGAGCTCGGCTGGACGGAATCGAGCCGGGCGGCAAGCACGATGCCGGCGAGACCGGCCAGCACGGCGCAGATCGCATAGACCCAGTTTGTCAGCGACTTGACTGGTATGCCGGACAGCCGGGCGACTTCGGCGCTGCCGCCGATTGCGTACAGGCTACGGCCGGTAGCGCGATAATTCAGGAAGATCGCGAAAATGACGGCAAGCACGATCATCAGCCCGACGGTGACCGAGAGGAATCCGAAATGGCGGATTATCGACAGGCTGGTGAACCAGTCGGGAAAGCCGACGATCTGCGAGCCGTCGGTGATCATGTTGGCGAGGCCGCGCGCCACCGACATCATCGCCAACGTGGCGATGAAGGGCGGCAGCTTGGTGACCGTCACCAGCAGGCCCGAAACCAGACCGCAAAGGCCGGCGACGACGAGGGCTGCGGCGATGCCGGCCGGCAGGCCGAGATTGAGATAGTCCGGATGGGCGACGAAGCCCATCACCATGGAAGCCAGCGCCAGCACCGAGCCGACGGACAGGTCGATGCCGCCGATCAGGATGACCAGCGTCATGCCGATCGCCATGATGCCGAGCACAGTGACCTGGTCGAGCACGTTGAGGATGTTGCGGATGGTCAGGAACGTGTCGGTGGTCAGCGAGAGCGCCAGGCACAGCAGAACCAGCCCGATCAGCGGACCCATGGTTCCGGCAAAGACAGCTGAAAACCTTGCGCCCGCCGTAGCCTGCGCGCCAGAGCCTGCCTTCAACTCGCCTGCCTTCAAATTGCTTGCGTCGTTGCTCACAGCCACTTTGTCTCCTCCACAGCAATCCGGCGCTGCATCACCGGGCCACTTTGTTCACCAGGCCCCTCCCTGTGAACAATTTATCTTTAACATGCAATTTTGTTCAGCTAAACTGTTCGTCGGAAAATTGTCAAGGCCTGCCGCTTCATTCGACGACGGGTTTGCGCTGTCCGCCGGTTTGCCTTACGCAAGGTCTCGGAAATCTTGGGCATTTCGAAGTCGCCGGATTGGAATATCATGAGCAGAGCCGGCGGCTGCGGCAAGGCAAACAGATGACGATCGTAGAGAACGAAAGAGCCCCGCGCTTCCCCGACGCCGAACTCAAGGCTCGCGCCGCCTGGCACTATTATGTCGAGGGTCTTACACAGGAGCGGATTTCCGAAATTCTCGGCGTCGGCCGCATCAAGGTGCATCGCATTCTCTCCGCCGCCCGCGAAGAGGGTGTCGTCCAGTTTCGCATCCGCGACAGCGTCGTCGAATGCGTGATTTTGGAGGAAAGCCTCAAGCAGCGGTTCGGGCTCAGCCAGGCTGTTGTGGTGCCGTCGGCGGCCGACCGAAGCAACGCGCCGCTGATGATCGGCCACGCCGCCGCCGCCTACCTGGCCGACCATGTGAATGCCGGCGATGTCATCGCACTGGGCTGGGGGCGGACACTGAAATTCGCCATCAATGAATTGCCGCGGCGGCCCATCGCCAGGACGACGGTGGTTTCGATGCTTGGCGGCCTCACCCATGCCCAGCCGCTCAACCCGACAGAAAGCGCCTGGGATTTCGCCGAAAAGATCGGTGCGGAGTGCTTCCTGCTGCCGGTGCCGGTCTATGCCGACAGGCCGGAGCAGCGCGACGCTTTCATGAGCCAGCGCAGCGTTCAGGACGTCGTCTTCCGTGCACGCCGGGCAAACATCGCCGTGCTCAGCGTCGGCTCGTTTTCCAGCGACAGCCCGATCGCCAATTACGGCTTCATCAAGCCAAGTGAACTCGAGGAACTGCAGGCGGCCGGTGCCGTCGGCGATATTCTGTGTCATTTCATCGACGCCGAGGGCCGCCCGGTCGACCACGAGGTCAACCGCCGCGTCTGTGCCTATCCGCTGCAGGATCTGTCGGATATTCCTAGCATAATCCTGGTTTCGGGAGGGCAGGAAAAGATTGCCATCATGCGGGCGGCGCTGGCCAACACCAAGGTATCGGTTCTGATCACCGACGAGGATGCGGCCAAGGGGCTGCTCAACCGCTAGATTTCGTCGAGAGCGCCGAGGCGGGTGTGGATGTCGCGCGTCGCCTGATAAAGGTCGCGGTAGATTTCCTTGCGGCTGCGATAGGCGGCGACAAGCCCGTCGACCGGATCGACATGCCTGGTGGGAGCGGCAGCCATTACCTCTGCTGCGGCTTCCGGCGAGGCAAACCAGCCGACAGCCGCTGCCGCCAGCATGGCAGCGCCGAGTGCGGCGGCTTCGTTGACCGGCGAAACCGAGAGCGGCCGCTCGAGCACGCTTGCCATGATCTGCATTAGCAGCGCGCAATTGGTGCCGCCGCCGGCGGCAATCATCGCCGCCGGTCCGCCGGCCTGGGCTTCCATGGCCTCGGTGGCGACGGCCTGCTCGAAGGCGATGCCTTCCAGGACAGCGCGGAAGAGATGCTCCGGCCGGTGATCGAGCGACAGGCCGACAATGGCGCCGCGCGCCGCACCGTCCCAATACGGGCTCATGACGCCGGCCCAATAGGGCATGATGAGCAGGCCCTCGCTGCCCGCGGCAACATCCAGCGCCACTTTCTCCAGCGCTGCCGCCGAGGGCGAACCGGTGGTTCGCACGATCCAGTCGACCAGCTGCATGCCCGAGCGCAGCACGGTCTCCAGCATGAATCCGGAGCCGGTCGGCGAGACCAGCGTGCGAAAGGCGTCCGAGGTTTTCACCTTGCCGGAATAGCAGCCGCTGACCACGCCGGAGCCGAGCGAGAGATAGCTCTTGCCCTCGCCGTAGACGCCCATGCCGAGGCCCATCGCCTGGCCGTCCCCAGCGCCGGCAACGACCGGCGTGCCGGCCCTCAGGCCGGTCAGCTGCGCTATGCTTGCGGAAAGACTGCCGCAGACCACGCCCGGCGCGACCAGCTCGGGCAATTGCTCCATCTGCAGTCCGGCGGCCGCAACGAGGCGGGGATGCCAGGTACCTTTCTCGACGTCGAGCAGCCCGAGCGGATCCGCACTTGCGGTGCTGGTGACCAATCGCCCGGTCAGCCGCTGGACGAAGAAACCGTGCACGTCGACCAGTGCCGCTGCCCGGCGAAGCACTTGCGGCTGGTGCTCGGCAAGCCAGGCAATGGCGTAGAGCGCCGGCGTCGGGTCCGGGGGCTTGCCGCTCCAGTCGCGGATCGCCTCGCGGCCGAGTTCGGCCGAAAGCCTGATAACCTGCGGCCGGGCGCGTTCGTCGAGCCACAGGATCGCCGGCATGAGTGCTTTGCCGGCGCTGTCCACCAGCGTGAAGGTCTCTCGCTGGTGAGCGATGCAGATCGCCGCCACCCGCGTAGCGCCGACCGCCTCGGTGACCTGCTTCAATGCGCCAAGCAGCGCCGTCCACCAATGTTCGGCGTCCTGCTCGAAATGGCCGGGCTTCGGATTTGAAAGCGGGTACGGCTCGCGCGCCTGGAACAGCTCCTCGCCGTCGCGCGCGAAGGCAATCGCCTTCACGGCCGTGGTCGAGGCGTCGATCCCGATTACGACATCGTCCATCAGGCGGAGATCCGGCGGGGTCAGGCTGCGTTTGTAACGAACCGTCCGTCCGACTGGTCGAGACGGCGGCGGATCTGGGTTATCACCATCGAATCGTCGGGTACACAATTTTCATAGGTCAGGAAGTCGCCGGTCTTGAGCGGCTTGACCACCTTGGCGCGTTCGGCAAGGCCGAGCGGCAGGGCGCCGCGGGCGCGCGCATCCCCCCAGGTCATGGCGAAGCCGCGATAGTCGTTCTCGCCGATCATGCCGAGCGACTGGCCAACGCCAAGATCGCTCTTGGCGACCGCCACCGCCTCGGCCACAGGATGGTCGAGCGGCTCCATGTCGGCCCGCTTGTAGACCACGGCGCGCGCCGCCGACAGCGGCACTTCCAGGCTGGTCAGATGATAGGGCCGGAAGATCGTGAAATAGGGGCCCTTGCCGACCTTGAGGTCGATCATGCGCTCCAGCACACGCGGATGCCGGGTCTCGATGATGCAGAACACGCCGGGCGCCACTCCCTTGCCGATCGAGTAATCGACCACGCCCTTGCGATGCAGCACGCCGCCATCCTCGCGCGGGCAAAGCACGCTGGCCAACTCCTCCAGCGTCGCGGTCGGGCCGTGCATGCCCGGCACGTCGGGCACCAGGCCGGTCGCATTGGCGATCGCCACCATCTCGATCGCCGTCTTCGAGCCGTCGACGAATTCGACCAGCATGCGCGCATTCATGTTGCGCTCGGCCGCCTCCTTCTCGTAGTCGGCCGGCATGGCGTCGATCTTCAGCGGATTGTTCTTGCCCTTGCCGGCGGCGATGATGTTGAAGCCGAGGCTTTTGGCAAAGCCGATGATCTCCAGCGTGCAGGCGGGCTCGTCGCCGGCGGCACCGGTATAGACGACGCCGGCCTTGCGTGCCTCCTCCTTGAGGAAGCGGCCGATGGTGATGTCGGCCTCGACATTGAGCATGACGATATGCTTGCCGTTCTTCATCACTTCGAGCGCAAACAGCGTGCCGATATTGGGATTACCCGTTGCGTCGATGATGACGTCGATCCGGCCGGCCGCCGCCAGCGCATGCAAATCTTCGGTCACCGCGATCTTGCCGGCCTCGATGGCGCGGTCGATCGCGGCCGCATTGCCGGCCTGGACGATGTCGGAACGGTCATGGCCAGCGAGCAGCGCCGCGTCGATCGCTGCCTGCGGCCTGACTTCGGAAATGGCGCCGATCCGCATGCCCGGCATCAGCGCGACCTGGACGACGATGTCGGTGCCCATCTGTCCGGCGCCGGCAAGCCCGATGGTGATCGGCCCCTGCTGTTCAGCGCGCTGCAGAAGTTCCGCTGCAAATTGCGGATGGGACATGTCGCTTCCTCCAGTTCCTGACGCGCCGCAGCGTCCAAATCAACGTTTTGAACATTTCTATTTGCAAATGAAAAATATTTCAACCGGCAATTGGGCATTGTCGCTCTGCAATCGGCCGAAGACGATTGGATGAGCGGTCAATCCACACGGCCGTGCCTCCGCCGTCAGAAGGACGCGGCATATTCAGGTTGATTGGGTGCAGCCTTGTTGTAGCTCAGCTGCCGATTTCGAAGAAGGGCGCACCAAGCAGGCCGGGAACGACATCGATGCCGAGGCCCGGCCCATCCGGAATGCCCATACGGCTTCCCGAAACCGGCGGCATGTTGGATGCGGTGCGCACTGTCACCCATTCGTGAAAGGCGATGGCGTGCAGCCGGCGCTCCTCCGGCGTCGACAGCGACAGATGCGCCATGGCGGATGTGTCGATCTCGGCGCCGCCGGTGTCCTCGACCGTGATCATGAAGCCGAGGTCGACGGCAAGGTCGCGGATCTGGCGCGTCTTGGTGACGCCGCCCAGCCGCGAGATCTTCAGCGTCAGCCCGTCGGCGGCGCCCTTGCGGTGGATATCGAGCATGTCGTCCAGCGAGGCGACGGATTCGTCGAGCACCATCGGCTTGTCGAGCGAG
This sequence comes from Mesorhizobium sp. M0816, assembly GCF_040320005.1. Classification (NCBI taxonomy): domain Bacteria; kingdom Pseudomonadati; phylum Pseudomonadota; class Alphaproteobacteria; order Hyphomicrobiales; family Phyllobacteriaceae; genus Mesorhizobium; species Mesorhizobium sp. M0816. The sequence goes on along the minus strand of NZ_JAMYOT010000001.1, from coordinate 295,668 downwards.
CGGCGCACCGACAGGCATTCGTCGATCGTCGTGCAGGGCTGCTCGAACGTGTAGTCGATGGTGCGCGTCGCATCCACGAACTGGCGCGCCTGGTAAGGCGTCCAACCGGCATTGGCGTCGCAGAAGATGACGGTGCCCTTCGGCACCGCGGCGGCGACGGCTGTGACGCGCTCGATGTCGTCATGGACGTTGCCGCCGACCTTGACCTGCAGCCGATGAAAGCCGTCTTTGATGATGCGCTTGGCAAGTGCGGCCATCGCGTCGACCGTGCCGTGGGTGACGACCTTGTAGAGTTCCGCCGTCTCGCTCTCGCGGCCGCCAAGCAACGTGACCAGCGGCACGTCGGCGGCGCGCGCCGCGAGATCCGAGCATGCCATGTCGAGCGCCGACTTGATGTAGGGATGGCCCTTGAACACCGTGTCCATCAGCCTGTTGATACTGGCAAGCCCGCGTGGATCATGGCCGATGAGATGCGGCGCGATTTCGATGACGCCGGCGCGCGTGCCGGCGGCGAAGGCAGGCGAATAGAAGTTGCCGAGGGGCGCCATCTCGCCCCAGCCGGTGAGCCCGCTATCGGCGATGATGGCGACGATCACCGCGTCGAACGCATCGGCGACACGCCCCTTGGACATGCGGTAAGGCCCGTCCACGAAGGGCTGCACGACATGGTAGGCCTTGATGGTTTTGATCTGCACGTTTTCTGTCCGTTGTCTGTGTTCCGGGATGTCCGTCAAATTTGTCGGGCTCAGCCGCCTTTAGGTCGGCCGGCACGATCGGCGCCGGCGCCCTTTGAGCCGCGCTGTTCCAGCCCGCGCGCATAGGCGAGCAGTTCCTCGAAATCGAAATCGATATGCTCCTTGGCATGGCGCTGGGCGGCGGGCATGTCGGTGCCCTTGAGCAGCCGCACATAGGTCTCGTGGACGTCTTCGGCAGGCACCGGCTCGTTGCGCGCCCGCTGGTGCAACGCGAAATACATCTGCAGCCGGCTGGTCAGCCGTTGCCAGGTTTCAAGCAGCACCGAATTGTCGGCCCATTCGTGGATCAGGCCATGCAGTTGCAGCGCCGTTTCGATCTGTCGCGTGGTGTCCAGGTCGCGCGTCGCCTGCTTCACCGCCGCATGGCGCCGGTCGAGTTCGTCGAAGAAGCGCTGGTCGCGAACCGGCCAGGTCCGCTCGATGGCGAACTCGTCGAGCACCTTGTTGAGCGAATAGGCGTCGTCGATGTCCTTGGCGGTGACGTTGATGACGAAGGTTCCGGCGTAGGGAATGCTGGTCAGGATGCCTTCCTGCACCAGCTCGCGCATCGCCTCGCGCAGCGGCGCGCGGCTCACCCGCATCTGCTCGGAAATCCTGAGTTCGTTGAGCTTCTGTCCCGGTTCCAGCTGGCCGGTCAGGATCGCCCGCCGGAGCAGCCCCACGATCTCGGCGCGTCTTGTCGTGTCGGCGATCGGACTGAAATCCAGCTTTGCCATTCGGCTGCTCCAGGGAACCGAAAGCAAGACAAGCAGATTGTCGACAATCTAACAAGAGCTGGATTCGCGATCCTGGAGACATTGGCGCCCTTTCGGCCTCAGCCAGCCTGGCCATGCAAGCCGACTAGGTCCCGGCCGCTGAGCGTCAGCTGGCTTCTCGCAGCGGGAAACGGCCCGGTGCGTAGCCTTCGCAATGTCCATTGACGACTGGGAAGGTTTGTGTCACTAGCAGTGACATGAATTCACAAACGATGACTCAGAAATACGAGAGCCCGCTGCGGGCAGAGCAGGCGCAGGCCACGCGCGAGCGCATCCTCGCGTCCATTCGAACGATTCTGGAGCAAAATCCGTACAGCCTCCTTGGCTTCGATGAGGTTGCCGAGGTTTCGGGCGTAAACCGACGGACCATCTTCCGCCATTTCCCGACGAAGGAAGCGCTTTTGGAGGCCTTTTGGGCCAGCACCAATGCCTCTCTGGGAGTGCGGTTCTGGCCTGAGCGGGAGCAGGATCTGATCGATCTTCCTCCCGACCTTTTCGCCTCGTTGGACGCAATCGAAGGCGTAGTCAGAGCCTCGCATGCGAGCGCTACCGGGCGCGAGATGCGCCTGCAAGCCAATGGTGAGCGGCAACGTGCCTTTCAGAGCAGCCTTTCGCAAGTCGCAAACGGAATGGACCCGAAGGCGGCGCGCCAGCTTGAGGCCGTGATCCAGCTCCTGTTCAGCGCCACTGCCTGGCAGACGATGAAAGACTACTGGGGTCTTACCGGCCGTGAGGCCGGAGAGGCAGCCGCCTGGGCAATTCGCGCCTTGCTCAATGCGGCAAAATCGCAGCAAGGCGCTGTTCGAAAGGAAAAAGCAAGTGACTTGGCATAAGACCAAAGCGACGGTCCATCCGGCCGATTCGGTTCAAGGCTTCTGGGTGATGGGCGATCAGGTCGCTGTCCGGGCAAAGCTCGCTGGGACGGCACTCAACGTGATCGACGTCACGGTACCTCCTGGAAGCGGCACGCCGCCCCACACGCATCCTTCCGCGGAAATTTTCCGCATTCTCGAGGGCACCCTCACGATATGGACAATGATCGATGGGGTCGCGCAAGAATATGAGGTGGAACCCGGTGATGTCGTCACCATTCCGGGCAACGCGCCCCATGGCTATCGCAATGCTGGTCCCGTGCCGGTTATTTTCATGGCGATCGTCGACGACCAGATGATCGCATTTTTCGAAGAGGCTGCATCCAAGGACGCGCCCTCCGGCCCGCCGACCGCTGGCATGATTAACCGCGTGATCGAGCTTACCGGACGCCATGGGATCCGGATCCTGCAGGCGGCCTGACCGGCGAAACCGTTGCGCCAGGATTTGACCTGGAAGACGGTGCCTTATGCCGCCTAAATCCAGCAGTCCATCCATCCAGGTCGAAGCGGGCGTTCGCGCGAGTGATACGTGTGGCCGCGACAAGCCGTCGGCTGGATGGATGTCTCGTTTGCTGATCCACAAACTGCCTTCACAGTTGGAGAGCGCCTCTATGCTGCCATCGTCGCCAGAGCCGCCGTTCGCACTACGGCTTGAATCGGCCGTGTCGAAAACATCAGCAAAAACGGCGCCCTTGGCGTGGGAGCCGAGGGCGCCGCGGGACCGGACCTGATGGGGGTTATCAGGTGGCCGGTTTCTCGGGCAGCGGCGAGATCGGCATTCCCGGGCCGATCTTCTGCAGATTGCCGGTAATCACCCGGTCGCCTTCGGCCACACCGCTCAAGATGGCGACCTGATCGCCATTGGTCGGTCCGAGCGAAACGATACGCTGGTCGACCGTGTTGTCCTTGCCGACGACATAGAGGTATTTGCCGAGCTGGCCTGAGCCGAGTGCCGTCTGCGGTACCATCAGCGCATCGGGCTGCTCTTTGACGTGCAGCCGGACGCGGACATATTGGCCGGGGAGCAGCGTGAACTTGCCGTTGCCGATCGTCGCCCGTGCCGTGATCGTGCCGGTCGAGCGGTCGATCGTGTTGTCTATGAAGGTAAGATCGCCCTTCTGGCGCGGTTCCGTTTCACCGGGAAGCAGGACGTCGACGCTGATCGGTCCCGCGGCGCGGGCCTCCTCGATCTGGGCCAGGTCCGTTTCGCTCGGATTGAAGGTGACGTAGATCGGATCGAGTTGCACCAACGTGTTGAGCACCGTGCCGGCGACGCTGACCAGCGTTCCGACGGAAGCCTGGCTGCGACCGATGCGTCCCGCGAACGGGGCACGGATTTCGGTGTAGCTCAAATTGAGCTCGGCGGTCCGTACGGCGGCTTGATTCACGGCGAGCGAGGCCTGTGCCCCGCGCAAGGTGCTGGTGCGCTGGTCGAACACGTCCTTGGCGAGATAGCCGCTCTTGGCGAGCTCGCTGCCGCGCCCGAGATTGGAGCGCGCATAGTCGAGCGTCGCCGTGTCGCGCTGGACCTGCGCCTTCGCCTGCTCGAGGGCAGCCTGGAAATCCTCCGGCGCGATCTTGTAGAGAAGGTCGCCCTTCGCAACGTCGCTGCCGTCGGTGGCGACCTGCTCCTGCAGATAACCCGGCACGCGCGCCTGCAGCGTGATGCTGCGGATCGGCTCCACCCGGGCGGCGTAGTCGAGATAGATCGGGATCGTCTTCTTGACGACGCTCACCACCGGCACCGGCATGACAAAGGCTTCCGGCTTGGGTGTCGCCGCCCCGGCTGTGCCGGCGTTGAGGCTGAGGCTGCCCATGTCGAGCAGGTGAACGCTCGCCACCGAAATCGCCCCAAGGGCGACGGCCGTTCCCAGCGCGATTTTCCATTTACGCATGATCAATTCTCCAGTCCTATTCAGCCGCTTCGGCCAATGGCTCGAAGGCGGGTTCGGCAGTTGGTTGTTCGGTCGCTTCGGAAACCGGTTCGCTCTCGCTGCGGCGCTCGCGCAGCTGCTCGATCACCGCATAGAAGACCGGCACGAACACCAGCGACAGGATCGTCGCCGCGACCATGCCGCCAAAGACGGTGGTGCCGATCGACTGCCGGCTCGCCGCACCCGCACCCGTGGCGAACATCAGCGGCAGCACGCCGAGGATGAAGGCGAAGGCGGTCATCAGGATCGGCCGCAGCCGCAGCCGCGCCGCTTCCATCGCGGCGTCGACGATGCTGAGGCCTTCTTCACGCCGGCGCCGGGCAAACTCGACGATCAGAATCGCGTTCTTGGCCGCCAGTCCGATCAGCATGACGAAGCCTATCTGCGAATAGACGTCGATCTGCATGCCGCGCAGCCACAGCACGACGAATGCACCGAACAGTGCGAGCGGCACCGCCAGCAGCACCATGAACGGCATCGCCCAGCTCTCATATTGCGCGGCGAGGATCAGGAAGACGAAGACGATCGCGAGACCAAAGACGACGGATGCGATCGATCCTGCCTTGAGCTCCTGATAGGTGATGCCGGTCCATTCGTAGCCGAAATCTCTCGGCAATGCCGTGGCAGCGGCACGTTCCATTGCCGCCACCGCCTGGCCGGACGAAAAGCCGGGGGCGGCGCCGCCATTGATCAGGGCCGACGCATTGTTGTTGTAGTGCGGCACGGTCTCGGGGCCGACGACGGGCACAAGCTTGCCCAGCGTGCTCAGCGGCACCATGCCACCCGACGCATTGCGGACATAGAGCCGCGAAATGTCGGCCGGACCGGCGCGAGAGTCCTTGTCGGCCTGTATCGTCACCCGGAAGGTGCGGCCGAACAGGTTGAAATCGTTCACATAGAGCGAACCGAGATAGATCTGCAGCGTGTTGAAGACGTCCGGCAGGTTGAGCCCGAGCAGCTTCGCCTTGGCGCGATCGAGATCGTAGTTGAACTGCGGCGTCGAGGTCGAGAAGGACGAGAACAATTGCTGCGGGTTGAGCTCCGGCTGCTTGCGCGCCTCGGCAATCACCGCTTGCGTCGCATCGTTGAGCGCCACGCTGCCGCGCCCGGTCAGGTCCTCGACCTGGAACTCGAAGCCACCGGTGGTACCGATGCCCGGGATCGACGGCGGGTCGAAGCTCAGCGCAAAAGCCTCTGGAATTTGCAGCAGCTTGTTGCGTACGTCGGCGACGAGCTTAGAGGCGCTCTGGTCGGGGCCGCGTTCGTCCCATGGCTTCAGGATCGCGAATTCGACCGCCGAGTTCGACTGCGCGGCGCTGGTCAGGAAGTTCAAGCCGCTGATCGAGCCGACGATGTCGACGCCGGGCGTGTTCTGCAGGATGTCGCGTGCCTTTTGCGCCACCGCGTCGGTGCGTTCCAGCGAGGCCCCGTCGGGGAGCTGGATGACGACGAAGAAATAGCCCTGGTCCTCGACCGGAAGGAAGGTCGAGGGCAGGCGCTGCCAGACGAAATAGGTCGCGACAAGTCCGGCCGCGAACACGCCAAGCATGATCCAGCGCAGGCGGATGAGAATGCGCACACCATTCGCATAGGCATGCGCCAGCCGTTCGAAGCCCATGTTGAACCAGCGGAACAGCACGAACTGCGTTTCCGGCCGGTGGCGCAGGAAGGCGGCGCTGAGCGACGGGGTAAGCGTCAGCGAGACGAAGGCCGAGATGCCGAAGGAGATCGCCACAGTCAGGGCGAACTGGTTGTAGAGCCGGCCGGACACGCCGGGAATGAAGGCAACCGGCACGAACACAGCCATCAGCACGGCGGTCGTGGCGATGATCGGGCCGGTAACCTCCGCCATCGCGGTACGCGTGGCAGCCAGCGGTTTGAGGCCGGCCTCAAGTTGGCGTTCGACATTCTCGACGACGACGATGGCGTCGTCGACGACGAGGCCGATCGCCAGCACCATGCCGAGCAGGCTGAGCATGTTCAGCGAGAAGCCAAGCATATGCATGACGGCCAGCGTCGCCACCAGCGACACCGGAATTGCGATCGTCGGGATGATCGTGGTGCGCCAGCTTTGCAGGAAGATGAACACCACGGCGACGACCAGGACCAGCGCTTCGCCGAGCGTGATCAGCACGTCGTGCATCGAGGCGGAAACGAAACGTGTCGTATCGTAATGCATGGCGTAGCTGACGCCCTTCGGGAAACGGGCCGACAGCTCCTGCATCTTGTCCTTGACGCGCTGCTGCAGATCGAGCGCGTTGGAGCCCGGCATCTGGTAGACCGCGAGCACCACCGTCGGGTCCTTGCCGAAGAAGGCCGACGACGAATATTGCAGCGCGCCGAGCTCGATGCGCGCAACGTCGCGCAGCCTGACCAGCGAGCCGTTGGCGGTATTGGCCCGCACGACGATGTCGCCGAACTCCTTGGGATCGCTCAGCCTGCCGACGGCGTTGACCTGCATCTCGAAGGCGGTGCCGGCCGGAGCCGGTGATTGCCCGATCTTGCCGGCCGCCACCTGGACGTTCTGCTCGGCGACGGCGTTCTGCACGTCGACGGCAGTAATGCCGAGATTGGCGAGCTTGTCGGGGTCGAGCCAGATGCGCATCGAATAGCGCCGCTCACCGAAGATCTGCACGTCGCCGACGCCGGGCAGGCGCTTCAGCGGATCGACCACCTGCAAGTAGGCGAGATTGCTCAGCGCGACCGGGTTGACGGAACCGTCCGGCGAGGTGAGGTCGACGATCAGGACGAAGTTAGGGTTCTGCTTCTTGATCGTCACGCCGCCCTGGTTGACGATGGCCGGCAACGAGGAAGCCGCCTGCGAAACGCGGTTCTGGACGTCGACGGCCGCCGTGCTCAGATCGTAGCCGACGTCGAAGGTGATGGTGATCGTCGAGGAGCCGTCATTGGAGCTCGACGACGACATATAGGTCATCCCCTGGACGCCATTGATCTGCTGTTCGAGCGGCGTCGTCACCGTGTCGGCGACGACCTGCGCGCTGGCGCCCGGGTAATGGGCGCTGACCACGACCTGGGGCGGCGTGATGTCGGGAAACTGCGAGACGGGCAGGAGGAAATAACAGATCGCTCCGGCGAGCACCATGATGATGGCGATCGCCGACGCAAAGATCGGACGATGAATGAAGAAGTTTACCATGATATGCACGCCTCGCCCGATGCTCTGGCCCGGCCAAACGCCCTGGCTACCCTGGAAAGCCGCCGGCTGGGTGTTGAGCCGGAATCTTCGAGAAAGCCGAAATCTTCAAGGCTGCGCGGCGCATTGCGGCGCTCGGCCTGTTCGTCCGCCAGCGCACGCAGCATCGCCTCGAAAGACCGCGGGTCGACGCGGTCGGCCTTCATCAGCATGCGGATCATCGGATCCCTCACAACTTCATCGATCGTCAGATCATTGCGCTGCGACATCGAAGCGGCTCCTGGTTTTTGGTGATCCGCGGCAAGCCGCGGATCGGGTGTTTTCTTGCTCGCCGGCCGAGGCCGTAAGGTGCGGTTCGTCCCCTTGCCGATCGGGGCGGGGCTGATGGCCGGCACTTGCGAGTTTGACATGATGCAATGCGGGTGTTACAGGTAAGTAACATCTCTAACGTTACAGACCGGTAACACCCTAGTCAAGAGGTGCACCGAGGGAATTTCGGGAAACGCAATCACGGAGGTTTTGATGACAGACGTTGTTGTGGAGCGTGTTCGCCCCCGGGACAGGATCCTGGAGACGGCACGGGACATGTTTCACAAGCATGGCATTCGCGGCGTTGGCATCGACGCCATCACCGAGGCCGCCGGCACCAACAAGATGACGCTCTACCGGCATTTCGAGTCCAAGGACGACCTGATCATCGAATGTCTGCGGGCAACCGCCTGCAGCGCCAACGCGATGTGGGAAAAGTTCGAGGCTGAGAATCCGGGCGACAAGCTGGCGCAGCTGCATGCCTGGGTCCGGATGGCGGCCGATTGCCTGATGTCGGACCGTCGCGGTTGCGACATGGCCAACGCCGCCATCGAGCTGAGCGAGGCCGATCATCCGGCAAGGCAAGTGATCAAGGAACTCAAGGAAGCGCAGCGCGAGCGGCTGGTCTCGCTGTGTCGTGATGCCGGCATTGGACAGGCCGAGCTTCTTGCGGACACGCTGTCGCTGTTGCTCGAGGGCGCCCGCGTCAGCCTGCAAAGCGTCGGCGCCGAGGGCCCGAGCGCGCAGTTCGTCCGCATGGCAGAGGGCCTGATCACGTCTTTCAGGGCCAGATAGTCTCGCAAGCGGTGGAACGATACGTGGCGTTTCGATTGCGGGCCGCGCCGCCGGGTGATGTCTCGTCCCATCGCGATGTGCCATCTCGCGTCTCCTGTGCCGATCCTCCGCACCATGGCCGGCGCGGCGTTGATTGCTGGTCGTGAGGCAGGATAGGGCCGCCGGCGAACCGGTGAGAGTGACAAGTGTGACAGGATTCTGCCCGACAAGCCGCGGCGGTCGCAGCGAAGCTCACCGATCCGCGGATCAGCAATCGTGTCCGGTGCCAGTCACGATCCCAGCATCGCCCGCTATCCCGGAGCCGGAACAAAAAAAGCCCGCTGCCGGGAGGAGGTGGCAGCGGGCTCGATTTCGAATACGGCACGGGAGGAGGTGTACCGCACTCAGCGTCGGCATCGCATCTGGGAGGAGTAGATGGCCGACACCTGCGAAACTATCGATTGCCCAATGATTCGGCAACCACAAAAGTTGCATAGGTGATGTGCAGATTTGCGGTATCAACCGAATTTTAACGATCGAGGCCCGAGCGACCATCGCCTTGCGCGACATCACTGCACCGGGACATTTTCCTTGAAGATCAGGCGCGGCTCGATGAATTTTCGCGTCAGATAGGGCGCCGACGAGGCGATCGAGCCGAGCAGGCGAATGACCGACTGTTCGGCAATCAGCCGCGCATTCTGGTCGATGACGACGTCGAGCAGATCGTCGACGAGATAGCCGCGCGTCTCGCGCGTCAGATCATGGCAGATGAACACCGGCTTCGTCTGCGGCCTGACTTCGAGCAATGCTTTTGCCACGCCCGAGCGCCCGGCGCCGATACAGTAGATGCCGAGCAGCTCCGGCTCGTTGTGCAGCGCCTTCATGGTCGCGGTATAACTGACCCCCGGCTCATCGTTGATCTCCACGGCGCTGGTGACGGTTAGGTTGGGGAACTCCTCGCCGAGCACGGAGCGAAAGCCCATCTCGCGTTCCTCGTGGCCGCGGTAGGAGCGTGAACCGACGACCATCGCCAGATGGCCCTGGCGGCCGCCGAGGAACCGTCCCATCAGCAGCGCCGCCGTTCGTCCGGCCACACGGTTGTCGATGCCGACATAGGCCGAGCGTGGCGCGCCCGGAACGTCGGACACCAGTGTGACCAGGCGGATGCCGGCCTCGACGATCTCGCGCAAGATGTTGCGCGTTCTCGGATGATCGATGGCGATGACGCCGACGCCGTTCGCCTTGAGCGAGAGGTTTTCGACGGCCGCCTGCAAGGCGCTCGGCGAGATGCCGGCGAGCTTGTGGATGCGGCAGGAGGCGACCAGCGGCAGGCGCGCCGCATAATCCTCGATGTGTCTGGCCAGATCGGCCATGAAGGCATTGCTGCCTATCGGCAGGAAGAATTCGAGATGTGCCGGCCGCGACGGCAACGCGACCTGGTCGACGACCGGCAGATAGCCGAGTTGCTTGGCCGCCTCCATTACGCGCTGCCGGTTGGCGGCACTGGCTCCCGGCCGGTTGTTGAGCACACGGTCGACCGTCGCGGTCGACAGGCCGCAGCTTCTGGCAATATCCGAAACGGTGGCTTTCATGTCGCAACCATGTGGCGATGCGATCCAGTGCCTCGACGATCAGGCCGACCCCCGGCTGCTCAGCTGGGCCGTTGCGTGCCCTCGACCAGCGCGTCATGGATCTCCTTGTCCGACATGCCGGTGATGACGCGTTCGACTTCGGCGACGCTGGTCTTCTTCGGGTCGATATCGTCGGCGACCACCTTGCCGCGGCGCATGACGACGATGCGGTCGACCACCTGGAAGACATGATGGATGTTGTGGGCGATGAAGATGCAGGAATGGCCGGAATCGCGGGCACTGCGCACGAAGCTCAGCACGCCTTGCGTTTCGGCGACGCCGAGATTGTTGGTCGGCTCGTCGAGGATGATGAGATCGCTGTCGAAATGCATGGCGCGCGCAATCGCCACCGCCTGTCGCTCGCCGCCGGAGAGCGAGCCGATCGGCGTCGTCGGCGGGATGTTCTTCGAGATGCCGACCTGCTTGAGCAGGTCACGGGCAACCACGTTCATCGCCTCCTGGTCCATGCGGTTGAGGAAACGCGGCGGCTTGATCGGCTCGCGTCCAAGGAACAGGTTGCGGGCGATCGACAACTGCGTCACCAGCGCCGAGTCTTGGTAGATCGTCTCGATGCCGTGGGCGATGGCGTCGCTGGTACTGCGCAAATTCACCTTCTTGCCGCGGATGAAGATGTCGCCGCTGGTCAGCGGGACCGCGCCCGACAGCACTTTGATCAGCGTCGACTTGCCGGCGCCGTTGTCGCCGAGCAGACCGACGATCTCCCTTTCGTTGACATGGAAATTGGCATCAACCAGCGCCTGCACGCGGCCATAGGACTTGCGGATATTTTCCATGCGGACAAGCGGTTCGGCCATGGTTCAAGTCCCTGCCTGATGCCGGCGTTCCAGCCATGAATGGAGCGCCATCATGCCGAGGATGATGGCGCCGATGAAAATATTATAGGCAAGGCCCGGCACACCGATCAGCACGATGCCGTTGCGCATCACGCGCAGGATCAGGATACCGAGCACCGTGCCGATGATTGTGCCGCGCCCGCCGGTCAGCGCCGTGCCGCCGATCACCACCATGGCGATAACTTCGAGCTCGTAGCCGGTGCCGCTGTTGGGGTTGGCCGCCGAGGTGCGCAGCGAGGAGATGACGCCGGCAAGCGAGGCCAGGATCGACGACAGGATGAACAGGCCGATCTTGACGCCGCTGACATTGACGCCGCGCGCCCTTGCAGCACTCGGGTTGCCGCCGGCCGCCTGGATCCAGTTGCCTGTCCGGCTCTGCGTCAGAACGTAGCCGAGCGCGATTGCGGCGGCGATGAACCAGAACAGCGACATGTAGATACGGAACGGCCCGATGAAGAAATCGCCGACCAGCGCTTCCGCCAGCCAGCTGCCCTCGGCGCTCCAGGTCCGCTGCGGAAACCCGTTGGTGACGAACAAAGCGGTGCCGCGCACCACCAGCAGCATGCCCAGCGTCACCAGGAAGGACGGGATCTTGAGCTGCGTCACGAACCAGCCATTGACCAGTCCAATGAACGCAGCGACCACCAGCGCAATGACGAAGGCGGCTTCCAGCGAGGCGACGCCGCTGTTGAACAACGTCCACATCAGGACCGGCGAGAAGCCGAACACCGAGCCGACCGAGAGATCGAATTCGCCTGATGTCATCAACAGCGTCATCGCCAGCGCGATCAGCCCGAGCTCGACCGTGAAGGCCAGCGTGTTCGAGATGTTTTGCGGCGACAGGAAGTCGTGGTTGATGCCCCAGAACACGGCGATCTCGACGACGAGCAGCACAAACGGCCCGAACTCGGGCCGCGCGATCGAGCGTTGGATAAGAGAACGATTTTCCACCTTGGACCCGCGATAGGATTGGATTTGGCCGCGACCGCAACCGGCTTCGGCGGAATGATGAGACAGTCACGGCCGCCGAAGCGGCCGTGACCAACTCGATCGCGGATCTATTTGCCGGACAGGATCTTGTCGTAGACTGCCGCGGTGTCCTTCTCGTAGAGCGCGCCGGTGATCACGTCGAACCCGGGTGGAATACCGCTCGCCGCCATGTTGGCGAGCGAGAGCGCGACGTAGCTGGTCGCCTGCGGATCCTGCCACTGCGCGGCATTGACGTAGCCGTTCAGCACTTCCTGGGTGGTGTCGAGCGAGTTGCCCCAGCCGACGACCGGGATTTCGCCCGGCTTGACGCCGACCTGGTCGAACACCCGCTTGATCGAACCGGTGACAAGGTCGCCGAGGCCGATAACCGCCTTGACCTTGGCCCTGTTGGCGGTGAGGTAATCGACCATGCGGTTGATCACTTCGGCCTGGTCGAGCGTCGCTTCGGTGATTTCATAGGTGATGCCGAGCGGCTCGAACACGCTCTTGATGCCTTCCTCTTCCTGGACGCCATAGGTGGCGCCGGGAATCTCGACCGGCATCCAGACGAAGTCGCCCTTCTTCACAAGGCCCTTGTCGACCAGATACTGCGCCCAATGTTTGCCGAAGGTGACGTTGTCGCCGCCGACATAGGCGTTGAAGTCCGCCTTCGGGTCGGGCGTGTTGAAGTTGATGATCGGGATGTTCGCCGCCCGCGCTTCCTTGGCGATCTCGACAAGGCTGCCCGGATCAGGGCTGGTCGTGGTGATGCCGTCGGCCTTGGCGGAAATCGCGGCGCGAACAGCCTCCTGCTGCGACGCCACGTCGCCATTGTGGAACGACGTGTTGACGGTGTTGCCGGTGTCCGCCGCCCATTGCTTGGCGCCGGCAAGGAAGTATGTCCAGACCGGATCGGCCGGGCCGCCATGCGAAATCCAGTAGAACGTCTTGGCCTGTGCCGCGGCCGGAATGGCCAGCGCCACCATCAAGCCAAGTACAAGCAGTCTTAGCCTCGTCAGCATTTGATTTCCTCCCATTTGAACCGAACTCCTCCTCCTACGACGATCGCGGCCAAAAACCGTGCGCGGCCAAAGCCGTGATCGCATTTGCCAGCGTCGACCTGGGCGCATTAGAGCATTCCCTTTTTCGATCGATGGCAAGCCTCGATTGCCAATGGACGTTGGCGCAAGGCACCACGCCATCAGCAATCCCATCAGATTGCATCAGTTTGGCTGATATTTTCCAGGCGGCCGACGATCGGCCTTGCGACCGTCATGCAATGCTGCGCGGCGGCGCGCCGAGCACGTATTGCTCTAGGTCGATAAGCGTCCCGGTCATCAGCCCGGAGGCGTCGCTGAGCAGGAACAGCGTTAGCTGGGCGACTTCGTCCATGGTCAGCAATCGACCAAGCGGCAGGCCGGCGGCGGCAATCTTTGCCCAGTTTTCGCCCTTGCCCAGCGTGCGCGCCTGCATCTCTTGTTCGGCCGGCGTCGCTACCCAGCCCATGTTGATGCCGTTGACGCGGATGCGATCGGAAAGATGCGCGTTGGCAATGTTTCTGGTCAGCGTCGAAAGCGCGCCCTTGGTTGCGGAATAGATGGCAAGGTCCGGCGCACCGCAATGCGCATTCACCGACAGTATGTTGACGATGGCGCCCGCCGCCCGCCGTGTCTTCATGTCGGCTACGGCTGCCTGCATGAGGAAGAACGGCGCGCGCGCATTGACGGAAAACAACCTGTCCCAGTCGTCGATTGTGCCAGTTTCCAGCGAGGCCCGGTCGGTGAGGGCCGCGGCGTTCACCAGACAATCGATGCGGCCGAGTCTTTTGATCGCTTCCGCCATGACAGCTGCAGGCGCGGCCGGATCTCCAAGGTCGGCCTGGATGAAGACGACGGGCCGGCTTGGTCGTGAAAGCTCTTCGGCGATGCGTCTGCCACGCTCGGCATTGCGGCCGACAATGGCGATCCCTTCGCCGCAGTCGGCTGAGGCCAGCCGGACGATGGTCTCGCCAAGCCCTTGCGTTCCGCCGGTAACGACAAGGGTCTTGCCCTCAAGAGCGACGATCAATGGACTCTCCCGAATGCCGACGAGCAGGTAATTTCCAATCAGAGAATTCTAGAATCTATCGGATGTAGGGTGGGGGACTAGATGAGGTCGGCCCTGGCGAGGTCGCGCATCAGGTGGCTGGCACCGTAAGTCCAGTGCGGACAGTCGGGCGACAACCGCACCCGGTTGACCAAGGCGCCGAACTTCTCTGACGATATGGTGACGATGTCGCCGACCTTGTGGGTAAAGCCCTTGCCTGTTTCGCCGCGATCCTTCGACGGCACGAACATGGTGCCGAGATAGAGCGCCAGCCCGTCCGGGTACTGGTGATGTGGCCCCATGGCGGCGGCGACCAACTCTTCCGGCGAGCGGCTGATCTCGGCCATCGAACTGGCACCCTCCAGCGAGAACCCATCCTCGCCTTCGACTTTCAACCGTACGATCGCCTGCTTCACGTCGCCGATGGAAAACGTCTCATCGAACAGCCGGATAAAGGGGCCAAGTGCTGCCGAAGCGTTGTTGTCCTTGGCTTTGCCGAGCAGCAGCGCCGAGCGCCCCTCGACGTCGCGCAGATTGACGTCGTTGCCGATCGTCGCCCCGACAATCCTGCCGCTGCCGGCGGCAATCATGGCGATCTCCGGCTCCGGATTATTCCATGTCGAAACCGGATGCAGGCCGACATCGGCGCCGAAGCCGACCGAGGCCATCGGCTGGCATTTGGTGAAGATCTCGGCATCGGGGCCGATGCCGACTTCCAGATATTGCGACCAGGCGCCGCGCGCTATCAGCTTGGCCTTGATCTCCATCGCTTCCGGCGAGCCGGGCTTGAGCTTCGACAGATCGTGGCCGATCAGCCCGGCGATGTCGGCGCGAATGGCGTCGGCCTTTTCCGCCGAACCGCGCGCCTGCTCCTCGATCACCCGTTCGAGCAGGCTGACGACAAAGGTGACGCCAGATGCCTTGATCGCCTGCAGGTCGACGGGGGACAGCAGATACGGTTTCCCCGGATCGCGCGCTGTCTCGAAACTGTTGGCGGCAATGGCATCGAGCGGGCCGATCGGCCGCCCCTTGGCCGAGCGGACGTGCCCCGCCGGATCCGGCAATTCGCAAACGTCGCGCACGGTCGGCGCCACATTTGACGTGATGTCGAAGACCGTGCCGTCACGCACCGTGACCGCCAGCGGATGGGAAGCATCGCTCGCCCGGGCGCGGCCCACGAAGAGGCCTTCGGCGGGCAAATGTGTGGCGTTCGTCATGGCTTACATTTCCTGTTGTCTTGTCCTTCGGCCGCGGCACTTTCAACAAATTCCCGCCAAAGGTCTATCCCGCTTGCAGGGCGAGCTTTGTCAATTCTTTCAAGCGGTCTTCGCATCGCTGGACCTTGATCGAGCCTGACGTGCGCCAACGGCGACGGAAAACGCTCTTTCAAAATAATGAAACCGTCGCTAGGGTTTTCACCTACTGAAATCTCCAGGTGACGCTTGCCCGTACGGTTTTCCGATCCAATCTGGCAGAAGCCGCGGACAGCCACCGCGTTCCAGTCGCTTTTTCCCGCCGGCCAATGCGTCGATGTCGTTATCGTCGGCGGCGGTATCATGGGGCTGTCGACAGCCTTGCACGCTGCCCGGTTCGGCCTTGCTGTCCAGGTGCTGGAGGCCGGCGAAATTGGCAATGGCGCATCCGGCCTGAACGGCGGTCAGGTCATTCCCGGCCTGAAATACGATCCGGATTGGCTGCTGGAGCATTTTGGTCTCGAACGCGGCGAAGCGCTCGTCAACTTTGCCGCCTCGACCGCTGACACCGTCTTCGAATTGATCCGCGACGAAAGACTGGCGGTGCCGTTCGTCCGCAATGGCTGGATCCAGGCCGCGCATACCGAGACCGCGCTGAAAGCGGCGGCGAACCGGGATCGGCAGTGGCGCGCCCGCGGCGCCGATGTCCGGCTGCTGAGCGGGACGGAGATCGCGACGATGACCGGCGCGCAAGGCTATCTCGGCGGCTGGCTCGATCGCCGCGCCGGTGTCATCGATCCGCTCGCCTACACGTCGGAACTGGCGCGCGTCGCTGCAGCGGCGGGCGTAAAGATCGCCGAGCGCCAGAACGTGATGCAGATCAGCAAGAATGCTGGCATTTGGCACGTTTCTACGGAAAGCGGCGCCGAACTCAAGGCCAAGGCGATTGTCCTGGCGACCAACGCCTATACCGGCGGCCTGCTTCCCGGCCTCACCGAGACGATCGTCCCGCTGCATTCCTTCCAGATCGCGACAGCACCGCTATCGTCCAATCTCGCGGCGGCTATCCTGCCGGAAGGGCAGGCAGTGTCGGATTCGCGCCGCATCCTCGTCTATTATCGCAAGAGTGCCGACGGCCGGCTGGTGCTCGGCGGGCGCGGCCGCATGGCTTTGCCGAACGGCCCGGCCGACTGGGCGCATCTGGAGCGCGCGCTGCTGCGGCTTTATCCGGCGCTGTCAGACATTGCCATTGAAAAGCGGTGGTTCGGCCGGGTGGCAATGACGCCGGACCATCTCCCGCATATCCACGAGCCAGAGAAGGGTCTGCTGGCGGTCGTCGGTTGCCAGGGCCGCGGCATCGGCCTGATGACCGCGCTTGGCGAGCGCATCGCCTCCTATCTGTCGAGCGGCGACACCAGGCAATTGCCGTTCCCGGTTTCGCCGATCCGGCCGATCCCGTTTCATGCGTTTCGGCAGGTCGGCGTTGCCGCGACGATCGCCTGGTACCGGATGCTGGACGCCTTCGAACGCTGACGTTCATTCCCAAGCATGAAACAGCTTGACAGCTTCACGAATATGAAAAAAGTTTGGTCAATTTCAAATTATGATGGGTAGTCGATGTCGACCATCGCCGCAACGCAGCCGCTGCCGGAAACCCGGTCTTCGCCGGGTTTTCGCTTCGCCATGCTGCTGCCCGGCGGGTTGGTCACCTTCTTGCTGATCCTTTTCGCCCTCGGCCTGGTGTTCTTTCTCGCCTTTCGCGGCAATGACGGCTCGCTGCTGGGGGCTGGTTTCACCCTTGCGAATTTCGTCACTGTGGCCACCGATCCGCTGTACTGGACGGTGACGCTGCGCTCGCTGGGCATCGCCGGCCTGGTGACGCTGGCAACCGTCGTCACCGCCTATCCCGTTGCCTACTATCTGGCTTTCCATGCCGGGCGGCGGCGCGGGCTGCTGCTGTTCCTGCTGACCCTGCCGTTCTGGACCAGCTATCTGCTGCGCGTCTTCGCCTGGAAGATCGTGCTTGCCTATAATGGCGTGCTGAACTCGGCGCTGATCGAAAGCGGCATCTGGTCGGAGCCGACATTGGCCTTCCTTAATACGCCGGCAGCGGTCGTCGTCACGCTCGCCCACGCTTATGCGCCGTTCGCTATCCTGCCCATCTATGTGGCGCTGGACACCATCCCGAAATCGCTGCTCGAAGCCGCTTCCGATCTCGGCGCAAAACCATTCACCAGCTTCCGCCGCATCGTGCTGCCCAATTCGATGCCGGGCGTGCTGGCGGCCGCTCTCGTCGTCTTCGTGCCGACCGTCGGCGATTATGTGACGCCGGCGCTGGTCGGCGGCCCTGCCAGTACAATGATCGGCACACTGATCCAGGCCGAGTTCGGCAAGGCCAATGACTGGCCGTTCGGCGCCGCACTCGCCGTCGCCGTCATGCTGGTCATTCTCGCCGTGGTGCTGGTGGTGCGCTTCGCCGACCGGCGATACGGCAGCCGCACATGAACACCGCGCGCCTGGACGCAAAGCAAGGCGGCGGCTGGCTCGGAGCCTACGTCCTTGCCTATCTGGTGTTCCTGTATCTGCCGATATTGCTGATCCCGCTGTTTTCATTCAACAATTCGATCCAGGCGGCATTTCCGCTGCAAGGCTTCACGCTTGAGTGGTACGGCACACTTTACGGCAATTCGGCGCTGTCCGGTGCGCTTGCCACCAGCCTCGTCATCGGCGCCATTGCCGCCACCGGCGCAACACTCTGCGGCATCACCGTGTCCTATATGGACCTCTACGGCCGCTCGCCGCTGGCCGCCACGATCAGTGCCATTGCGCGGCTGCCGATCCTGATCCCCGGCGTCATCGTCGGCATCTCGCTGTTGATCCTGGTCAATCTCGCCGGTTTCGGGCCGTCGCGCATTGCCATTGTGCTCGGCCATGTATTGGTGGCGCTGCCGACGACGGTGGTGGTCATGCGCAGCCGCTTCGCCGCCATCCCGAAGACCATCCGCGAGGCAGCGCTCGACCTCGGCGCCTCGGACTGGACGACCTTCAGACGGGTGATGCTGCCGCTCAGCCTGCCCGCCATTATTTCGGCGTTCATGCTGGCCTTCCTGACCTCGTTCGACGAGTTCATCGTCGCCTTCTTCCTTGCCGGCACCGAGCCGACGCTGCCGCTTTATATCTGGAGCCAACTGCGCTTCCCGAAATCGCTGCCGACCGTCATGGCGCTCGGCACGGCGATCCTGGCCGTGTCGTTCGTTATCGCCGCACTCGCCGAAATCCTGCGCCATCGCGGGCTTGCCGCCACCCGGCAGCCAGCGCCCGCCAGCCTGTCAAAACCAGAAGAAACCGAAAGAGGAGAACTGCAATGGCATTCGACTTGAAATCGATAACGGCAAAGACAGCGAAAACCGGACTGGCCGCCTTCGCGCTGGCGCTTGCGTCGACTGTCGCCTTTGCCGGCGACAAGCTGCAATATTTCACCTGGTCGGGTTACGAGCTGCCCGACTTCAACAAGAGCTTCCTCGCCGCGCACCCTGATGGCGTCGAAGCCGCGACGTTCGGCGACGACGATGACGCCTTCACCAAGGTCAAGGCCGGCTTCCGCCCCGATGTCGCGCACCCTTGCTATGACAAGGTGGCGCGCTGGAACAAGGAAGGCCTGCTGCAGCCGATCGACACCAAGCGCATCAAGAACTGGGATTCGATCTTCCCGGTCTTCAAGAACCTGCCCGACCTGCAGGCCGGCGACGGCAAGGTCTGGATGGTGCCGTGGGACTGGGGCAATACCTCGATCCTCTACCGCACCGATCTGGTGAAGAACCCCGAAGCCAGCTGGAACCTGCTCTGGGACAAGCAATATGCCGGGCGCATGGCGACCATCGATGCCGTCCACGACACACCGGTGGTGGCGGCCCTTCTGGCCGGCGTCAATCCATTCGACATGACACCGGAACAGATGGACAAGGTGGCGGAGAAACTGCGCGAGCAGCGCCCGCTGCTCTCGAACTACACCACCGACATGACCTCGGTCGAACAGGCACTGGCGAGCGGCCAGCTGGTCGCGGCCATGACCTGGAACGCCTCGGCCACCTCGCTGAAGAAGCAGGGCGTGCCTGTCGAGTTCATGAAGCCGAAGGAAGGCATGCTGACCTGGGCTTGCGGTTTCGTCATGCTCAAGGACGCCAAGAACGTCGATCTTGCTTATGACTTCATCAACAGCCGGCTGGAAACGGATTCCGGAAAGTATCTGATCCAGGCCTACGGCTATGGCAGCTCGACCAGCTCGGCTTTCGCCGCCGTGCCAAAGGAGGAGTTGGAGAAACTGCAGCTGCCTTCCGATCCCGAGGTGATGCTGAAGACCACGATCTTCACCGGGCCGATGAAACAGAATGACGAACTCGCCAAGATGTTCGAGAAGGTCAAGGCAGGCGGCTGAGTTCGCTCTTCCTTCTCCCCTTGTGGGAGAAGGTGGATTGGCGCGCAGCGCCAAGACGGTTGAGGGGTGTTGGAAGGAATGAGGCGTTGGTGTTTTCTGGAACACCCCTCATCCGACCGAGCTTCGCTCGGCCACCTTCTCCCACAAGGGGGAGAAGGGAAGAGCGCGCGGCGCCGGCCAAAAATACTGTAACAAGGACGAACGAATGGACATGCTGGACGAAGCGGCTGAGAAGCCGAAGGACGACGCCGACGTCAGGGTCGGCCGGCGCGTGCGGGCGCTCAGGCTGGAGCGCAATCTCTCGCTGGCCGAACTTGCCGCCAAAGCCGGCGTGTCGATCGGTGCACTGAGCCAGATCGAGCGCGGCATGTCGTCATTGCGGGTCCGCGTGATCTGGCCGCTTGCCGCCGCCCTCGATATAGAGCCGTCGGCGCTGATCGCCGACGGCAATGATGTCGGCAACGACCTCTATTGCGTGCGCGCCAACAGCCGGCGGCAGATCCCGGTAAAATCGGAAGGCATCGCCAAGGCACTGCTGTCGCCGCCAGCCGCCACGCTGACCGGCATGCTGGTGACCGTGGAAGCCGGTGGTGGCACCGCCGAAGCCTACGCCCATGCCGGCCATGAATTCGGCTTCGTCCTGTCCGGCGAGGTCGAGCTGGTGGTCGATTCGACCAGATACGGGCTGAAGGCCGGCGACAGCTTCGCCTTCAAGAGCACCTTGCTGCATGCCTTCCGCAATCCGGGCAGCGAGCGCTGCCAGATCCTGTGGGTCAACACGACCAAACCGTCCGAGATTCGCGATGGCGCCTGATCCGCTCGTCCGGCTGGACAAGGTCTCCAAGATTTTCCCCGGCGGCATCATCGGGCTCGACGCCGTCGATCTCGATATTTCGCGCGGCGAGTTCCTGACCCTGCTCGGACCGTCCGGCTGCGGCAAGACCACCAGCTTGCGGGTCATCGCCGGCTTCGAGAGCCCGTCGAACGGCAGGGTCCTGCTCGAAGGCCGCGACATCACGGCGCTCAGGCCCTTCGGCCGTCCCGTCAATACCGTGTTCCAGGACTACGCGCTGTTCCCACACATGAACGTTGCCGAAAATGTCGGCTTCGGCCTGTCGCTGCGCAAGCTCTCCGGTGCCGAACAGGCAAAGCGCGTCGGCGCAGCGCTCGACATGGTCGGCCTTGCCGAGAAGCTCGGCGCCCGCGTGTCCGAATTGTCGGGTGGCCAGCGCCAGCGCGTCGCACTTGCCCGCGCGATCGTCTGCGAGCCGCGTGTGCTGCTGCTCGACGAGCCGCTGTCGGCGCTCGACGCGCATCTGCGCGAGCAGATGCAGGTCGAACTGAAGCGACTGCAGTCGCGGCTTGGCACCACTTTCGTCATGGTCACGCACGACCAGACCGAGGCGCTGTCGATCTCAGACCGCATTGTCGTCATGAACAAGGGCCGCATCGAGCAGATTGCGCCGCCGGCGACCCTTTACGATCGACCCGCCACCAAATTCGTTGCCAGCTTCATCGGCACCATGAACCTTCTGCAGTCGCGCTTTGTCGGCCGCGATGGCGAGCGCTTGCGGTTCATCGCCGGCGCTCTGCCGCTGGAAGCGATTTCGGATAAAGGCGAGCTGCCTGGCGAGGGCACGGTGCGCACCATTGGCGTGCGTCCGGAGGACCTTTTGGCCACGACCGAGGCGGCGGCCGGTACTGCACCGGTGCGGGTGAACAGCATCGTCTTTCACGGCCGCACCTTGCGCCTTCATGCAGAGTTGGGGCAGGGGACACAGGTGGTGATCGACGCGCCGCGCCGGACAGAGGGTTTTCAATTCAGCGTCGGCGACGTGGCGCATATCAGCCTGCGCCGTGGTGCCAACTGCCCTATGCTGCCTAGCTAGTCTCACTCATTTCCAGAAAACCGGAGCACGGCCCATGAGCAATCATCTCAATTTTTTCATCGGCGGCAAATGGGTCGGCCCCGTGGTTCCGGCAACGCTGGATGTGATCGATCCGTCCACTGAAGAGGCCTACACCAAAATCTCGGTCGGCTCGAAAGCCGATGTCGACAAGGCCGTGGCTGCGGCCAAGGCGGCATTCCCGGCCTTTTCGCAAACGACCAAGGCCGAGCGCCTGAAGCTGCTGAAGCGTATCCTCGAAGTCTACAATGAGCGCTACGAGGACATCGCCCAGGCGGTCAGCCAGGAAATGGGCGCGCCGATCAGGTGGGCGCGCGAGGCGCAGGCCTGGGCGGGCAGGGCGCATATGGAAGCCACTATCAAGGCGCTGGAGGATTACGAATTCAGCGAGAAGCGCGGCACCACCATGGTGGTCAAGGAGCCGATCGGCGTCTGCGCGCTGATTACACCGTGGAACTGGCCGCTCAACCAGATAGTCTGCAAGGTGGCGCCGGCCATCGCCGCCGGCTGCACCGTCATTTTAAAGCCTTCCGAAATCGCGCCGATCAGCGGCATCATCTTTTCCGAGGTGATGGACGCCGCCGGCACGCCGAAGGGCGTCTACAATATGGTGAATGGCACTGGTCCGGATGTCGGCCAGGTCATGGCTGGCCATCCCGACGTCGACATGGTCTCGTTCACCGGGTCGACCCGGGCCGGCATCATCGTCGCCAAGACGGCGGCCGAGACGGTCAAGCGCGTGGCGCAGGAGCTCGGCGGCAAATCGGCCAATATCGTGCTGCCCGACGCTGACTTCGAGACGGCGGTGCGCAAGGGTGTCAACGCCTGCTTCGGTAACAGCGGCCAGTCCTGCGACGCGCCGACCCGCATGCTGGTGCCGGCCGCCCGTCACGACGAGGCGCTGACGATCGCCAGGAAGGCCGCCGAACGGCACAAGGTCGGCGACCCACGCTCCGAGGAGACCAAGCTCGGGCCGGTGGTCAGCACCATCCAGTTCGACAAGATCCAGCGGCTGATCGAGGCAGGCATCGCCGAGGGCGCGACGCTGGTTACCGGCGGACCCGGCCGGCCGGAGCACCTCAACCGTGGCTATTATGTGCGGCCGACCGTTTTCGGCCACGTCAGGCCCGGCATGACCATCGAGAAGGAGGAGATTTTCGGGCCGGTCCTGTCGGTCATCTCCTACGATGACGATGATGATGCGGTGAAGATCGCCAACGACACCGTCTATGGCCTGGCTGCCTATGTGCAGTCCGGGGATATCGACCACGCCCGCAAGATTGCCAGCCGGCTACGCGCCGGGCAGGTGTCGATCAACTATCCGGAATGGGATACGTTTGCGCCCTTCGGCGGCTACAAGCAGTCCGGCAACGGCCGCGAATATGCCGACTGGGCGATCCACGATTTCCTCGAGATCAAGGGCATCATCGGCTACGGCGCCTGAGCGTTCAACATTGGCATTACGCCAACCGTCAAGTTTGTTGCGAGCGTTGGTGCCTCGGCACCGGCGTTCGGCTGAACGGCCACAACGATTGCGTGGCCGCAATGTGAGTGCGAAGCAGGGTCGCCTCAGATCGTCTTGAGATAGCCGGCCAACTGATCCGCCACCGTGCCCCAGCCGTCGTGGAAGCCCATCTCCTCGTGGCTGTTGCGCGTGGCTTCGTCGCGGTGGATGGCGGTGGCGGTGTAGCGCGTCGTCTCGCCATGCGATTGCAGCGCTATGACGGCTGTGATGAATGGGTCGCCTGACGGCCGGTAGCCGGGCAGCAGCGCATCGGTCCACACCAGCCGCTCGTCCTGGACGATCTCGAGGTAGCAGCAACGCCTGTCGTTGACCTCCTTGCCGTCGGGCGACTGCATGCGGGTTCGGAACAGACCGCCGGGCCGCAGGTCGATCTCGCAATCGGTGATGATCTACGGCTTCGGCGTGAACCATTGGCTGACATGCTCGGGTCTCGTCAGGGCCATCCACAGCAGTTTTCGCGGCGCCTCGATCGTCCGTTCGAGCACGAGGTCGAGCTTCGGATCGGGTTGGAACAACGGCACCATATTCATCTGTCTTTCTCCTTGAGTTTCAGCACGTAATCGTCGAACTGGTCGAGACGGCGCTCCCACAGCGCACGCTGCTCGGCCAGCCAGTTTTCCGCGAGCTTCAACGGCTCCGGCGCGAGCCGGTAGGTCCTGACGCGGCCGGCCTTTTCCGAATGCACCAGCCCGCAGCCTTCCAGAACCCTGAGGTGTTCGATGAAGGATGGCAGGGCCATCTCGAACGGCTGGGCAAGCTCGCTGACCGAGGCGGGGCTTCGGTTCAGTCGCTCGACCACGCGTCGCCGGGTCGGATCGGCGAGCGCCCGGAAAATGCCGTCAATGGGCGGGGGGCTTTCGGTCTGCAGGCCCGTCATGGTCGTTTCCTTGCCTCAAATTAGCTCGGGAAATAGTTAGGAAGATTCCTTACTATTGGCAAGCGCGAAAATCGCAGACGGCCGGCGAGGCCGCTGGAAAACCGAGAGGCGCGGTTTTAGGGTGCCGTCAGATTCGACTGGTCCGAGGACGCGTTTTGACGATCACCATGTACGGCATCACCAATTGCGATACGGTCAAGAAGGCGCGTTCCTGGCTGGCGAGCCACGATGTTGCCTATCGCTTTCACGACTACAGGGCAGACGGCCTTGACGCGGATCGGCTGAACGGCTGGTCAGGCAAGGTCGGCTGGGAAATCCTGCTCAACAAGGCGAGCACAACGTTCCGTGAACTGTCGGAGGAGGACAGACTGGGCCTGGACGAGAAGAAGGCCAAGGCGCTGATGCTGGCCAAACCGACGATGATCAAGCGTCCGGTGCTGGAACTTGGCGACAGGGTTCTCGTTGGCTTCAAGCCTGATGTTTATCAAGAGGCGGTGAGTGGGAAGTAGAACCGACCCGCCACGATCCGTCGCGCCCCCCTCTGTCCTGCCGGACGTCTCCCCTCTGGGGAGATTGGATGTCACTTCGGCTTTCGCTAGTCTCCAAAGAAGGGCGCTTTCGGCGAAGCTGCCAATCTCCCCCCTTGAGGGGGAGATGGCCGGCAGGCCAGAGGGGGGCGCTGTCCCGCCGGCGTGACTAATTGATCCCACGCAAATAGCTCGCCAGTGCCACCGCATTGTTGTGCGCCTCGTCATGGGCGCCGTAGAGCAGCGTCACCTTGCCTTCACGGAGCAAGGCACGTAGTTCCGCCACCGCCTCGCCGTTCCGGTCGAGCTCATCGCGGTATCGCCGCTGGAACTCCGCCCAGCGCGCCGGCTCATGGCCGAACCATTTGCGCAACCCATTGCTTGGCGCGATGTCCTTTAGCCATAGCGTCAGCGCCGCGTCCTCTTTGCGGACGCCGCGAGGCCATATGCGGTCGACGAGCACCCGCTGCCCGTCATCGGGCGCCGGCGGCTCATAGATGCGCTTGACCGCGAGCTCCATTGCCAACCCCGCATGGGCCAGCAGGCGCCGCTGCTTGCTGGCCTTCGTTTAGAGATACCGGGCCTAAACCCACTCGCCCTTGCGCATCACCGGCACGCGGCTGCCGTCCTTATGGACGCCGTCTACGTCGATCTTGTCCGAGCCGATCATCCAGTCGATGTGGATGAAACTCTTGTTGCCGCCGCGCGCCGCGATCTCGTCCTGGCTGAGCGAGGCGCCGTCGACGAAGCACTTCGAATAGCACTGGCCGAGCGCGATGTGGCAGGCGGCGTTCTCGTCGAACAGCGTGTTGAAAAACAGCAGCCCGCTCTTGGCGATCGGCGAGGAATGCGGCACCAGCGCCACCTCGCCGAGACGGCGCGAGCCTTCGTCGGTATCGAGCACCTTTTGCAGCACATCCTCGCCCTTCGTGGCCTTGGCCTCGACAATGCGGCCCGCCTCGAAACGCACCGCAATGCCGTCGATCAGCGTGCCCTGGTGGGACAGCGGCTTGGTGCTGGTGACATGGCCTTCGACGCGCCTTGCATGCGGCGTGGTGAAAACCTCTTCGGTCGGGATGTTGGGGTTGCAAGTGATGCCGTTCTTGGCGGTCGAGGCGCCGCCCATCCACTCGTGCCCCTCGGCCAGCCCGACGGTCAGGTCGGTGCCGGGGCCGGTGAAATGCAGCGCGTGGAAATTGTGGCCGTTCAGCCATTCGGTGCGGCTCTTCAACGCCGCATTGTGCGCCGTCCAGTTGCCGATCGGGTCTTCGACATCCACCCGCGAGGCGGCAAAGATGGCGTCGGCAAGTTTGGCCACGGCGACGTCTTCGGCGTCGTCCGGGAATACCTGCTTGGCCCAGGCCTGATCGGGATAGGCGACGATGTTCCAGTTGATGTCGAAGCCGGTGATCTTCTCCAGCGCCGGCTGGTAGGCCATCGAATTCGCCCTGTTGGCACGCGCCACCTTTGCCGGGTCCTGCGCCGAAAGCAGCGACGGATCCTCGCCGCGCACGGCAAGCCTCGCCGCATTGTTGGCGAAGGCTTTTGCCATGCCTTCATAGAGCCAGCCGGCGGCGCGGTCGAAACCGGCGTCGGCGCCGTAGCGGAAGCGCGCGAGAGTGATCTCATCGTCGTTGAAGATCGGCGTCACCAGGCCCGCGCCTGCCTTGTAGGCGTGCTCGACGATCCGCCGCGTCAAAGGCAGCGCGGCAATAGACGAGGTCAGCACCAGATCCTGCCCCGGCTGCAATTGCAGCCCGACCTTGACGGCGACCTCCGCCAGCCTGTCGAGCTTCACCGGGTCGATGCTTGCGGAAACGCCGCGCGAATGTGTGGTCATGATCCTGCCTGCCGTGATTGGGGACTGTTTCTTACATAGACCGGCGCTACCGACCTTTCCACCGTGATGTGCTGGCAGGCTCAGCTGGCGCTCTCGAGCGACCTGAACTGCGCCATCGTCGCCTCGATCTCTTCGCGGATCCAGATCTTGAAATCCCTGACCTTACGGCTTTCGTTCTTGCTGGCCGAAGTCACCAGCCAATAGCCGAGGCCGCTCTGGGCGCGTATGCCGAACGGCGCGACGAGACGGCCGTCGGCCAGCGCGTCGGCGGCCAGCAACTGCCAGCCGAGCATGACGCCGTGACCGGCAATCGCCGATTCCAGGCACAGCATCGGATCGGTGAAGCGCGCGCCCTTCATGAAGGTGACCGGCTCCACCCCGGCGGCTTCGAACCAGCTCTCCCAACTGATCATCGATCTTTCGTCGGTGATCGCACAGGTCAAAGCAAGGTCCTCGATCGATTTCAGCTTGCTGGCGATCACCGGTGCACAGACCGGAAACACCTCTTGCGCCAGCAGCAATTCGGCCCGCCCGCCCGGCCATTTGCCGTCGCCGAGCCGGATGGCGACGTCGATGTCCGAACGATCGAGATCGGCAAGCCGCACCGAGGCATCGATGCGCAGGAGCACGTTCGGATGGCGGGCGAAATGCCGCGACAGCCGCGGCAGCAGCCATTTCGAGGCGAAGGCCGGCGCCACCGAAACCACCAGCGTGCACTCCGAGCTTTCATCGGCAAGCGCCACCGCCTGTGCGAGTTCGCGGAAGCCTGCGCTGAGCCGCGCGGCAAAGACGGTGCCGAATTCCGTCGCCACCAGGCCAGCCGGCGTTCGTTCGAACAGCGCGCGGCCGAGTTGTTTTTCTGTTCGGTTGATCTGCTGGCTGACGGCGCTGACCGAGACGTTGAGCTCGCCGGCCGCCGCCGCGAGCGAGCCCAGGCGCGCGACGGCTTCGACGGCGCGCAAGCCGTTGAGATGGACGCGGTTCAGCATAGCCATACAGTTTTTCTAAACTGGAGCGGCGGAAATCTCAATTGCCAGACGCTAACGAACGGCGGATTCTAAGTAGGTTACGCAGAGTGAGGAGGCAAATCCGATGAAGATTTTATCATGGCTCGGCGCCTTTTCCCCGATCGGGGCGCAGCCACACCGGGATGACAGCGAGGCCATCAATTGGGTGACCGATCCGCTGGCGCATCCGCTCCTCGATACCATGTCGGAGCGCGAACTCGCCGACATGCCATTCAGGCTGACCGCGCGTCGCACTCGCTACGAGACGGCCTCGACCTGCTGCGGCTGAGTTCCTGAACGAGGATCGTGCTTGGCACCTCAGGCGAGCCAGCCGCCGACGCGGCTGCGAACACTTCTGGCCCAATAAAAGGCGGATTGTCTCACCGGCAGGCGCACCTATGGTGCACCGCGATGAACATCGCTTCGCCTTTCCGCCTCGCAATCGCCGGCATGATTGCCCTGGCCGTCGCCATGGGCATCGGCCGTTTCGTCTATACGCCGATCCTGCCCGGCATGATGGAGGAGCTCGGCCTGTCGCCGGCCGATGCCGGCTGGATCGCATCGGCCAATTATCTCGGCTACCTCGTCGGCGCGCTTGCCGCCACCGGCGGCTGGGCGCAAGGCCGCGAGCGTCAGCTGATGCTGGCCGGCCTTGCCGCCACCGCGATCCTCGCCGGCCTGATGGGCCTGACCGGCACGATGGCCGCGTTTCTCGTCATCCGCTTTCTTGCCGGCGTTGCAAGCGCCTTTGTCCTGGTCTTCATGACCAGCATCGTTTTCGGTCATCTCGCCGCGGCCGGGCGAAACGACCTGCAGGCGCTGTATTTCGGCGGTGTCGGCCTCGGCATCGCGGCGTCCTCGGCGCTGTTGGCAGTCCTCGTCACCGAACATGCCGGCTGGGCGGCGGGCTGGCGGTGGTCCGCGGTGATTTCGGCCTGCGGCTTTGCCGCCGTCGCGTTACTGGCTGCCGGCACCTCGACCGCGAACAGCGTTGCCGGGCCCGAGCCGGCGTTGCCGAAGCACCGGTCGCTGGTGAAGATCATCGTCGCCTACGGCCTGTTCGGCTTCGGCTACATCGTCACGGCGACGTTCCTGGTCGCGATCGTCCGCCAGGGCGGCGGCGGCCGGATCTTCGAGGCCGTGGTCTGGATGGTCACCGGCCTTGCCGGTTTCCCCTCGGTCTGGCTGTGGCAGAAGCTCGCGGCGAGAATCGGGCTTTATGCCGCCTATGCCCTGGGGTGTCTGGTCGAGGTGGTCGGCGTGAGCGCCAGTGTCATCATGGGCGGGCGCACCGGGCCGCTGCTCGGCGGCCTTCTTGTCGGCGGCACCTTCATCGCCATCACCGCGCTTGGCCTGCAGGCCGGCAGGCAGCTTGCTCCGCAAGCGCCGCGCCGGATGCTGGCGGTAATGACGGCCGCCTTCGGCCTTGGCCAGATCATCGGCCCGATCGTCGCCGGGCTGCTTGCGCAGGCCTCGGGTAACTTTTTCCTCGCCTCGATCGTGGCCGCCGCCGTCCTGCTCGCTTCCGGCGCGATCGCCTGGTCGGCTGCGCCAAAATCGCCATGATTATGGTCTTGCTCGGTTGCGGGCATCGGGCACGGGCATTTTCTTTCCCACTAATGTGTGACTTTATGCCCGCTGAACCCGCTGATTTGCGCATCGACCGAGGATTTCGCCACAGTGTTCGTATCGTTTTTTCCGCAGCCGAAGCTGTTCTTCAGTTCGGTCGCCGTCTGGAGCCTCGCGGCCGTTCTGTTTTGGTTTTTTGGAGGAGAGCAACTTGGAGCAGTGTTTGGACTGCCCCCGATGGCCGCCGGCGTCGACAAGATCATTGGCGTGTCGCTCTTTTGGTCGAAGCCATTTCTCTGGTTCTATATATATTTTGCGGCTGTCGTCCTCATCTTCTACGGCTTTTGGGCCTGGTACCGACCTCATCCATGGCGGAATTGGTCGATCCTTGGCACCTCACTGATTCTCTTTGTGATCTATTACCAGGTGCAGGTAAATGTCGCCTTCAATGACTGGTATGGCCCTTTCTACGATCTTATTCAGAAGGCTTTAGGCACACCGTACTCTACGACGCCGTGGGACTTCTATATCCAACTGCTGACAATTATGTGGATTGCGCTTCTGGCTGTGACCGTTGGTGCCCTCAACCGGTTTTTTGTAAGTCATTGGATATTTCGTTGGCGCACCGCAATGAACGAATACTACATGACCAACTGGGAAAGATTGAGGCGCATCGAAGGTGCGTCCCAGCGTGTTCAAGAAGACACGATGCGCTTCTCCAGCACGATGGAGGATCTGGGCGTAAGCTTAGTCGGGTCCATCATGACACTGATAGCGTTCCTTCCCGTGCTGCTGCATCTCTCTGAAAACGTCACGGAACTGCCGATTGTCGGCACGGTGCCTTACTCCCTGGTCGTTGTAGCAATCCTTTGGTCGGCCTTCGGAACTACTTTCTTAGCTGCGGTAGGAATCAAACTGCCGGGTCTCGAATTCCGCACCCAACGTGTCGAGGCAGCCTACCGCAAAGAATTGGTCTATGGTGAGGACGATGCAGATCGCGCCCAACCGCCAACTGTCGCTGACCTTTTTAGAAGTGTAAGAAGCATCTATTTTCGTAAATACTTCCACTACTTATATTTTAACGTCGCTAGAATATTCTATCTACAGATCGACAATATATTTCCATATATTGTTCTTGTTCCTACGATGGTCGCGGGAAAGATCAAGCTCGGCGCTCTGAACCAGATTCTCAACTCCTTTGAGCAGGTCCGATCTTCATTTCAGTATCTGGTCAATGCCTGGCCGACGGTCGTGGAACTGATCTCGATCTACAAACGCTTGCGCGCCTTCGAGGCCACGCTCGAAGGCGAGCCGCTGCCGGAAATCGACCAGCGTTATCTCGAACGTGAGCAAGCCGGGTTGCGCCCTGAGGACCAGCCGGCAAGCTAAGACTGGCGGGCGGCGAGCGCTTCCGCTCAGCCGCCCACCGCCGCGTGCCTTTCGCCTCGCCGCGAAACATAATCGTGAAAACTGATGCACTCGACTTGTTTCATCACGCAGACCTCGCCGGCAAAGCGTTCCAGCGCGTTCCAGTAGGCGCCGTCATTCATCAGCGTGAAGTGGAAGCCGAGCTCAAGCGGAATGCGCTTGCCCTGGTATTGCGCATCGAAGGCGGCGCGGAACGCGTTATAGGTCCGGTCAGCGAACTCTTCTGCCATGCTCGGCCGCTCGAAGCCGCCGGAATGTCTGACATAGAGATTGTAATCCATGGCGATCACGCGCCTTGAGCTCGGCCCTTCCGGGATCTGCGGCAGCGAAAAGCGCGTGATGCCGTTGACGGTCGGCGGCTCGACCGGCCCACGCGAGACGCCGCTTGCGTCGAGCAGGAAACCGGCCGCGGGCAGCGCCTCGTAGAGCGCCTTGTTTGCCGACAAATAAGGCGCGCGGAACCCGACCACCGACTTGCGGGCGAAATCGCGCCAGCCCTTTGGTTCGGGTGCAATGCCGTTGATCGAATAGGCGTTCTCGAGAATATGCTTGAACGAGCCGAACTCGCCCAGCCAGTCGGCCTTGCTCCAGTCCTTGCCATCGAAATGGCCGCAGCCGTGGCTGCCGATGTCGTGGCCTTCTGAGGCCGCAAGGTTGATCTGCTCGAGCCGGTCGGCGACTTCCTGCCTGGAGGCGGCAAAGCCGATATTCGATTTGCCTTCTGTTTTGCCGGGCGCGGTGTATTCCTTGCGTGTCTGCGGCGACAACAGGAACACGCAGGAGACGAAATAGGTGAAATGCGCGCCTGTGCGCCGGGCCAGCGCCCGGCTGCGCTGCCACTGCGAAATGTCGCGGGCGCTGTCGAATGAGATGATGACGATCTGCTTCGGTTTTGCCGGCGGCGCCGGCGGGTCGGCAAAAGCCGCGCCGGTAGCAAGCGCGGCAATCGAAAACGCAACAACGCGGGACAAACGGGGCAAAGGCATCTGACCGGATCAAGGAATGTAGAAGCGACGCCTACCGGTGAAATATGGCACGGGTAGGATCGACCTGTACGGCCGCCGTTGGCGGCGACTGCCTCGTGAATAGGCGATTTTCCTGCCGAACCCCTTCCATGCCGGCAAAATTTCGCTAAAACGCGGGCTCATCAACCGCCCCGCCCGGGGCAGGAAATGGTTTTGATCCATGTCGGACGACAGTTTTATCCGCGAAGTCAACGAAGAGATTCGTCGCGACCAGGCGCATGCGCTGTGGGACCGTTTCGGTCCCGCCTTGCTCGTGCTGGCCGTGCTGGTGGTGCTCGGCACTGCTGCTGTCGTCGGCTACCGCTATTGGGACGAAACTCGCGCCAACCGCTCGGGCGATGCTTTTTCGCAGGCGCTCAAGCTTGCTAATGACGGGAAGAACGACGAGGCGCTTGCCGCTCTGGAGGCGTTGGAGAAGGACGGCTACGGCGCCTATCCGCTGCTCGCCCGCATGCGCGCGGCAACCGTCAAGGCGGACAAGGGCGACGTCGACGCCGCCGTCAAGGATTTCGACGAGGTCGCCGCCGACACCAAGATCCCCTCTGGCATTCGCGACATGGCTCGTCTCAGGGCAGCGCTGCTTCTGGTCGACCACGGCTCTTTCGCCGATGTCTCCAGCCGCGTCGAGGCGCTCACCGCCGACACCAACACGCTGCGCCATACGGCGCGCGAGGCGCTTGGCCTTGCCGCCTGGAAGGAAGGCAAGGCGGCGGATGCATTGAAGCTGTTCGACCAGATCGCCGCGGATGATGGCGCCCCGCGCAACACGCGCGAGCGGGCGACTTTGATGTCCGAGCTGATCCGCGGCTCGGGCGGCGTGTCGTGATAGTCCATGACCTTCAAAGTCGCCATCATCGGCCGGCCTAACGTCGGCAAATCGACCCTTTTCAATCGGCTGGTGGGAAGGAAGCTGGCGCTTGTCGACGATACGCCCGGCGTCACTCGCGATCGACGCGTCCACGCCGCAAAACTCTACGATCTGCATTTCGACGTCATCGACACCGCCGGCTTCGAGGATGCGGCCGCCTCGACGCTGCCCGGCCGCATGCGCGCCCAGACCGAGATCGCCATCCGCGAGGCCGACCTGATCTTTTTTACGATCGATGCCAAGTCCGGGCTGATGCCCGACGACAAGACGTTCGCCGAGATCGTGCGCAAATCCGGCAAGCCGGTTGTCGTCGTCGCCAACAAGGCCGAGGCGCGCGGCGCCCAGGGCGGCATGCTGGAGGCCTGGGAGCTCGGCCTTGGCGAACCGATCCCGGTCTCGGCCGAACACGGCCAGGGCCTGCCCGATTTGCGCGACGCGGTGATCGCGGCACTTGGCGAGGCGCGCGCCTTCGGCGAGGACGAAGAGGCCGGCGAGGATGAGGTCGCCGCCAGCGAGGTGCTGATCGGCGAGGACATCACCGACCCGGACGCCGAGCCGAGCTATGACGACACCAAGCCGATGCGCATCGCCGTCGTCGGCCGCCCCAACGCCGGCAAGTCGACGCTGATCAACGCACTAATCGGCGAGGAGCGGCTGTTGACCGGCCCTGAGGCCGGCATCACTCGCGATTCCATCTCGGTCGACTGGGACTGGCATGGCCGCCGCTTAAAATTGTTCGACACCGCCGGCATGCGCCGCAAGGCCAGGATCCACGAAAAGCTCGAAGTGATGTCGGTGCAGGACGGCTTGCGCGCCATCCGCTTTGCCGAGATCGTCATCATCGTGCTCGACGCCACCATTCCCTTCGAGAAGCAGGATCTGCAGATCGCCGACCTGATCATCCGCGAGGGCCGTGCCCCGGTGATCGCCTTCAACAAATGGGACCTTGTCGATCATCCCCAGGAGTTGCTGGCCGAGCTGCGCGAAAAAACCGAGCGGCTGCTGCCGCAGGCGCGCGGCATGCAGGCGGTGCCGGTGTCGGCCGAGACCGGGCGTGGCCTCGACAAGCTGATGGATGCTGTCATCAGGACGCATCGAGTTTGGAACAGCCGTGTGTCGACCGGCAAGCTCAACCGCTGGCTGGAAGGCATCCTGGCGCATCATCCGCCGCCCGCTGTCGCCGGGCGTCGGCTGAAGATCAAATATGTCACGCAGGCCAAGACGCGGCCGCCGGGCTTCGTCGTCTCCTGCTCACGGCCGGATGCGATGCCGCAATCCTACGTCCGCTATCTCTCGAACAGCCTGCGCGAGGCTTTCGACATGCCCGGCGTGCCGATCCGCATCGCCTTGCGCACCTCGGACAATCCTTTCGCCGGCAAGGCAAAGAAGCGCCACTGAGCCTCTGCCTTTACGCTACGTTGCGCAGAACGGGCGCCGGTTGCGTCTGCGGCAAGGCTTCAAGCGCTGCCTGCAGCAGGATGTCGCCAAGCCGCGCTGCCACGGGGTCGGGCTCGGCCTCCTTGCGATGCAGGAACAGCGCCATCTTGGGCAAGGCGGGCAGCCCGGCGATCTCCGGCGTCATCGCCCTGACGGTTGCCGGCAGGCCGATATCGGTGCGGATCGTCAGTCCGAGCCCGGCGGCGACGGCTGCCCAGATGCCGCCAAGGCTCGGGCTGGAGAAGGCCATCCGCCATGCCAGGCCGGCGCGGTCGAGCGTTTCGGTCGCCACGCTGCGCAGCAGGCACGGCGCTTCGAGCGCCACCAGCGGCAACGCCTCGCCATCGCGCAGGCTGGTCTCGATCTGTTTTGCCGGGCCGATCCAGCGCATCTGGACGTCGGCGACATGCCGGCTGTAGGGCAGCGTCGCGCCATTGTGCCAGGCAAGCGCGATATCGAGGCTGCCCGAAATGATCCGTTCAGCAAGCTCATGGCTGCGTGCGATCCTGGCCTCGATCTTGACCTTGGGATGGGCGCGGGCGAAGCGCCCGAGCACCTCCGGCAGCACCGCCTCGCCGAAATCCTCCTGTAGCCCAAGCCGCACCCAACCCTCCAGCTCGACATCGTGGATGGCGGAGGCGGCCTCGTCATTGAGCTCGATCAGCCGCCGCGCGTAGCCGAGCATGGTCTCGCCCGCGTCCGTCAGCGCCAGGCCACGCCCAGATTTGCGGAAGATCGGCGTCGCCGCCTGCTCCTCCAGCTTCTTCAATTGCGCACTGATTGCCGAGGTCGAGCGGCCGAGCCGGTCGGCGGCCTTGGCGAAGCTGCCCAGTTCCATGCCGGTGACGAAGCTGCGCAGGACGTCGAGATCAAATGTCACGCGTCGCATGGCGATAATCCTGATATTCGGGACATTACGTCAAAAACTTCCTGATATTCAGTACGAAGCTATGGCGGTAGAGAGAGCGCGTCAACACCGAATGCAGCCGACCCATGCAGGAGCTGAACCATGTCCGCTGTCGCCACACGAGCAGATTGCAAACCGCTTCGCCCGGCCGCCGTTGCCGCCCCGTCAGAAGCGGCGGCACTTCGAGCCAATCATCGCTGGAAGGTGCTGGGCATCGGCGTCGCCGCCAATGCCTGCTTTTCCGCGACCTTCTCCGGCATTCCGGCGACGGCGGTGTTCCTGCGCTCGGGCTACCATCTCTCCAATGGCGAACTCGGCCTGGCACTTGGCCTTCTCGGCCTGGGCGTGGCGCTGAGCGAATTGCCGTGGGGGCTGCTGACCGATCGCTGGGGCGACCGCCGCGTTCTGCTGACCGGGCTCGGCGCAACCGCGGTTTGGCTGCTTGTCATGGCTGCGCTGGTCGTGCCGTCACCGGCCCATATTCCCGGCATCGCGCTTCTCGCCGCTGCCCTGCTGGTCACCGGATTGCTCGGCGGCAGCGTCAACGGCTCCAGCGGCCGCGCCATCATGGCCTGGTTCGGCGAAGGCGAGCGCGGCTTTGCCATGAGCATCAGGCAGACGGCGGTGCCGCTTGGCGGCGGGCTTGGCGCGCTCGTGCTGCCGTCGCTCGCTTCAGCCCATGGCTTCACGGCAGTCTTCGGACTTTTGGCGGCTGCATCCGCGGTCTCGACCTCGCTCGCCTGGCGCTGGCTGCATCAGCCGCCGGCGCATGATGATGCCAATTCGGGCAGCATGGCATTGTCGGCCGGCCCGGCGCCGCTGCGCAACCCGGCCGTCTGGCGCATCGCAACAGCCATCGGCCTGCTTTGCTTTCCGCAGGTGGCGGTGCTTACATTTGCTTCCGTATTCCTGCATGATTTCGCCGGCATGGGAACAGCCGTGATCAGCGCTAGCCTCGCTGCCGTGCAGGTCGGCGCCATGGTCATGCGCGTCTGGAGCGGCCGCTACACCGACCGTCACGGCAACCGCCGGTCGTTCCTGCGTCTGTGCAGCATGCTGAGCGTGGCCGCCTTCACCGTGCTTGCGGCGCTCGTCTTGTTTTCGGCCCAATTCTTGTCAGGCCAAGCGCCGATGCTGTCGCCGGCGATCGTCGCGATGCTGGTCGTGGCCGGCATCTGCGTCTCCTCCTGGCATGGGGTCGCCTACACCG
Organism: Mesorhizobium sp. M0816; assembly: GCF_040320005.1. Classification (NCBI taxonomy): domain Bacteria; kingdom Pseudomonadati; phylum Pseudomonadota; class Alphaproteobacteria; order Hyphomicrobiales; family Phyllobacteriaceae; genus Mesorhizobium; species Mesorhizobium sp. M0816. The sequence continues at coordinate 259,821 of NZ_JAMYOT010000001.1, read as the reverse complement.
AGCTTGCGACGCTGGCCGGCGCCAGCCAGGCCGGAACGGCGCTCGGCCTCGCCAACAGTCTGGTCTTCATTGCCTTCTTCCTGGTGCCGATCGCCATTCCCGGGCTTCTCGTGCTCTGCTCGTGGGCAGGCGTCTGGCTGGGTGCGGCTATTTGCGCGCTGATCGCGTGGCCGATCTTTCTTCCGCCAACGGATAGCCGCAAAAGCGCCTGACTTCGACACGAGATGGGAAAACAACGTTCTAAGCTGTTAACGCCCCATCAAGGTTAATGCATCATTGTAGCTCTCCAGTGGGGTCCGTTGCGTTTCTGGAGAGTTCCGTGCATCGACGTGTTTTGACGCGGCTTGTCGCCGCCGCCGGTGAGAAAAAGCGTTCCTTCCTGTCTCCGTTCATTATTGGCCTTGGCATCTGGATCGGCTTTCCGACGGTCGCTGCCTATCAGGACATGACAAGCCTGGTCTCCGGTCTTGAGGCGCCGAGCGTCCGCTGGAACGCCTATGTCGAGAAATCCGTCGCCGGCTCCGTTCACGCAGCCGAAATGCCCTTCCTCGATTCCAGCAGCACCGGCTCGCTCTCCGGCTCCGGTGTCCAGTTGCCGGGCGTCGGCGCCGTCTCCTTTCGCGGCAAGGGCGGCATCGCCGGCACGACGCCGGACGAGAACCGCATCACGCGTGCCGAAAAGAAGGGCCGCATCATCCAGGTCTCGCCCGTCTCGCCGCCGAAGAACTTCAACGCCGGCTCTATCTTCGAGCGCACCTCTTCGCTGCTCCGCCCAAGCATGGATAGCGGCTTGAGGATGGCCTTCGCCAAGCCCGAGATCAAAGGCAAGGAAATCCAGATCGCCGCCGCCTTCCACACGCGCGTCGACAAGAAGCCGGATCCCGGCGTGCCGGCGATGCTTGCCGCGCTGGTCAACAATGATCATCCTGACGTGCTGGCGACCGCCTACGCCTCGTCCGCTCCCGATTATGCACAGGCGTCGCCTTTCGAGGCCTTGCTGCAGGACGAGGACCCGAACGATGGCCGCTTCATTCCGCCGCTGAGCAAGGGCGATCATTCTTGGATGCAGACGCCGCTGCCAGCGAGCGTCTTTTCCAAACCGGAGCAGGCCTGTCTCGCCAACGGCATCTATTTCGAGGCGCGCGGCGAAGCCGTGCGTGGCCAGGCCGCCGTTGCCCAGGTCATCCTCAACCGCGTCCGCAACCCCGCCTATCCGAACTCGATCTGCGGCGTCGTCTACCAGAACGACAACTGGTTCAACCGCTGCCAATTTTCCTTTGCCTGCGACGGCAGGAAGAAGCGCATCGACAACGCCGCCGCCTACAAGACCGCCCAGGATGTCGCCATGGCCGTCACAGCCGGCAAGATCTTCATTCCGGAAGTCGGCTCGTCGACCCATTATTACGCCAACTACGTCCATCCGGGCTGGGCGCGGACGATGCAGAAAATGACCAGGATCGGCCTGCACATCTTCTACCGCACCTATGGCGGCGGCTGGAGCTGAGTGCTCGGGCAGCCCTTGCATCTTTCGCGCGAGAGCGGCCGATCGAAGGCCCGTCGCCGTAGGGATTCGGCCGCAGCCCGCCAGAGGCCGCGTCGGGCACGATGTCGCACCCGAGCAAGTAGCTGATTTATAACAAAAAAATACTTGAGCTTGAACGTCCGCCCGTGGCTTGACGGGCGCGGACCCTCTAACTATGTTGCCGGCGACTTTAAGAAGCGGACGGACGGTGACGGTCTGACCGGGCAGGGGGGTTGCGTGGCCGACAAGAATGGGCCAGACGGAACCGGAAAAACCGGCCGCGGCAAGCAGCATGAAGCCGATATCCGCGACGAGGATCTTGAGCGCCGCCGGCGCGACCTTGAAGCATCGCTTGCGGCAAGGCGGCCGGACCGGCTCGAGGGGAAAGACGACGCGAAAGCGGGCAGTGCGGCCGGGTACGGCCAGGCGCTCAAGCTGTCCAGCGAGTTCATCGCCGGGATAGTGGTCGGTGCGGCTCTCGGCTGGTTTATCGATCGCGTGGCGGGGACAACGCCATGGGGTCTGATAGTCGGGCTGCTGCTGGGTTTTGGCGCCGGCGTGCTCAATGTCCTGCGTTCAGCCGGGCTTGTGTCGGAATTCGGAACGGGCGACAAGCCGCGCGATCCGAAAGAATGAATTGAGGCGCCGCATGCCGGCGCATTGAACAGGATACTGAAGCCGTCTGCGGCTTTGATGGGGATTTAAAGTGGCTGCTGACAAGGTCGATCCGATCCACCAATTCCAGATCCATCCGATCATTCCGATTCACATCGGCGGCTACGACCTGTCTTTCACCAATTCGGCTCTGTTCATGCTTGCGACGGTTGCTGTCGCATCGGCGTTTCTCTACCTCAGCACGTCGAGCCGCAGCCTCGTCCCGGGCCGCCTTCAGTCGGTCTCGGAAATGGCCTATGAATTTGTCGGCAATATGCTGAGGGACGCCGCGGGAACGCAAGGCATGAAGTTCTTCCCCTTCGTGTTCTCGCTGTTCATGTTCGTGCTTGTCGCCAACCTGCTTGGCCTGTTCCCGTATTTCTTCACCGTCACCAGCCACATCATCGTCACTTTCGGCCTTGCGGCGCTGGTGATCGGAACCGTCATCGTCTACGGCTTCATGAAACATGGCCTTGGCTTCCTGAAGCTGTTCGTGCCGAAAGGCGTGCCGATCGTCATGATGTTGCTTGTCGTTCCGATCGAGGTGATTTCCTTCGTCTCGCGGCCGGTCAGCCTCTCGGTTCGTCTGTTCGCTAACATGTTGGCCGGCCACATCACGCTGAAAGTGTTTTCGGGATTCGTCGTCAGCCTGAGCGCACTCGGCACGCTTGGTATCGCAGGTTCGATCCTGCCGCTGGCGATGGCCGTGGCGTTGACGGCTCTGGAGTTGCTCGTAGCGCTCTTGCAGGCCTACGTCTTTGCCGTGCTGACCTGCATGTATCTGAACGACGCATTGCATCCCTCGCACTAATTGGATTTCCGGCATTGCCGCCGGATGGAATCGCAACGGAATTTTAGATCCAAAGGAGTTGAACAAATGGACGCAGAAGCAGCAAAGTACATCGGCGCCGGCATCGCATGCCTCGGCATGGGCGGCGCGGGCATTGGCCTCGGCAACATCTTCGGCAGCTATCTGGCGGGCGCGCTGCGCAACCCGTCGGCCGCCGACGGCCAGTTCGGCCGCCTGATTTTCGGCTTCGCCGTGACCGAAGCGCTGGGTATTTTCTCGCTTCTCATCGCGCTTCTCGCTCTGTTCGGCTGAATGCTTGTTCGGCTGAACATTGGGAAGAATTGAACAGGCCGGCCGCGATCCTGCGGCGGGCCTGAATTTCGGGGATAGCCCATGTTCGTGACATCTGCCTTTGCGCAAGAGTCCGCGCCCGCCGTCGAAGGTGGCAGCGCTGGGACCGGCGTGCCCGCCGAGGCGCACGGCACGTTTCCGCCATTCAATCCGGCGACGTACCCGTCACAGCTGCTGTGGCTGGCAATCACCTTCGGGCTGTTTTATCTCTTCTTGAAACGGGTGGTGATGCCGCGCGTTGGCGGCATCATCGACGTGCGCAACGACCGCATCACGCAGGATCTCGATCATGCTGCCCGGCTGAAAGGCGAGGCCGATGCCGCCGTTGCCGCCTATGAGCAGGAATTGGCGGAAGCCAAGGGCAAGGCCAATGCGATCGGTCAGCAGGCCAACGATGCGGCCAAGGCGGAAGCCGAAGCTGCCCGCAAGACGATCGAGGCAGCGCTTGACCAGAAGCTTGGCGAGGCCGAGGCGCGCATATCTTCCATCAAGGCCAATGCCATGAAGGAAGTCGGCACGATCGCCGAGGACACCGCTTCGGCCATCGTCGAGGCGCTTGTCGGCGGCAAGGCCAGCAAGGCCGAAATCGCGGCCGCGGTCAAATCCGTGGCCGGGTGAGGAGCGCATCATGGACGCCACATCTCTCGCGACGCTTTGGGCAACGGTTGCTCTCGTAATCTTCCTCGGCATCGCCATCTACATCAAGGTGCCGGGCATGATCGCCAAGGCGCTCGATGCCCGCGCCGACAAGATCAGCAGCGAGCTCGAGGAAGCGCGCCGGTTGCGCGAAGAGGCCCAGCAACTGCTCGGGCAATACCAGCGCAAGCGCAAGGAAGCCGAGCAGGAGGCCGCGGCCATCGTTGCCGCCGCCAAGCGTGAAGCCGACATGCTTGCCGCCGAGGCGCACAAGAAGACCGAGGACTATGTCGCCCGGCGCACCGCCTTGGCCGAGCAGAAGATCGGCCAGGCCGAGCGCGAGGCAATCGGCGAAGTGCGCGCCAGCGCCGTCGATATCGCGGTAGAGGCCGCGCGCGCGCTGCTGGCCGGCAAGATCGACGCCAAGGCCGGCGCCGACCTGTTCAACGCCTCGCTGCAGGATTTGAAGTCGAAGCTGAATTAAGCGACTTCATCGAGAAATTCATCGAAAGCCGCCCGGGAAACCTGGCGGCTTTTTTGTTAGCGAAAGCGGCCAAGCGCGTAATCTCCCCCCTCGAGGGGGAGATGGCCGGCAGGCCAGAGGGGGTAGCCGCGCGTGAGGCGCCAGCCCTTCTCTTTCGTCCCGCATGGCGTCGCGCCAGGACGTACCGACCCCCTCTGTCGCCTTTGGCGACATCTCCCCCTCAAGGGGGGAGATTACGCCTAGCCGACAGGGTCGCTCAATCCAAACCCGAAAAACCCTCTTCCTCCAGCACCTCGGTGCCGCCGAACCGGAACGGCGCGAAGGAGGCGCGGTGCAGCCGTGCCACTGGCCCGTGCAGATCGATCGCCGTGCGATGGCGGACAGTGGCGTAGCCCATATGCAGCTCGAAGCCGTAATGCGCATGATGGCTGCCGCAGCCGCACATCATACGGTCGCGCATCACCTTGGCGACGATCGAGGCTGCGGCGATCGACTGCGAGCGCTGGTCGCCCTTGATCAGTGCTTTGCCCTCGCAGGGCAGGCCGGGCGGCACGTCGCGGCCGTCGGCCAGTGCCAGCTTCGGCCGGATTGACAGGCCGGCCACGGCACGGCGCATCGCCTCCAGGCTGGCCTTGAGAATGTTGGAGGCATCGATGCCTTCGGCACTGACCGAGGCCATCGATACGGCGAGTGCGGAGCCGAGGATTTTCAGGAACAGCGCCTCACGCTGCAAATGCGTCAGCCGCTTGGAATCGTCGAGGCCGTCGGGGATGTTGGCGGGATCGAGCACCACCGCTGCCGCCACCACCGGCCCGGCGAGCGGGCCGCGGCCGGCCTCGTCCATCCCCGCCACCGGCCACAGGCCTTCGGCCATCGCCTTCGTCTCGAACGAGAAGTCGGGTTTCTCGACAATTTCGAAGAGAAGCGGAGAATCGGAACGCGGGCGAGCCATGGTGCGGCGAGGTTCGCATCGGCTCCGATTCTCCGCAAGTCCCTCCGGGTCGGGCGGGGCACCGGACCAGGAGGGGCTACCGTCTGCAAGCCCGGGGACAGGACAGGCCGGACGGGATTTTTGCCTGTTGCCGGCCGTTTCAACCGGCTGGCGCGAGACGCTTTGTCACAGCAGCATCAACTGCTCGGTTGCCTTGGCGGCGGGGACGAACTGGTCGGTCCTCAGCGAGCGCCGCTCGGCGTTGAGGCCGAGCCGTTTGGCAGCGATTTCGAAACGCCGGCCGATCTGCCAGGCATACGGGCCGGAGCCTTTCATGCGCTTGCCCCATTCCGAATCGTAGTCCTTGCCGTCGCGCATCGAACGGATCAGCGACATGACGTGGCGATAGCGATCGGGATAATGGCGCAGCAGCCAGTCCTTGAAGATCGGCGCGACCTCCAGCGGCAGGCGCAGCAGCACATAGCCGGCCTCGCGTGCCCCCGCTGCCTGCGCCGAATCGAGGATGCGCTCCATCTCCGGGTCGGTCAGTCCGGGGATGATCGGCGCGACCATGACCGAGGCCGGTATGCCGGCATCCGAAAGCTGCCTGATCGCCTCCAGCCGCTTGGTCGGCGTCGACGCGCGTGGCTCCATGGTGCGCGCCAGCATGCGGTCGAGCGTCGTCACCGACAACGCCACCTTGGCCAGCCCGCGTTCGGCCATGCGTGACAGAATGTCAATATCGCGTGTCACCAGCGCCGATTTGGTGACGATGCCGACCGGATGCCCGCGCGCCTCCAGCACTTCGAGGATCTCGCGCATGATCCGGTATTGCTTCTCGATCGGCTGGTAGGGATCGGTATTGGTGCCGATGGCGATGGTGCGCGGCTGGTAATTATCCCTGGACAATTCCTTGTCGAGCAGCCGCGCCGCATCCGGCTTGGCAAACAGCTTCGATTCGAAATCCAGCCCCGGCGACAGGCCCATGAAGCTGTGCGTCGGCCGCGCGAAACAATAGACGCAGCCATGTTCGCAGCCGCGATAGGGATTGATCGAGCGGTCGAAGGAGATATCGGGCGATTCGTTGCGGGTGATGATGGTGCGCGGCTTCTCGACCTGTACCTCGGTCTTGAAGGGCGGCAGCTCCTCCAGCGAATTCCAGCCGTCGTCGAACACGTGCCGGCTGACCGGCTCGAAACGGCCGGACGGATTGATGCCCGCCGACCTGCCGCGATTGCGGTCCGGGCGGACGCGCATGCCGCTCTGCTCGATCATCGCATTCGCCATCTCGGCCCTGCCAGCGCCGAAGGCGGCAATATCGGCACGCACGATCTGTTCCATTTTGGCCCTTTCCCAGGGACTGTCCGCCCGCTGTCGATTCGCTCTGCTCATGAATGTATTCCTATCGTATCGATGAGAACAAAGCAAGAACTTTCTCGCGGCGCGCCGCAAAAACTGGCGCTGCCCACCGCTTTCCGCTATTCGGCTAAACATGCTCAGCGTCCTGATCGAAACCCTGAATGACGAGGAGGGCCTTGCCCGCACGCTCGCCTCGCTGATCGGCGGCGCGGTCGAAGGCGTGGTGCGCGACGTTCTCGTCTGCGACACCGGCTCGACCGATCAGACGCACCGCGTCGCCGAACATGCCGGCTGCCACTATGTCAGCGGCGGCATCGCCGCCGGCATCAGGCAGGCCAAGGGCGACTGGCTGCTTTTGCTGGAACCGGGCGCGCGGCTGGGAGAGGGCTGGATCGACGAGGTCGTCGCTCATACGGCGAGGCAAACCATGGCGGCGCGATTTTCGCGGGCACGCGGCAGCCGCGCGCCGTTCCTGTCGCGGGTCTTTGCCGGAAATCGCGCTCTCGCCGAAGGCTTGGTGATCAGCAAGCGACAGGCCGCGGCGCTGTCGAAGAACGCCCGCAGCGCCGAAGCGATTGCCCGCGGGCTGGCGACCAGGAGGCTCCACGCCGAGATCTGGGTCGCGCCGCGGAAGTGACGGCTTACCGTCCCGGTCCGGGGAACGCCCAAGCAAATTTTCTGGCGGGTCGTGGTTTATTGTGCATTGCACAAAATCTGGCCGGGGGTTACCATTCCCAGCGATATGGGCGAATAGGGTTTGGGGTGTGCCGGAGCGGCGACGACTAACGTCGATGCTGTTCCCTCGACATTTTGAGGACCCCGATGACCCTTTCAAGCCCTGACAAGTCCGGCGCCGCAAGCCTCGAGGCGATCGCACGCAACGGCGGCACGCTGCGCCGCATCGCCGCCCGCATCCCGACCTATCTTTCCGACCTTCGCGAGAATCCGGCATGGCTGCCGATGTTCATGCTGGCCCGCACCATGCCGGCGCGTCGGCTGCACTGGCGCGGTGCCAAGCCCGTTCGGCCGGCGCGCAACGTCGGTGAAACGATGTTTGCCGGCGTCGATCGCAACGCCGTCGTCGGCGCGCTGCGGACGGAGGGGCTCTATTCGGGCCTGATGCTGCCGGCCGCCATCCATGAGGAGATTGCCCGCTTCGCCGAGCACACGCCATGCTTCGGCAATTTCGACCGCCGGCTGGAATTCCTGCCCGAAAAACACGCCGATGCAGAAAAGCATTTCGGCCGCCCGCTGCTCAGCGGTCACTATTTCGAGCGGGTCCTCGACTGCAGCGCTGCGGTCGCCGTACAGCGCGATCCGCTGCTTCTCGACGTCGCGGCGCACTATCTCGGCAGTCAGGCCAAGCTGATCACCACCCGTGTCTGGTGGAGCTTTCCGACCGGTGGCGTCTCGGACGCCGACAAGAACATGGCCTCGCTCGGCAAATACCATTTCGACCTCGACGACTGGCGCATGCTGAAGTTCTTTTTCTACCTGGTGCCGGTCGACGCCGACACTGGGCCGCATGTCTATGTCCGCGGCTCCCACAACCGCCGCATCCTGAAGCATCAGCTGACGCTGCTGGTCGGCCATTCGGCGGAAGAGGTGCTGGGCGTCTACGGCGAGCAGAGCCCGGTCACGCTGACCGGGCAGGCCGGTCTCGGCTTTGTCGAGGACCCGTTCGGCTTCCATATGGGTACCGTGCCGACGCGCACCCCGCGGCTGATGATGGAGGTTGGCTTCGGCGTGTCGCCGCCCTCGCGCCGCCGTTTTCACGGCGAGCCGGTCATTCGCTAAACCGAGGTCGCTTGGCTGATACCTCGGTTCGCCTCAGCCGCGCCGCAAATGCTCGTCCAGCCGCGGCATGATCTCGACGAAGTTGCAGGGCATGTGCCGGTAGTCGAGCTGCGGCTTCAAGATGCCGTCCCAGGCGTCCTTGCAGGCGCCCGGCGAGCCCGGCAGCACGAAAACGAAGGTGGCATTGACGACGCCGCCGGTTGCCCGGCTCTGGATCGTCGAAGTGCCGATCTTGTCGTAGGAGATGCGGTGGAACACTTCGGAAAAGCCATCCATGCGCTTTTCGAAGATCGGCTCCAGCGCTTCCGGCGTCACGTCGCGGCCGGTGAAGCCGGTGCCGCCGGTGGTGATGACGACATCGATCGCATCGTCCTTCGACCAGCCCAGGACCTTGTCGCGGATCTTGTCGCGGTCGTCGGTGACGATGTCGCGGGCGGCCAGGACATGGCCGGCCTCGGCAATGCGGTCGGCCAGCGTCTGCCCGGATTTGTCGTCGGCGAGGCTGCGCGTATCGGAAACGGTCAGTACTGCGATACGCACGGGAACGAAGGGGCGGCTCTCGTCAATCCTGGCCATGGGCATCAACCTCCGATGTCACGCTTCGCGTCGCCGCGACAAACCAGTCGGGATGGCGGCTGCGAATATCGACGGCCGCGCGCTTGGCCACATTGCCGGTCTCGAACAGCCCGAAGCAGGTGGCGCCGGAACCGGACATCCTGGCAAAACCGGCTCCGGCCTTGTTGAGCACGGAAATCGCCTTGCCGATGGCGGGCTGGATTGCGCGCGCCGCAGGCTCGAGATCGTTGCGGGTGATCTCCAGCCAGTTGCGGATGCTGTGGAAGTCGAGATTGCGCGGCAGCGGCGGCAGTCCCGCATTGTCGCGGCGGCCAAGCGCCTCGAACACGTCGGCCGTCGAGACGGCAGTTCCTGGATTGACGAGCACCAGACCCAGCGCCGGGAAACCCGGCACGAGCGTCAGCTCGTCGCCGACGCCGCGGGCGATCAGCGGTCTGGCGGCGAGGCACATCGGCACGTCGGCGCCGAGCGACAGGCCGATCCGCGCCAGTTCGGCGTCGCCGATGTCGAGCCTCCAGGTCCGGAGCAGAGCGCGCAGCACAGCCGCCGCGTCGCTCGACCCGCCGCCGACGCCGGACGCAACCGGCAGGTTCTTTTCGAGCCTGATGGCGACAGCCAATGCGTGCTGGGGACCGGCCTCGCGCCGCAGTGCATCGCGCGCTCTCACCACCAGATTATTGTCGTCGACCGGCACCGCGGAGGCGTATTTGCCGGACACGGAAAACCTATCGCTGTCGGCAAGTTCCGTCTCGATGCGGTCGCCGAAGCGCGTGAACACAGCCAGGCTTTCGATCGTGTGATATCCGTCGGCGCGCTGGCCGGTGACGTGCAGCGCGAGATTTATCTTGGCGTGCGCATGCGACGCCCGGATGCTGGCCTCGGCGTTCACTGGCTCGGCCGCGAGGGGGACGACGGTCAATCCTTGGCCAGACGGTATTCGCCGGTCTTGGGATCCTTGACCAATGTTCCCATTGTACCGTTGGCGGCTTGCTTTTCGGTACGCCGCACCTTGGCGGTCACACGCTCGGCTTCCCTGACGAAGGAGCGGTAGCCGAAATAGGCGGCAATGCCGACGACGGCGAAGAAAATGATCTGCGGCATGTCAAACTCCTCCCTCGCAAGGCCGGCAAGGCGGCCGGTCGGGTCGGTTGATGATTTATGCTAGACGCTTTCACCAGCTTTTCAAAGCCCGAAGCGCGCCCACAGCGCGCGCTCTTCCGCCGCATCGATGACGCCGCTTGCCGCGGCGGCGGCGATATCGGGCGCCGAAAAGCTCGAGCCGAACAGGCCGAAGCGGCCGAACAGGCCGCGCGGTGCGGTGATCAGCTTGAGCTGGGTTTTCGGCCCGAAACGGCTCTTCAGCACGCTGCGCATGTCGCCGAGCGCATCGACCAGCCCGAGCTCCAGCCCCTTTTTGGCCGTCCAGAACAGGCCGGTGAACAGGTCGGGATCATCCTTGAGCTTGCTGCCGCGCCTGTCCTTGACGAGATCGATGAAGGTCTCGTGGACCTCGAGCTGCAGCGCCTTCAGGCGCTCGACGTCTTCCTTCTTTTCCGGCTTGAACGGGTCGAGCACCGCCTTGTTCTGGCCGGCGGTGTGGACGCGGCGCTCGACGCCGATCTTCTTCAACAGCTCCGGAAAGCCGAACGAGGCCGACACCACGCCGATCGAGCCGACGATGGAGGACGGGTCGGCAAAGATCTCGTCGCCGGCGACCGCGATCATGTAGCCGCCCGAGGCCGCCACGTCCTCGACGAAAACCAGGACTTTCTTGTTCTTCTCGCTCGCCAGGTCGCGGATGCGCCTGAAGATCAGCCGCGACTGCACCGGCGAGCCACCTGGCGAATTGATCGAGATGGCGACCGCCGGCGCGTCGAAGGAAAACAGCTTTTCGAGAAGGCCGGCGGTGGAAGCGAGCGACAAGCTCGGCCGGAACTGGCCGCCGCCGGGCATGATCGTGCCGTGCAGCCGGATGACCGGAATGGTGACGACGGTGGAGCGCCAGGACTTCGGCAGCAGGCGGTTGAAAAGGCGTTTCACGAGGGGGCTGTCTCCGGTCGATATGCTTGAGGCATGTAGGAATTCGCCGGCCAACGGCAATGCCGTCAACCCGGCAATCAGAATGGATCAGTCTCCGAACAGCGACGCCAGCCCGTTATTGATCAGCTCTGCCCGTTCCGAGGGGCCATTGCCTGAATAGGCATGCAGCATCAGCGGTGGCTGGATCGACAATTTGCCGCGTGCGCCGAGTGCTGCCCGGACGATGATGCGGATCGCCGCCGCTTCGGGGCGAGGGTGGACGGCCAGCATCTCGGCGTCGCCGAAGCGGCCGGCAATGGCATCGAGGATGGCGCCGAGCTGCTGCGGCCGGGCGATGACGGCCAGCTCGCCGCCCGGCCTGACCACCGCGGCCGCGCTGCGGATCCAGCTGTCGAACAGCCCATCCTCCGAGACATGCGCGGCCTTTCTCAGCGGATCGGGCGTCGCGCGATCCTCGGCGGCATTGAACGGCGGGTTCATGATGACGAAATCGAAGCTGTTGTCCTCGAGGCCGGCGGCCGTTCGCGCCCGGCCCGACAGCGCGACATCGGCGACGAGCACCGAAGCGCGGTTGCTGAGATGCGCATTGCCGGGATGGGCAAGCGTGGTGGTGGCGAAGGCCGCCATTTCCGGAGAACGCTCGACGAGCACGGCTGCGGCACCGGGGCAGCGCGACAGTACCGCCAGGCCGGCCGCACCAGCGCCCGCGCCAAAGTCGGCAAGCCGCCCGGCGAAGGAGGACGGCACGGCAGCCGCCAGCATCATCGCATCCATGCCGGCGCGGTGGCCTGCCTTTCTCGGCTGCACCAGCCAGAAGCGACCGCGATGAAAGGCATCGACCGTATGAGCCGGCATGTCCGGGACAAGGACAGCGGGCGACGCGGACATTATTTTTGGCGGATCTCGTTGGCGATGCCAGCATCCGTCAGGATGCGCCGCGCCGCATCGGCCTTGTCGGCGTCCACCATGACACGGCGGGGCAGGATGCCGATCGAGCCGTCGAGGACGCTCATATTCTGGTCGGCGACGAAACAGCCGATGCCGGCATCGCGCATCAGCGATTCGACAAACGAAATGATGACGGCGTCGTTGGTGCGGATGAGCTCTATCATCGGATTGGGGCCATGATCTATCGATATGGTCGAAATGGCGCCTGAAACGGCAAGAAGATGCGAGGAGAAGCGCGAAGGTCGGGGTCTTTCCCCCGGCCGAGCGGTTCGACGACGCAGCTTGCAGCCGTTTCGGCGTCCGGAGGATGTGGTCCATCTGCCCGGCTACTTTGTCGCGAAGGACTTGAAAGCCGAATGGCTTCCTGCGCCTTCGCTCCGCGTATCCCGACAGATGGCCTCACACCATTTCGATCATATCGATAGATCATGGCCCTAAACTCGCAGTTTGCGGCGTTGATGTAAACGTAGGCGTGATCATGTACCAGAGCCGGCGCGCCAATTCGCCTCTTGCCGCGCCGGTGGGTGACACCCTAGAGTCTGTCCAGGGACCATGTTGCCGTCGTGCATATCGAGGTTGGGAGTTTTGCCGTGGGTGTCGTTCTCAACATTGAAAACGGGAAGCGCGAAGCCGCCTCGATAAAGGACCTCATCGACCTGACCGCGGCCGACATGGGGCGCGTCAACAAATTGATCCTGTCGAAGGCCGGCTCCGATGTCGAGATGATTCCGGAGATAGCCAACCATCTGATCTCGTCCGGCGGCAAACGGCTGCGGCCGATGCTGACGCTCGCCGCGGCCCAGATGTTCGGCTATTCCGGCGACGGCCATGTCAAGCTCGCCACATCGGTCGAATTCATGCATACCGCGACACTTCTCCACGACGACGTCGTCGACGAAAGCGGCATGCGGCGCGGCAAGAAGACGGCGCGTATGATCTGGGGCAACCAGGCCAGTGTTCTGGTCGGTGATTTCCTGCTCGGCCAAGCCTTTCGCATGATGGTCGATGTCGGCTCGCTTGAAGCGCTCGATATCCTGTCGAGCGCGGCCTCGGTCATCGCCGAAGGCGAGGTGATGCAGCTCGCTGCCGCAAAAAACCTCGAGACCACCGAGGATGAGCATTTCGCGGTGATCAAGGCCAAGACCGCGGCGCTGTTTTCGGCCGCCGCCGAGGTCGGCCCCGTCATCGCTCAGGCGACGCGCAATGATCGCGCAGCACTCCGCTCCTACGGCATGAATCTCGGCCTTGCCTTCCAGCTGATCGATGACGCGCTGGATTACGGCGGCACCAGCAAGGACCTCGGCAAGAATGTCGGCGACGATTTCCGCGAGGGCAAGGTGACGCTGCCGGTGATCCTCGCCTATCGGCGCGGCACCAAGGCCGAGCGCAGCTTCTGGAAACGCGCCATCGAGGACAATGCCGCCGACGATGCCGGGCTGGAGAAGGCCATCGGCCTGATGCTCCGCCACGGCGCAATTGCCGACACCATCGGGCGCGCCCGCCATTTCGGCGAGATCGCCCGCGACGCGCTGGCGCCGCTCGAGGCGACGCCGCAGAAATCGGCGCTGATCGACGTCATCGATTTCTGCATCAGCCGGGTGAATTGAGAGGCATCGGCGGCCCGCGCTTGTTCTCATCGAGCCTTTGCCGGAAGAACCATTGCTGCCAGCAGGCTAACGACGATGCCCGCCGCCGCGAGCCAGAAGGCGACCTGGATGCCGTCGGCGACGGCAATTTTCAACGCATTGCCGGACAATTCGCCGATTTGGCTGTTCGCAATCGCAATCAGCACGGCCATGCCGATGGCGTTGCCGACATTGAGCGTCGTCGAAGCCATCCCCGAGGCGACGCCTTGCTGGTCATGGGCAACGCCGGAAGCGGCGGCAATCCACATTGCGGTCCAGACGATGCCTTGTCCGACGCCGGAGACGATCAGGCCAGGTACGAGAGCCAGATAGCTGCTCTCCGCGGTCGCGCCTGATACCATCAATGCTGTGCCGACCGCGCCGACGATCATGCCGCCGACCAGCGTGCTGCGCGTCGAAAAGCGCGTTGCCAGACGCTCGCCGAGTTGCGTGCCGGTGGCGATGGCGACCGACGGCACGAGAAAGGCGAGGCCCGTCTGCAAGGCAGTGAAGCCGTGCACGTTCTGCAGCAGCACGGTGAGGAAGTAGGGCAGCGCGCCGAAAGTGGCCATGTAGAGGAAGGTTATCGTCATGCCGGCGACAAGGCTGCGGTTGTGGAACAGGCGCAGCGGCATCAGCGGATCGGCGCTGTTGGCCTCGATCACGGTGAAGGCGATCAGGAAGAATGCCGCCAGTGCCGCGCTGGCGATGATTGCGCCAGAGCCCCAGCCATATTCGGGCCCTTGAACCAGGGTGAAGACAAGCAGCGTCGCGCCGGCGGTGACGGTCAGGGCGCCCGGCAGATCGAAGCTGCGGCGCTCGTGCCGCTTGCGATCGCGCGGGATGATGGCGAAAGCCGCGATGATGGCGATCCCGGCCAGCAGCACGTTGACGTAGAAGACCGACGGCCAGCCGAAGGCGCTGGTCAGAAACCCGCCGGCAAGCGAACCGAGCGTCAGGCCGCTGGCGCCCGTGCCGCCCCAGACGGCGAGCGCCCGGTTGCGTTCCGGCCCTTCGGCGAACAGGCGGCTGATCAGCGACAGCGTCGCCGGAAACAGGAACGCGGCGCCGATGCCTTGCACGGCGCGTGCCGCGATGATGATTTCCGGCGACCAGGCCAGGCCACCGACGAGGGACGAAAGTGCGTAGAGCCAGAGCGCGAAGATGAAGACGCGGCGCTGGCCGATCAGGTCGGCCGCCCGGCCGCCGAACAGCAGGAAGCCGCCGGTGAACACGGTGTAGGCGCTGACCACCCACTGCAGGGTCTGGCCTGAAAATCCGAGGCCAGCGCCGATCTCCGGCAGCGCCACGAAGACGATGTTGAGGTCGAGCGAGATGATGAGCTGCGCGAAGGCGAGCAACGCCAGCGTTGCGCCATGTTTCGCCCTGCTTGCTCCCTGCGTTATCGCCCCGAGCGGCGCGCCTTGATCGAGTGAACTCATGTCGGACTCCTTGTCGACAATTATTATTTAATGATCGACAAAGAATTGAGATTTGCAATCCGAAGTCAAGCGGATTATTTGTTGATCGACAAAAATTGGAGACCGCCATGGCAGGCAGGCCAAGGGAATTCGACCGCGACCAGGCGCTGGAGAAAGCCCGCGATGCTTTCTGGAGGCGCGGCTACGAGGGCACCTCGATGGCCGATCTCGTATCGGCGCTTGGTCTCGCATCGGCGCGCATCTATGCCGCCTTCGGCTCGAAGGAGGATCTGTTTCGCGAAGCGGTGGCGCTTTACGAGGCCAATGAGGGCGGCTTTGCCACGCGCGCGCTAGAGGAAGAACCAAATGTCCGGCGCGCCATCGAGCGCATGCTTCGCGACGCCGTCGAAATCTATACGCGGCCCGGGCGGCCGCAGGGCTGCATGGTGGTGACGGCCGCGACCAATTGCGCCGTCGAAAACGACGCCGTGCTGCAATGGCTGGCGGAGCATCGGCTGGCGCGTACCGCGTCGATCGTCGAGCGATTGAAAAAGGCCGTGCGCGATGGCGAATTGAAGCCGGATACCGATGCCGAGACGCTGGGTGACTATTACGCCACGCTGATGCACGGCCTTTCGGTCCAGGCACGCGACGGTGTGCCGAAAAAGCGGCTGCACGATCTTGTCACCGTCGCCATGCAGGCGCTCGACGCAAGCCTTTCGCAAGCGTCCTGAGTTTCTTCAGGGCCGTGACGCCGGTTTCCCATTGCCGGATTGTCGCAATGCGGTGGTGCGACCTCTTTCGGTATGATTTATTAATTGCTTGACCCGATTGTGAATTCGGGCCGGGTTGAAGCACGACCCCAAAAAGGCCATGCTTTATCTGTAAAGATCGAGTCTACGGCGATCCCGCTGACGCGGAGATGGCGTTTGGCTGAAAGGGATATGATGCGGCAAGGATATGCGCGCTGGCTGACGGGGCTGGCAATCGCGACGGGCATGGCGATCTCGGCTTTGCCGGCGCATGCCAAACAGACCGCCGAGCCGGTCAGGATCACATCCTTCTCGGGGGCCTATCTTGCCGCCAGGATCGCCGACGGCGACAACGACCTCGACAGTGCCATCTCCTATTACAAGCAGGCGCTTGCGTTCGATCCGAACGATACGGGACTGCAGCAGAGCCTGATGCTGTCGCTGATCGCGCAGGGGCGCTTCGACGAATCCCTGGTCTATGCCGACAAGCTCAAGGCGGTTCCCGACGTCGAGCGCTTCTCGCGCCTGGCGCTGGCCATCGATTCCTTCCACAAGAAGGATTTCTCCAAGGCCGAATACTGGCTCAAGCTGTCGCTCGAATCCGATCTCGACCGGCTGATCTCCGGCGTCATGACCGGCTGGGCCAAGCAGGGTGCGGGTGACGCCGGCGAGGCCATGGCTTCCATCGACAAGCTGCAAGGCCCCGACTGGTTCAGCCTGTTCAAGTCCTTCCACCGTGCCTTGATTGCCGACGCCTCCGGCCTGCCCGACAGGGCGGATGCGCTCTACACCGCCACCGTGCAGGACACGGCCGCCGGCGGTGCGGCCCCCGAAACATGGATGCGCAACGCGCAGGCCTACGCCTCTTTCCTCGCCCGCAAAGGCGACAAGGCCAAGGCGCTGTCGGTGCTCGACAAGGCCGAGGCGTTCGCCCCCGGCAAGGTCGAGATTGCGGCGCTTCGCGATAAGATCAACAAGGGCGAAAAGATCGAGCCCTTCGTTGCCGGTCCGTCGGACGGCGCCTCGGAAATCCTGCTCGATCTCGCCACCGCGCTCAACCGCGGCGGCGGCGAGCCGTTCGTGCGGCTTTATCTGCAATATGCCCTGGCGCTGCGGCCCGACAACGACGCGGCGCTCGTTCAGCTTGCCGCCGTTGCCGAGCAGTTGAAAGACGGCGAGGGCGCCATCGCGCTCTATCGCCGCATTCCCGCTGGCTCGCCGCTGAAGGAGCTTTCGGACCTGCAGCTTGGCCTCAACCTTGCCGATCTCGACCGCAACGACGAGGCGATCGCTCACCTCAAGGCCATCGTCGATGCGCATCCAGACGACATGCGCGCCTATCTGGCGCTCGGCGGCGTCTATTCCTCGAAGGAGGATTTCCGCTCCGCCGCCAATCTTTACGACAAGGCAGTCGAGGTGCTGAAGACGCCGACCGCCGCCAACTGGAACATTTTCTACCAGCGCGGCATCGCCTATGAGCGACTGAAGGAATGGCCGAAGGCCGAGCCGAATTTCCGCAAGGCGCTGGAGCTCTACCCCGACCAGCCGCAGGTTCTGAACTATCTCGGCTATTCCTGGGTCGACAAGAACATGAACCTCAAGGAAGGCCTCGCGATGATCCAGAAGGCCGTCGACCTGAGGCCGAGCGACGGCTACATCGTCGATTCGCTGGGCTGGGCCTATTACCGCCTTGG
The DNA here is from genome assembly GCF_040320005.1 of Mesorhizobium sp. M0816. Lineage (NCBI taxonomy): Bacteria > Pseudomonadati > Pseudomonadota > Alphaproteobacteria > Hyphomicrobiales > Phyllobacteriaceae > Mesorhizobium > Mesorhizobium sp. M0816. Next base: position 242,241 of record NZ_JAMYOT010000001.1, on the reverse strand, counting down.
CCAGTTCGACGATGCGGTGCGCGAAATGGAACGCGCCGTTTCGTTGAAGCCGGAGGATCCGGTGCTCAACGATCACCTCGGCGACGTCTACTGGCGCGTCGGCCGCAAGCTGGAAGCCACCTTCCAGTGGAACCAGGCCCGCGACCTGAAGCCGGACCCGGACGTGCTTGCCGCCTTGCAGCAGAAATTGATGAAGGGCCTGCCGCCGATCGAATCCAACACGGCGCAGGAAACCCCGAACGTAAAGCCCGTGCCGGGGCCCGCGCCGAAGGGGTGACCCTTCTTTCCTTCTCCCCTTGTGGGAGAAGGTGGATTGGCGCGCAGCGCCAAGACGGTTGAGGGGTGCTGGACGGAGCACGTTGATGCCAAGCTGGAACACCCCTCATCCGACCGAGCTTCGCTCGGCCACCTTCTCCCACAAGGGGAGAAGGGAACACCTTCAAAGGCCTGACCCCCGCTGCCTTGACGCTTGCTGGCCAGGCATCTAGGACGTGCCGGCATCCCGCCGGAGGCCGCCGTGACCGTTGATATCCCTGCCCACATGCATCCCAGCCGCTCGTTCCAGGGGCTGATCCTGACCTTGCATAATTATTGGGCGGACTATGGCTGCGTCGTCCTCCAGCCTTACGACATGGAAGTCGGCGCCGGCACATTCCATCCGGCAACGACATTGCGCGCGCTCGGCCCAAAACGCTGGAACGCGGCCTATGTCCAGCCCTCGCGCCGCCCCAAGGACGGCCGCTATGGCGAGAACCCGAACCGGCTGCAGCACTATTACCAATACCAGGTGATCCTGAAGCCCAATCCGCCCAATCTGCAGGAGCTTTACCTCGGCTCGCTGGCCGCGATCGGCATCGATCCGCTGCTGCATGACATCCGCTTCGTCGAGGACGACTGGGAAAGCCCGACGCTGGGCGCCTGGGGGCTGGGCTGGGAGTGCTGGTGCGACGGCATGGAGGTGTCGCAGTTCACCTATTTCCAGCAGGTCTGCGGCATCGAATGCGCCCCGGTGGCGGGCGAGCTCACTTACGGGCTGGAACGGCTGGCCATGTATGTGCAGGGCGTCGACAATGTCTACGACCTCAACTTCAACGGCCGCGAAGGCGCCGACAAGGTGACCTATGGCGACGTCTTCCTGCAGGCCGAGCAGGAATATTCGCGCCACAATTTCGAATTTGCCAACACCGCGATGTTGCTGCGCCATTTCGAAGACGCCGAAGCCGAGTGCAAGGCGTTGCTACAAGCCGGCGCGCCCATCTTCCCCCTTGAGGGGGAGCCCGCGAAGCGGGCAGAGGGGGTCGCCTCAGAAGGCACCGCAGGTCAGGCGTCGAGCACTGCACGAGCGACCCCTCCCGGCCAGACCTTGTCTGGTCCCCTCAAGGGGGAGGGATTCCACCGCATGGTCTTCCCAGCCTACGACCAGTGCATCAAGGCCAGCCACGTCTTCAACCTGCTCGACGCACGCGGCGTCATTTCGGTCACCGAGCGCCAGAGTTACATCTTGCGGGTGCGCAATCTGGCCAAAGCCTGCGGCGAGGCGTTTCTGCTGACGCAGGCGGGCGGAATGGCGGCTTAGCTCCAGGCGATTTCGACAGGGGCGCTGATTGGCAACGTGCCTTGGCTGCTTGCACCGGCTATTGTCCGCAGCGCTTGCCTGACGCCGGGCATCGAGAACGTGCCATGCACCTGCGCTGTAAAACAGGCGCTGAGCGCAAGGATTTGCAGGAATGTCGATGCCGTTTTCATGCTCGTTCAGCCAATAGCTCTCTGCCTGAGCGTTGGTCGCTTCAGCGCTGCGTTCGGTTCATGGAAATCTTTGATCCAAGGACGGGCGGACCGGCGCGTGTCCGACAGGAGGCTGAATTTTTTCGGAACTCGCCGTTGGACGCCTTGATCGTGCTGGCCCGATCTTGCTGGGAAGGGTGACAGCAGCCGACCGAGTTGCTATGCCCCGCTTACCTCCGCCTCGATGGGGGAGGACGCCGCGAAGCGGCGGCTGTTTTTGTCGCGTGAGCTCTTTCAATGCCTGACCTGCTTCTAGAACTTCGTTCCGAGGAAATCCCCGCTCGCATGCAGCGCAAGGCGGCCGGCGACCTCCGAAAGCTTTTGACCGACGGCCTGGTCGAAGCCGGGCTGACCTATGAGGCGGCGCGCGAATATTGGACGCCGCGCCGGTTGACGCTCGACATTCGCGGCCTGACCGCGCGCTCGAAGGACATCAGCGAGGAGATCAAGGGGCCCTCGACCAAGGCGCCCGAGCCGGCGGTGCAAGGTTTTCTGCGCAAGGCCGGCCTTGCCTCGATTGCCGAGGCGCATGTTCATTCCGATCCGAAGAAGGGCGACTTCTATGTCGCCCATATTTCCAGGCCGGGCAGGCCGGCGGAGCAGATCATCGCCGAGCTGGTGCCGGGCATCATCCGCAACTTCCCCTGGCCGAAATCGATGCGCTGGGGGCCGGCTTCGGCCAAGCCCGGCTCGCTGCGCTGGGTGCGGCCGCTGCAATCGATCCTGTGCACCTTCGGCCCAGAAACCGAGGAGCCGGTGGTCGTCGATTTCGAGATCGACGGCATCCGCTCCGGCAATGTCACCTACGGCCACCGTTTCCATGCGCCGGGCGCCATCACGGTGCGCCGCTTCGACGATTATGTCGCCAAGCTGGAGGCGGCCAAGGTCGTGCTCGATGCCGACAGGCGCAAGGAGATCATTCTTGCCGATGCCAGGAACCTCGCCTTCGCCAGCGGGCTCGACCTTGTCGAGGACGACGGGCTGCTGGAAGAAGTGTCGGGCCTCGTCGAATGGCCGGTCGTGCTGATGGGCGAATTCGAGCAGGATTTTCTGGCCATTCCGGCCGAGGTGATCAGGCTCACCATCCGCGCCAACCAGAAGTGTTTTGTGACGACGCGCCAAATCTCCCCCCTCGAGGGGGAGATGTCGCCGAAGGCGACAGAGGGGGTCGCCTCGCGTGGATCGGCGGCATCCCCTGTCCGCGATAGGGAGTCGCGTCAGGTCGTGCCGACCCCCTCTGGCCTGCCGGCCATCTCCCCCTCAAGGGGGGAGATCAGCCAATCGCCGCTCTCCAACCGTTTCATCCTGACCGCCAACATCGAGGCCAAGGATGGCGGCAAGGAGATCGCCCATGGCAACGGCAAGGTGGTGCGTGCCCGCCTGTCCGACGCGCTCTATTTCTGGAAGACCGACCAGGGCGATCTGCCGGATCTCGACCAGCTCCAGGCATCGGCGCAAAAGTTCGGGCTTGATCTCAAAAAGCCGCTCGACCAGCGCATGGCCCGCCTCGACCACCTCGGCGTCACCTTCCACGCCAAGCTCGGCACGCAAGGCGAGCGGGTGGAGCGGATTGCCAGGTTGGCGGAAGAACTGGCGCCAATCGTGGCGCAGTCGATCTCCCCCCTCGAGGGGGAGATGGCCGGCAGGCCAGAGGGGGTCGCTTCGCGTGAATCGCCGGCATCCTCTGTCCGCGATAGGGCGTCGCGTCAGGACGTGCCGACCCCCTCTGTCGCCTTCGGCGACATCTCCCCCTCGAGGGGGGAGATTATCGCGCTGGCGCGTCGCGCTGCCGTGCTCGCCAAGGCCGACCTCACCACCGAGGTGGTCGGCGAATTCCCCGAGCTGCAAGGCCTCATGGGCCGCAAATATGCGCTGCTGCAGGGCGAGCATCCTTCGGTCGCCGCGGCGATCGAGGAGCACTACAAGCCGCAGGGCCCGTCCGATCGCGTGCCGACCGATCCGGTATCGGTCGCCGTGGCGCTTGCCGACAAGCTCGATACGCTGGTCGGGTTTTGGGCGATCGATGAAAAGCCAACCGGATCGAAGGACCCCTACGCGCTGAGAAGGGCGGCGCTGGGGGTAACGAGGATACTGATTGAGAACGGGATTAGGTTGTCCCTGAAATCTGTGGCCAATATCGCGTCCAAAGATATTGCAGATCACATACGCGATCCCAAACTCGACCGACAGTTCGAAATTGCTGCGGAGCTAGAGCAGCAACTCGGGGGAGATTCGCTTACCGATCTCGTCATCGAACGCGATTCCGCAATCTCAAACAACACCTTTGAGCGTTCCGGAGAAAGGCAGCAGCAAGAGATCAACAACCTCCTCGCCTTCTTCCACGACCGCCTGAAAGTCTATCTCCGCGATCAGGGCGCGCGGCATGACCTGATCGACGCGGTGCTGGCGGCGGGCTCGCGCCCGATCTCCCCCCTTGAGGGGGAGATGTCGGCGCAGCCGACAGAGGGGGGCGCTGTCCCGCCGGCCTCTCATTCTGTCGCGCCCCCCTCTGCCCTACCGGGCATCTCCCCCTCAAGGGGGGAGATTGGCCAGAACGACGATCTCCTGCAGATCGTCCGCCGCGTCGAAGCACTCGGCTCCTTCCTCGACACCGAGGACGGCAAGAACCTGCTTGCCGGCACCAAGCGCGCGGCCAACATCGTGGCTGCCGAAGAGAAGAAGGCGACAGCGATCGCAAGCAGCGTTGAGCCGGCTCTGTTCCGGGAGGACGCCGAAAAAACCTTGTTCGCGGCGGTGAATCAGGCTGAGAGGCAAGCCGGCGAAGCAATTCAAAACGAAGACTTTTCCGCCGCCATGCTGGCGCTTAGTGTGTTGCGCGAGCCGGTTGATTCATTCTTTGAGAAAGTCCTCGTAAACGATGAGGACCAGGCGGTGCGCGCCAATCGCCTGGCGTTGCTCGCCCGCATCCGCGCGGCGACCGACCGGGTCGCGGATTTCTCCAAGATAGCCGGCTGACATCCGCGAAAAAAAGCGCTCTCGCGCGGCCCTGGCTTCCGGAGCTGCTTCAGGCGCTATTTGGGCTGGTCGGGAGCTGCTAGCGGCGCAGGCTGCTGCGCAGCTGGTTCAGGGGTTTTGCTGGCGACCTTTGGATCGGCCTTGCTGTCCGCGGCGGGCGCGGCAGCGGTGGCCGGCGCGGCTTTGGGCGCGGGCGTTGCAAAGGCATCGCCGACGATACCGCCGCGAATGATCATCGGGCTTCCGGCGAAGCCATGGTTCGGCTGGCTCGGGATCGCCGCGACCTTTTCATCGGTGACGTTTTCATTGACGTCAGGCAACTTCTCGCCGAGCGCGACGATCGACGGTGTTTTCGCCCGCTCGAGCGCGCCGGCACCTACCACCGACGGCGTCGCCGTCGTTTGCCCGAGAAAAACCAGCGACGAGGCCTGTGCCGTGCCGGCCATAAACGCCAAACCAAGCGCTCCAAGGATACGCATCGAAAGCATGATAATTCCCCTTGCCCAACGAGACGGCACCCTAGCCAAGGGCAGTTGATGCCGGCTTGCGGGGAAACATAGCATTTTAACGATTTGCGATTCGCCAATGCCTGGGCTTGCTCGCCCGGCGTCAGCGTATTAGGCACCCGCATCCGTGAGGTGACGACAGTGGCTGAAATTCGTGCCGTCGGCGAGGCGATGGAAAGGGCGTTGACGCTGCTCGAGAGCGGCGATGTCGTCGCCATCCCGACCGAGACCGTTTATGGGCTGGCCGGCGACGCGACCAATGGCGTTGCCGTGGCTCGTATCTTCGAAGCCAAGGGCCGACCTCGCTTCAACCCGCTGATCGCCCATATAGCCGATCCGGCTATGGCCGAGCGCATCGCGCTGTTCGACCCGCTGTCGGAAAGATTGGCGCAGGCATTCTGGCCGGGGCCGCTGACGTTGGTGCTGCCGCAACGGCCCGGCAACGGCATTCATCCGCTGGTCACCGCCGGCCTGGAAACGATCGCGCTGCGCATGCCGAAAGGCTTTGGCGGCGAGCTGATCGCCAGGTTCGGCCGCGCGCTGGCGGCGCCAAGCGCCAATTCCTCGGGCAGGATCAGCGCCACGACGGCCGAGGCCGTGGCCGCCGATCTCGGTCCCCGGATCAAGCTTGTGGTCGATGGCGGCGCGACGCCGGTCGGGCTGGAATCGACCATTGTCAAGGTCGAAGCTGGAAAGCTGCGGCTGCTGCGGCCGGGCGGCATTGCCGCCGAAGAGATCGAAGCGGTGGCCGGGTCAAAGTTGCTGCGCGGCGCTTCGGTCATCGAGGCACCTGGCATGCTTGCCTCGCACTATGCGCCAGGTGCGGCGGTGCGGCTCAATGCTGCGGAGGTCGCACCGGGCGAAGCCTTGCTGGCCTTCGGCCGCCGCCGTGCCGAAGGCTGGCGCGACGCAGCCGCCCTGCGCAATTTGTCGGAGACCGGCGACCTGCGCGAGGCGGCAAGCAATCTCTTCGCTCATCTGCAGGATCTCGATAGCAGTCGCGCCAAAACCATCGCCGTCGAGCCGATCCCGTTCGACGGGCTGGGCGAGGCGATCAATGACCGGCTTTCGCGCGCCGCCGCCCCACGTGACAAGATCGCCCCGCGTGACAAGATGGATTGAGCACCATAGTTTCCACCCATGAACGACATTTCCCCCGATCTCGACCCCGCCGTCGTCGCCCGCTTTGCGGCAATCGTCGGCGACAAATATGCGCTGCGCGATCAGCGGGACATCGCACCGTACCTCACCGAGCGGCGCGGACTTTGGCACGGCAGGACGGCTTTGGTGCTGAGGCCGGGGACCGTCGAGGAGGTCAGCAGCATCATGCGGCTGGCGACCGAAACCGGCACGCCCATCGTGCCGCAAAGCGGCAACACCGGGCTGGTCGGCGCCCAGGTGCCGGACGCATCCGGCCGCGAGATCGTGCTGTCGCTGTCGCGGCTGAACCGCATCCGCGAAATCGATACGCTGTCCAACACGGTGACGGTCGAAACCGGCGTCATCCTGCAGACGCTGCAGGAAGCGGCCGATGCCGCCGACCGGCTGTTTCCGCTGTCGCTTGCCGCGCAAGGCTCCTGCCAGATCGGCGGCAATCTCTCGTCCAACGCCGGCGGCACCGGCGTGCTTGCCTACGGCAATGCGCGCGAGCTCTGCCTCGGCGTCGAAGTGGTGCTGCCGACCGGTGAAGTGTTCGACGATCTGCGCAAGCTGAAAAAGGACAATACCGGCTACGATCTGAAGAACCTGTTCGTCGGCGCCGAGGGTACGCTCGGCATCATCACCGCCGCCGTGCTCAAGCTGTTCCCCAAGCCCAAGGGGCGCGAGGTGGCGTTTGCCGGCCTGTCATCGCCGGAGGCGGCACTGTCGCTGTTCAGCCTGGCGATGGATCGTGCAGGGGCAGCGCTCACCGCCTTCGAGCTGATCGGCCAGAGGCCCTACGACTTCACGCTTGCCCACGCACAAGGCGTGGTGCGGCCGCTGGCCGGCGATTGGCCGTGGTATGTGCTGATGCAGATATCGTCGGGCCGTTCGGCCGACGATGCCAGGGCCCTGATCGAGGAGGTGCTTTCGGCAGGCCTCGAGCAAGGGATCGTCGGCGATGCGGTAATCGCGGCAAGCATTGCCCAGGGCGATGCGTTCTGGAATTTCCGCGAGGTGCTGCCCGAGGCGCAGAAGCCGGAAGGTGCCTCGATCAAGCACGACATCTCGGTGCCGGTGGCGTCAATCCCGCCCTTCATTGAAAAGGCCGCCGGCGCCGTGCAATCGGTCAGTCCCGGCGCGCGCGTCGTCTGCTTCGGCCACATGGGCGACGGCAATCTGCACTATAACATCTCCCGGCCGGTCGACGGCGATGACGAGGCGTTTCTCGGCCTTTACCACGTCATGAACAAGGCCGTGCACGACGTCGTGCGCGCGTTTCATGGCTCGATCTCAGCCGAGCACGGCATCGGCCAGTTGAAGCGGGACGAATTGATCGCGACGGCGCCGCCGATGGCGATCGAGCTGATGCGCAGGGTGAAGGCCGCGTTCGACCCGGCCGGCATCATGAATCCGGGTAAGGTTATCTGATCCTTTCGCCGGCCTGCGCCGGTTCGCATTCCGATAACCATCTGCCCCGGATCAGCAAAATTTAACCGACTTTCTTAAGCGCGAGGATAAGAAGCCCGCGCTAATGTTTCTCCACAAACGAGGCTGGGAAAACCGGCCCGGAGAACCGGAAACACCGGCTCTCAGGAGAAACAGGAAAGGCACGATATGAACACTGGACTGAAGCCAGTCTGGGCCGGCCGCAATATGCGTCTCGACCCATTCCGCCTGCCGCAGGTGGTGAGCTACGCCACGCGCGACGACTATGGCGACGTCACCTTCACCATCGACCAGCGCGGCGCGGTTATCCGCCGCACGCTGGAGATGAGCGGCGTGCCGGCGATCATCGCTCTGCCCGCCAACGCGTTTCGCGGCGTCGCCGCCCGCGCCATGGAGGATCCGGATGGCAATGTCACAGTGACGCTTGAGCTTCTGCACAATGACCCGATGCTGTCGGTGCCGCTGCTGGTGGCCGACGATCTCGACGATGTCGCCGCTGACTGGCGCGCCTGGGCCGATGCCTACCGCCTGCCGATGCTGCTGATCGAGGCCGACGGCATTGCCCGCACGCTCGAAGAATCGCTCGGCGCTGCTATCAAGGCGCTGCCGGCGCAGGAGCGCCGCAAGGGTCGCGTCTCGACCATGCGCCGCCCGCGCTTCCTCGCCCGCCGCCGCGCCGGCGATCTCGGCCTCAGGCTGGTCATCGGCGGCGAGGAGCTCATTTCGCGGGAATAGCATGGGCTTGGCGGGCTTGCGCCGCCCTTCTTTCCTTCTCCCCTTGTGGGAGAAGGTGGCCGAGCGAAGCTCGGTCGGATGAGGGGTGTTCCAGGGAACGCCAACGCCTCATTTCTTCCAACACCCCTCAACCGTCTTGGCGCTACGCGCCAATCCACCTTCTCCCACAAGGGGAGAAGGGAACAGGCCGCTAAACCAGCGGCTTCAGCGCCACCCAAACCGCGCCGCCGATCAGGCCGAGGAAGATCAGCCAGCCGACCTGGTTGTTCGATCTGAACAGCCTCAGGCACTGGTCCGGATCGTCGATGTCGAGCACGGCGATCTGCCGTGCCATATGCGCGCCGGCGGCGATCAGCCCGGCGAGTGCAGGCACCGGTGCCTGTGCCGAGGCGAAAGCAATGGCGAAGCAGACCAGCGCTCCGCCATAAAGTCCGGCCAGCCAGGCTTTGGTGTTGTCGCCGAACAGGCGCGCCGTCGAGCGCACACCGACGATGGCGTCGTCTTCCTTGTCCTGATGCGCATAGATCGTGTCGTAGCCGATCACCCACAGGATCGAGCCGATATAGAGCATGATTGCCGGCCCATCGAGATCGCCGAACTCGACCGCCCATCCCATCAGCGCTCCCCAGGAAAAGGCAAGGCCGAGAACGAGTTGCGGCCAATTGGTGTACCGCTTCATGAATGGGTAGACGGCGACGATGCCCAGCGAGCCGATGCCGAGCGAGATGGCGAAGCTGTTGAACTGCAAAAGCACGGCAAGGCCGCCCAGTGCCTGCACGACAACAAACATCCAGGCCTGCCGGCGCGTGACCTTGCCGGCCGGCAGCGGCCGCGAGCGCGTGCGTTCCACCTGGTTGTCGATGTCCTCGTCGACCAGGTCATTGTAGGTGCAGCCGGCACCGCGCATGGCGAACGCGCCAAGAAAAAACAGCAGCAGATACCAAGGCGACGGCAGCAGCGAGAGCAGCGGATCCGCCGGACGCGGATAGGCGCTCGCGGCAAGGGCAGCCGACCACCAGCATGGCCACAGCAGCAATTGCCAGCCGATCGGCCGGTCCCACCGGGCAAGCTGCGCATAGGGCCACAACCCCCGCGGCAGCACGCGATAGACCCAGTGGCCGCTCGGCGCATCGGCGACGCGGCCCTGGGCCGCTTTCGACTGGACGGTTTCCATTTTGCTGGAGTGGCAGCAGAGGCGAATGCCGTCAAGCGTCAAGCAGCCCCCGCACGCTCGCCACGCGCAATCGGCGCTTCGGCAGCCAAATGTCTTGACCCGTCGCGCGCGGCGCAATAGCGCAGTCCTGGTCTTGGAATGACGAGGAATCTGGGCATGCGTGTTTTGCTGATCGGCTCCGGCGGACGAGAGCATGCGCTGGCCTGGAAGATCGCGGCGTCGCCGCTGCTGACCAAACTCTACGCGGCGCCCGGCAATCCGGGCATCGGCCACGAAGCCGAACTGGTGAGGGTCGATATTGCGGATCACGCAGCGGTGGTCCGGTTTTGCCGCGAGAATGAAATAGACCTCGTCGTGGTCGGGCCGGAAGGGCCGCTGGTCGCCGGCATTGCCAACGACCTGCGGGCCGAGGGCATCCGCGTCTTCGGCCCGTCAAAAGCGGCGGCACGGCTGGAAGGATCAAAGGGTTTCACCAAGGATCTCTGCGCCAGATACGGCATCCCGACCGCCGCCTATGGCCGCTTCGGCGATCTGGCTTCGGCCAAGGCCTATGTCGAGAAGACGGGTGCGCCGATCGTCATCAAGGCCGACGGCCTCGCTGCCGGCAAGGGCGTCACCGTCGCCATGACGCTTGACCAGGCGCTGGCCGCGCTCGAGGCCTGTTTCGACGGCTCCTTCGGCCAGGCCGGGGCGGAAGTGGTGGTCGAGGAGTTTCTCGTCGGTGAAGAAGCAAGTTTCTTCTGCCTGTGCGACGGCACCACCGCGCTGCCCTTCGGTACCGCGCAGGACCATAAGCGCCTCAGTGACGGCGACACCGGCCCGAACACCGGCGGCATGGGCGCCTATTCGCCGGCCCCGGTGATGACGCCGGAGATGATCGACCGAACCATGCGCGAGATCGTCGAGCCGACCATGCGCGGCATGGCTGAAACAGGCGCGCCGTTTTCCGGCGTGCTGTTCGCCGGGCTGATGATCACTGACAGCGGGCCGAAGCTGATCGAATACAACACCCGTTTCGGCGACCCGGAATGCCAGGTGCTGATGCTGCGGCTGAAGGACGATCTGCTCGTCCTGCTCAACGCAGCCGCCGACGGCCAGCTGGCGCATACTTCGGTGCGCTGGCGCGACGAGGCGGCGCTCACCGTGGTGATGGCAGCCAGGGGCTATCCCGGCACGCCGGAAAAGGGCTCGGTCATCCGCGGCGTCGAGGCAGCGGCAGGCGACGGCGTCGAGATCTTTCACGCCGGCACCGCCATCAACGGCGGCGCACTCGTCGCCAATGGCGGTCGCGTGCTCAACATCACGGCGACCGGCCGCACCGTCGGCGAGGCGCAGAAGAAGGCCTACGCCGCGCTAGACCGGATCGACTGGCCGCAAGGCTTTTGCCGCCGCGACATTGGCTGGCTGGCGGTGGCGCGCGAGCAGGCGAACTGATGCTTCGGGCGGGCCTTCGGCCTCAGCGCAAGCCGTGATCGAATTCGGTCGAGACGCTGCTGACCGCATCGGCGGTGGAGACAAATCCTGGCACCGATGCCGCACGCTTTTCGTTTCGCGTCCAGGCGACATATTCGGCAATCCCGCGCGGAAGGCCCGGCGCCGCTTTCGCCGCAGGCATTTGAAAGCCGCTGCTGAACCTGGCTAGGCGCGCCCTGAATACCGCGACCATCTCCTCGAAGCTTGCTGGCGTCACGCTAGCGTAAGCGATGGTGCCGCCGGCGAGCCCGGCTTCGCGTGAGAGCGGCACCGGTATCGAGGTGAGATAATCCGGCTGCACGTCGATCAGGCCGCCGAACGGCCACTGCGCGCGCAATTCCGTGGCGTTCATCGGCGCGACGCTGACGTCGATATCGTTGGGTGTGCCCGCGACCCTGTAAGGGCAGCGGAACCGGCCGCAATTTGCTCGCGCCGAAAACTGCCAGAGCGCATAACCCTGCCAGTTGCCCATCGGAAAATGCACGTCGATGTCGGGCTTGTAGCGCGCATACCACAGCGGCAGCCGCGACAGCAGCTGGTATTTGTATCTGTTGTCGGCGATGTGCCGGGCGGTCGTTCCATTGGTGTAGAGCACCGGAAAGCGGCCGAGCCGCCGATGCACCTGGCGGACGAATTCTTCGGCGTCGTTCAGCGACATCCACTGCGCCGGGTCGTCGTCCTCGATGTCGAGGGCAAGCAGGTCGTCCGGCCCGGGTTCGGCGAACTCGATGAAATGATTGGCCTGGCCGACCGGGTTGCCGGGGCGGGCGAGGTGATAGGCGCCCCATTTCAAGCCAAGCGCCTTGGCCACAACCTTGCGCGTCTGGAACAGCTCACGCGCCACCGCATGGCGCTTCCAAAGCGTCTTGCACAGCCGCGTCTCGGTCTCGTCGCCGAAACAGAAATAGGGTGGCGGCATTCCGTCGGATGCCTTGTTGATGAAGCCGACAAGACGCTTGTCGGTGGCAAGCCTGGTCCAGTCGATGGAATTGTATTCGTAGGCGTCGACGACCAGCGCCCTGTCGGCATCCTTCCACGGTTCGGAGAAATCCGAGGCCTTTGCCGGCGTCAGCATCAGGGTCATTGCGGCCGCGACAAGGAGAAGCGCTGAGCGGACAAGGGGGCGCGCCGGCGTTTTCAAACAGCAGATCCTTGCTGGCCAAAGCCAAATCCTGAACCGCCATGGTTAAGGAAATGCTTCGGGTGCCGAGTGGGCGAGTTGGAGCGCTGGCGAAGCGATCCTTGGTGCTCCTCAAGAGCAAAGCGATGGTTGCGATTGTCAGCCAAATAGCTTCAACGCTGTTGCTATGGGCAGGAACAGTGATGCCGGGCGGCTCTGAAACGAGGTGAAGCCATGCCTGCGATAATACGCGACCGCCTGGTCATCCTTGGCGTCGACAATCAACGCGAAGGCTGCTGGGGCAGCGCTGACGCTACGTCGTAGCGCATCCACGATCAGCGCCGACCCGACCCGCCGCCGCTGGTATCCGGCATCGACGGCCAGCCTGCCGACCAATATCGCGGGCAGAACCGGGTAGCGTGGCAGATGTTTTGTCTGTTCGTCAGGCAAGGACGCGATCGGTATGCTCGGCCGCCAAAGTGTAATATCCGGCGATCGCGCCGCCATCGCGATCCACGGCAACGAAGCAATTGCCGACTCGGCGTTTGACATCCTGGCTGGCTTGCTCCCGAATGTAGCGGTCGAGCGCCGGTACCCCGCAGCTGAACGCCTTGCGATCATGCGATCCGCCGAGCGGTTCGATAATGACGGCGAAAGTCACCGGGTTTCGACGACCAGCCGTTTGTGGGCGTCGGCAGCCTTGCGCAGTGCCTCATTAGGCTCGGGCGGATTGAGAATCGCCTCCATCATGGCGCGCTGATCTTCGACGGAGATACGCATGATGGTGGTGTTCTCGATAGTACGCTGCGCCGCCTCTTGAGCGGCGGCGACCACGAAGTCGCTGACGCTGCGGCCCTGGATTTCGGCGGCACGTTTCACCACGTCCAGCATATCCGGCGAAATACGGGCTTCGAGACGGGCGGTGCGGGTCTGTTGGTTTGGCATTATCGTCACCCCTGATGCTGCCTTGTACGGGAACTAGCCGTACAAATCAAGTGCGTCGTCCGGCTCTAAGTAATTTTGCATACGAGCCAGCAATTGCAAAATCCGCGTGACAAAGTTTGACGTTTACGTAAAAAGAAGATGGACAGGGAACTCCGAAAGCAGATGATTTTGCATCGGCACAGGTCTTAAGTAGACCTGCCAGACTGGGGAGGGCCAGACTGGGGAGGGCCGGGCTGAGGAGGAGCGAACGCCATGTATCGGGCACCGGTCGAGGAGATCGCCTTCACCCTGAAGCATGTCGCCGGCTTGAAGCCGGCGCTCGATGCCGACACCTTTGGCGAACTCGGTGAGGACCTCGTCGACGCCATTCTGGCCGAGGCCGGCCGCTTCGCCAGCGAGGAGGTGGCGCCGCTCTACACGGTCGGCGACCAGCACGGCGCGGTGCTCAACGGCGCTGCCGTCATTACCCCGCCCGGCTGGAAGGAACTTTATCGCCGCTGGATCGGCGGCGGCTGGAATGCGCTGTCCGCGCCGGAAGCGTATGGCGGCCAGGCGCTGCCGGCCATGCTCGGCGTCGCCGCGCTCGAAATGTGGAACTCCGCCTCGATGGCGTTCGGCATCGCCCCGACGCTGACCATGGCCGCGGTCGAAGCACTCGACAAGCATGGCTCGAAGGCACTCAAGGTCAAATATCTGGAAAAACTGGTCTCCGGCGAATGGATGGGCACCATGAACCTGACCGAGCCGCAGGCAGGCTCGGACCTGAATGCCTTGCGAACCCGCGCCGAACCGGCCGGCGACGGCACCTACCGCATCTTCGGGCAAAAGATATTCATCACCTATGGCGAGCACGATTTCACCGACAACATCATCCATCTGGTGCTGGCGCGGCTGCCGGACGCGCCGGTCGGCACGCGCGGCCTGTCTTTGTTCCTGGTGCCGAAATTCCTCGTCGGAGACGATGGCGCGCTGGGCAGGCGCAACGACGTCTTCTGCTCCGGGCTGGAGCACAAACTGGGCATCCACGCTTCGCCGACCTGCACCATGATCTATGGCGATGGCTTCGAAGGCAGCAGGCCCGGCGCGATCGGCTGGCTGGTCGGCGAGGAGAACAAGGGCCTCGCCTGCATGTTCACCATGATGAACAATGCGCGCCTTGCCGTCGGCATGCAGGGCGTCGCGGTCGCCGAGGCGGCGACGCAGAAGGCGCTCGCCTATGCAAACGACCGCCGGCAAGGCAAAGCGGCGAGCTATCGCGGTGCCGGCATGGCGCCGATCGTGCATCACCCCGACATCCAGCGCAGTCTTCTGACCATGAAGGCGCTGACCCAGATTGCCCGTGCCATCTGCTATTCCTGCGCCCACGCCATCGATCTCGCGTCACAGAGCGAAGATGCAAAGCACTGGCAGGAGCGCGCCAATCTGTTGACGCCGCTGGCCAAGGCCTTTTCGACCGATGTCGGCGTCGAGGTCGCCTCGCTTGGGCTGCAGGTGCATGGCGGCATGGGGTTCATCGAGGAGACAGGCGCCGCAGCACTTTATCGCGACGCGCGCATCGCGCCCATTTACGAAGGCACCAATGGCATCCAGGCGATCGATCTGGTGACGCGCAAGCTGCCGCTCGGCGGCGGCCGGCATGTGCATGGCTACATCGCCGAACTCAAGGCCGTCGCCGATGCGGTGCGAGCGTCGAACCTTGAAGGCTTCGGCCGCACCGCCGATCGCCTCGACCAGGCGCTCGACGACCTGTCACAGGCGAGCCGATTCCTGCAAGACCTGCAAGCCGAAGGCCGATCGGACGAGGCGCTGGCCGGCGCCACACCCTATCTCAGGCTGATCTCGCTTGCCGCAGGCGGCGCCTATCTGGCGCGCGGCGCGCTTGCCGACCAAAACCGCATCGCGCTTTGCCGGTTCTTCGCCGAGAACCTGCTTGGCGAAGTGGGCGCGCTGAAGGAGCGCGTCGTCGGCGGCGCCGACAGCCTTGCCGTTGCCGGCAAGGCGCTGATTTCAGCCTGACGTTCGCAACGCCCGAAATTCACCAAGGCCCGAAATTCACAAAGGACCAATCCGTGACAGACCACATCCTCGTCGAACGCCAGGGTGCCATCCAGATCATCCGCATGAACCGTCCGGACAAGAAGAACGCCCTGACCCGCGCCATGTACGCGACGATGTCGGCGGCTCTTGCCGGCGGCGACGCCGATCCGGCGATCCGCGTCCATGTCTTTCTCGGCGTGCCCGGTGCCTTCTCGTCCGGTAACGACCTTGCCGATTTCATGGTCGTCGCCTCGGGCGGCGAAAGCGGTACCGAAGTCTGGGATTTCCTGATGGCGCTGGCCAAAGCGGAGAAGCCGATGGTTTCCGGCGTCGACGGCATTGCGGTCGGTATCGGCACCACGCTCAACCTGCATTGCGACCTGACCTTCGCCACGCCGCGCACAATATTCCGGACGCCCTTCGTCGATCTCGGCCTTGTGCCGGAGGCCGGTTCGAGCCTGCTCGCGCCGCAGATCCTCGGCCGCCAAGGCGCCTTCGCGCTGCTTGGCCTCGGCGAGGGCTTTTCGGCCGAGAGGGCGAAGGCCGCCGGGCTGATCTACGAGGTGGTCGAGGAGAGGGAACTCGAAGCATCGGTATTGGCGGCGGCGGGCCAGATCGCCGCCAAGCCGCCGCAAGCGCTGAAGATCGCGCGCGACCTGATGCGCGGCTCGCGCGACGCCCTTGTCGAGCGCATCGGCCAGGAAAGCCAGCATTTCCGCGAGCGGCTCAAATCCGACGAGGCCCGCGCAGCCTTGACGGCCTTCATGACCAGGAAGAAGGCCTAGACCTTCTGGCCTTGTCTCGCACCGTGGACCCGCCGGCAGCAACCGGCGGGTTTTCTTGCCATGATCTCTTTGTCACATCGCCATTTTTTTACATTCGGCCTGGGCCTTTGGCGAAGACGTGTCGATCATGAATGTCTTGCCTTTGGCGTCGGTCATCAACATCATGCAATGCTTGATCGGTTTCGCCATTTTCATCATTTCGGCGCTCATCTTCGCGTCGGGCATCATGGTGCCCATATGCCCATCGGGCATGATCGCCATGACCTCCCCACCCTTCATCACCGTCATTGTCCCCATCGCGTCCTCCGCAAAGGCTTGCGAAGCGAAAAGGCAGGCAAGACCGGCCATCGTGACCAACCTGAGTGAATGCATTGCTTCCTCCTGAATTTGCGCCAGCGGCGCGTTGAGCCCTTCCCTGGTTCGTTCCGGCAAGCTGGAACGTTTCACGCACACGAGATCGTGATAGTGGGAATTGGAAATCCGGCAGAAGCGGCCCGGCCTTGGCCGCCTTCATGACCAGGAAGAAGGGCTGAAAAAATGGGCGCCGGTGCGGAAGCTGCCGATGTCCCCCTTGTGGGGGAGATCGGCGCTCCACCGTCGTGCCCTACGGATAAAGCCTCACCTTGTCCCAACCGCCCTCGGCGTTGCGCGAAAACACCACACGGTCGTGCAGCCGGAACGGACGGTCGTGCCAGAACTCGATGGTCTGCGGCACGATGCGGAAGCCTGACCAGTGTTTTGGCCGCGGGATCTCGCCGATCGCATGGCGCGCCGTATATTCGGCGACCGCCTTTTCCAGCGCGAAGCGGCTCTCCAGCGGCCGCGACTGTTTGGAGGCCCAGGCGCCGATCCGGCTGCCGCGCGGACGCGTCGCGTAATAGGCGTCGGCTTCGGCGTCGGTGACGATCTCCACCGGGCCGCGCGCTCGCACCTGCCGGCGCAGCGATTTCCAGTGGAAGCACATCGCCGCTTTCATGCTGCCAAGAATCTCACGGCCCTTGGCGCTCTCGAAGTTCGTGTAGAAGACAAAGCCGCCCTCGTCGAAGCCCTTAAGCAGCACCATACGGACATTCGGCATGCCTTCGGCATCAACGGTCGCCAGCGCCACGCTGTTGGGGTCGTTGATCTCGCTCTTCGTCGCGTCGTCGAGCCACGCCGCAAAGAGCCGGAACGGCTCCGCCGCCTCGGTAAAGTCACCGCTTGTTAACCCGGTTTCGCTCATAGTTTTCCCAAATTTGTCGCCGGCTGGGGAGATTGCCGATTGTCGCGTATCGCGCAAGCTTTTGACAGTGGGCAATGGAGCGTTATCGCTTCGGCCAGCGCCAAAGCCATGATCGTGACAATCATCCTGCCGCTTGCCGCCTGTGGCGGCGGCGGCTTCAGCCTGGAGCAGGCGGAGGTCGACCGCTCGATACTGACCTCGAGCACGCCGGCCTCAGTCATGTCGCTCGATCAAGACCGCGCCTCCGATCAGGCCACGATCCGCAACGCCGTGTCCTCCGCTGACGTCGAGCAACTGGCTGGGCAGGCCGTTCGCTGGGCGAATGCCGACACCGGCTCGCGCGGCTCCATCACCGAGCTGGCGGAATTCAGGGCTAACGGCGAGACATGTCGTCGCTTCACCGCATCGCGCGAAAGCTTCGACGGCGTCGCGCTGTTCAAAGGCGAAATATGCCTGGCCGGCGGCAGCATCTGGCGCATACAGGACTTCAAGGCGCTCTGATTTTCCGCCGGCAACATGGTGGTAAGCCACTGGAATTCCTTCCTATGCGAGCGCATATAGGAGGCGATTATGGACTCACTCCTTCTCCAGGGCAGTAAGCATGCGCGACCCCTATGAGGTGCTGGGCGTTGCCAAGAACGCATCGGCCAAGGACATAAAATCCGCATACCGGAAGCTCGCCAAGAAGTATCATCCGGACCAGAATCCGGATGATCCCAAGGCGAAGGACCGTTTTGCCGCCGCCAACCAGGCTTACGAGATCGTCGGCGACGAGAAGAACCGGGCGGCATTCGATCGCGGCGAGATCGACGCCGACGGCAAACAGCGTTTCCAGGGTTTCGAAGGCGCGGCCGGCGGCGCCGATCCTTTCGCCGGTTTCCGCCGGCAGCAAGGGCCGGGCGGCGCGCATTTCGAATTCCGCACGGGCCGTCCCGGCGGCGATCCGTTCGACGGCAACAGCGACATCTTCAGCCAGATCTTCGGCGATGCTTTCAGCCAGCAGCGCGGCGCCGGCACCGGCGGCCGCCGTCAGGCCCCGACCGCCGCCGATCTCAACGTGACGCTGGACGTCACCATCGAGGAGGCCGCCACCGCGGAGAAGGTGACGGCGATGTTCCCCGACGGCCGCAAGATGGCGGTCAAGTTGCCGGCCTATGTCGAGGACGGCCAGACCATCCGGTTGAAAGGCCAGGGTGAGCAAGGACCGGGGCAGCCGGGCGATGCGCTGGTTAAAATCCGTTTCCGCCGGCACCCGCGCTACCGCGTCGAGGGCCGCGACCTGCATGTCGACCTGCCGGTGGAACTGGCCGATGCGGTGCATGGCGCCAAGGTGGCGGTCGAAACCCCGACCGGCAGGATTGCGGTCAACGTCCCCCCTTGGTCGAGCTCGGACAAGGTTCTGCGGCTGAAGGGCAGGGGCCTACCGGAAAAGGCCGGCGGTCACGGCGACCTCTACGCACACGTGCGGCTGATGCTACCGGAAGGCGGCGACGCCGAGCTCGAGGCGCTGATGCGCCGTAGAAAGGGCTGACGGTCGAAAAGGCTGGCGCTTAATGCCGTGTGTGTAAAGCGGGCACTCCGGGGTGGGCATGCCCGCGACCATCCGGATCACAATGGAAAGGGAACCTCGTTGATGGCCTGGGAAACTGATGGCTTCAAACCTAGGCGCACAGGAACATCATAGAGCCTGCCGCCGCCCAACCGGGGCTTGGTAGGACGAAGTCCAGGTACAAACACTCGTGCAACAGGCGATTCGGCGTTGTGCGTCAGGTTGACCGCGAAGATCTCAAGTTCCTGCTCGTGGCAGATGTCGAGGCAATAGTTCCAATCCAGTCGCAACTCGGCCGACGAGGCCTGAACTGCTGAATTGCCGGAAAGGTGAGGAAGGCGATGAATGTTCTCGTCCATGTGCCACCGATAGAGGTGCAGCGCGCCGGGGGTGAAGGCCGCCGTGCCGGACGTATCGGCGTTCCGTTTGAGCAGGGTAAGGTTCGCCTCACATTCTGCAAGTTCCCCCACCGCGCGCCGGGCCGCCTCCGACATGGATCGTCCGGCCGCGAATCCGAACGCAATCGCGTCACCGCCCACGTGATGAGAAATTGCAGCGACAATGGGGATGGGCAGGTCAAGCGTCAGGAGCAGAAGCCGCAATTCGCGGTTCTGCGTCAGCAGCCAATCGGCGTACTGGGACGCCAGTCCATCCGACAGCGAAGTCAGGTCTATCCGAGGCAGAACCAGCCGATTGTACCACCATATGGCTGTTGCATCGCGCTCCACGACTTCGCAGAAGCCGCGCACGACCGCGTCCTCTATGCTCGATCCCCTCGCAAGACCATTGGAGTCCGCCGGGGGCAGACCTGATGACTCATCGTTGGGATACCCGAGAAAGCACAATCCCGCAGGCACCCAGGCCTCGCTCGTGCTGAAGCGCGGATCGCTCCGGATCCAGTCCAGCGGCTGCGACCTGCGCCAGCGGATCGGGACCGCGCGGCTATCATCGACGTTTTTGTTCCAATGCAGCCGCTCGCAATACTGCGCATCACTGAAAAGTGTGAGTGCAGGCGGCTCGATCACGCGCCCGCGCAATTCGCCGGCGCGGGCGCGTGAGAGTCGCTCATGAGGGATCATCTGGGCGAAATAGGTTTCATCGGCCTCATACCCGCAGGCGGTTGCCGCCTCCTGGGTGGTGTTGCCCCACCCTGACACAAAACGAGAAGGTCTGGCCCCTCGGACGGGGCCGACCGCGACCGTGATCGGGCATCTGAGCGTGGGATCGGTGATCACGATGGGGCCGTAAACCAGGCTTGACCCGCCGGCCCCTGCCTCGGACGCCCGCCGCTCCGGCATTATGGACCCTTCACCCAAGCACGGCCCTCACATGTTCAATCCTCTACAGTATCGGCACCAATTGCTCATTCGCACGCTGACACGCACTGGAGTATGATGCAAACTCCTGCGAGACGCTTTGATATCGTCAAGCCGACGTCGAACATAATATAACCCGCCGAGGGAGAGAATGAACGCGGGCGACAGCAATCTTCAGCGACGTCTGACGGCTATCCTGGCTGCTGACATGGTCGGTTACTCGTCGCTGATGGCCCGCGACGAAGAGCGCACCTTCGCGCTCGTCAAACATCTCATGCAGGACGAAATAGAGCCTAGGATCACGCAGCACCGGGGACGGGTTGTGAGAACGACCGGAGACGGGATGCTCGCCGAGTTTCCAAGCGCTTTCGGAGCCGTGCAGTCAGCAGTGGAAGTCCAGGAACTGCTTGTCGGCCAGTCTTCGGGGAAGGCCAGCCAGGAAATTTTTCTCCGGATTGGGATCAACTTCGGTGATATTATTGTCGATACCGATGGCGATGTGTTTGGAGATACCGTCAACATAGCCGCGCGCCTGGAACAGTTCGCCAGCCCGGGCGGTATCTGCCTTTCCGGAAAGGTACACGACGAAGTTCGCGACAAATTTAATCTTCCGTTTGAATATTGCGGCGAACAGCATCTCAAGAACATTCCACGCCCGATTCCCGTATACTCGTTGTTCCAAAAGCCCAAAGGGCTGCCACCTGCATCGACTGCGCAGGTGGCTGGTCCGAGCAAGCCCTCCATCCTCGTTCGCCCGTTCAAGAGCGCGGGCGACGTCCAACCCTATTTCAGTGGCGGCTTCACCGAAGACATCGTCACGGAACTGACGCGCTTTACTCAGCTTACGGTTGCGTCCCATTATACGTCGACGCGGCTCAAGGATGTGGACCTGGTCGCGGATAACGGCGTGGATTTCGTCATCGAAGGCGGGATCCGCCGCATGGGCCGGCGAATGCGCATTACATGCGAGCTGGTCGACGCAACCTCGGGTGAGTGCTTGTGGGCCGAGCGCTACGACGGGGACGAGCAGGACATCTTCGATGTCCAGGACGAACTGATCGGGAAGATCGTCGGGACCGTTATCGGCCGTCTTACGGCCGCAGGCGCCGAGAAGGCGCGGCGTAAACCACCTGCCAATCTCGCGGCCTATGAGTGCGTGCTCCGGGGCAATGCCCTGCCCCTGGGCGACATCGCGGCCGAAATGGAGGCTCGACAGTGGTATCAGCGAGCGATCGAGCTCGATCCATCCTACGGGCGCGCGTACGCCAAGCTCGCCCACTATAAGCAGCTTGAATGGTTTCGCGACATGGGGCCGTCGGATGCGGTGCTTGCCGAGGCTTATGACATCGCCAAAAAAGCGGTGGCGCTTTCCCCCAATGATCCAGTCTGCCTGAACATACTGGGCTGGGTGCTCCTCCACCGTCGTGATTTCGACGTCGCATCTCAGCTATACACACGCGCGCTCGAACTCAATCCGCACGATCCCGAGCAGGTCTCCTATCAAGGGACTTATCAAACATTTGCCGGCGAGCCCCAAAGTGCCTTGGACTGGTTCGAACGGGCGCGAGTGCTCGATCCCCTGTACGAGCCTTCATGGTATTGGCCGTTCCGCGGTGTTGCCCATTTCATTGCCCACCGTCCGGATAAGGCAGTTGTCGATCTTGGCCGCTCGTCCACCATGCCGACCTGGGTTAAGGTCTATCTGGCTGCAGCGAACGCCCTGCTTGGCCGAAGCCAAGAGGCGAAGAGCTACACGTTTCTGGTTCTGCGTGGCGCACCGGAGTTCTCCGGGCGGCGGTTCGCCACCAAGGAACCTTACAAGCTGGACGGAGACCGTAGCACGCTGCTCAACGGCATGCGGGAAGCGGGATTGCCCGAGTAGGGACTGGCGACTACCTGCAGCCGAAGAGCACGGCCGTGGCGAGCTCGTCATGGTAGTGCCTGCCCTGGGCGTATTTGTGGTAGTCGTGGAGATAATCGATCAGATCGCTGCGGGTCAGGACCCCCCTCGGCACCTGGGGCACCACCACATTGATCAAGTTCGGTTCGTCCACGTGAACTTCGACAGACACTCCCGTTTCCACGATGTCTTCCAGCACCATTTTGAGATCACGCTTCAGGTCCGCATAGGCGGCAGCATCCGGGATTGCGTCGCCCCCGTCGAGAGGGTCATCCTCGTATTTTGTGGGCTGCCCATTCAGATCTTCTATCGTCAGTGTCTGCGAATGTGGCGCTGTACCGGCGGCGGCGGTCCGGACCCTGATGTTGCCGATGGCACGGCCTGCTTCCGGCCGAAGTCTGATAGTATCACCGACGGCGAAAATCTGCCGATCAATGGTAATTGTTAGGGGATATGTTGAATCCATGGACAAGATACGTGACGAGGCCGGCAAAAGCTTGAGCCAGACCCCTACGATCGCTGCGCCGATCTCTTGGACTTGCCGACCTGGCTTCAATTCTGCCCTGGGCATCGCCGAGGCTCCCCTCCGAGGTCAATGCAAATAGCCTAAACGCATTTTGCATCTGTCGCAAGCAATGCGCAGGCGGCATGCTCGCATCGACTCGATGTTTTCATGGACAGAAAGCCGTATTGGGAGCATTCTGATCCTCGCGGTATCAGTAACGACAGCCGGAGGATGCACGAATGATACTTGCTCAACTTCGTGTGCTGTTGCTCGGCTGTCTCCTCGCCGCTGTCGGAACAGGGAGACCGGAAGCGTCAGGCCAGGAGGGCTTAACCGACAGCGGTGACATCGAAAAGACTTTCATCGTCGACATCGCCAGGGCGGCGGAGTTACGCAAGGATATCGGCGCGCTGAACAAGTTCATCGCAGGCAAGGGCAAGCTGGAAGCGGTGGACATGCCGGATATCGGTATCAGCATCGTGACGGGGACCTTTTCCGAGAGCGAGATCGAAGAGCTGCGCTCCAGAGGATATGAGGAGCCGGATCCTTTCGTGGTGAACCTGTTCGATGGTGCCACCTGCGAGGGGCCGGAACTCCTGGGCATCTCGCCGACTGCGGACGTTGTCCCTCCCAGCGTCTGCAGGGTCGTCGGGTCACCACAGCCGGTGGCTTCAGGATCGCCCACCGTATGGATCATCGACAGCGGAGTGGATTGGAACGTTGTCACCGCCGGGCTCCTCAAGGTTCAGGAAGCCATCGATTGCACGAGCAGCCCATGCCAGACCGTGTCGAGCCTCGACGACACGGTAGGGCACGGGACGATGGTGGCAGCAGTTATCGGCGGAAAGCGTGTCAAGCAGGGCGACCAGTATATAGGTCTGGTTGGTGTCAGCCCCGACGCCCCGCTCAAGATCGTAAAGGCCTTCAGTAAGCTGAAGACCGAAATTTTCGGCCCGCCTCTTCTCGCGCTTCGCCATGTTCGGGACAACGCGGTCGCTGGGGATATTCTGAACGTGAGTTGGGGTGCATTATATCTGGAGAGCACCAGACGCGGAAGCACGTTGCAAGATCTTAAATTTCTCGACGCCCTTCTTTATCAGATCGCCGACCGTCAGGTGCGCGTTGTGGTAGCTGCGGGCAACCCCCGGGAAGACGAAGAGGGCCCTTGGGTACAGTCTTATTTCCCGGCCAATGCGGCGACTTATTTTTCGCCTGTGACGACAGGAAACAAGGTGGGAGCGATATACAGCGCTTCGGCTTCCAACAGCGAATATATTCAGGTGGCAACTCCTGGGAAATGCCAAGGCATCAGCAACGCCTGGTGCGACACGCTATGGCGCGGGGGGGCGTTCGGCGCGTCCTATGCCGAACCGGGCGTCAATGTCCTGTCACTGTGGAAGAGCCGAAAGAACGGCAAGCTCCGGAGGAACATCTGTTCGGGCACATCTTTCGCAGCCCCGGCACTTGCCGGCCTTTTGGTTCGCAACGCGCAGCCGACTAACAAGGCTCTGACAACGGGAAGTCTTAGCCCGAATACGGATCTGCTAGGGTATATGACCGCGGGTACGCCGGTGAACCCAAGTTCGGACGAGCCTAAATGCAACTGACCCGAAGGGCAGCGCTGCAAGGTTTGGCCTTGGCGTCCGCGTTCGGTAGCGTGCGTCTGGCCGGTGCCTCGCTTGTGGACGAAGATCCTCGCCTTCTGCTCGTCCACGTGCGTGGCGGACTCGATGCACTAGCTGCCGTGCCGCCCTACGGCGATCCGCATTTTGCCTCGGCGCGCGGGCCCCTCGTGCCTTTCCCGAACTCTGGCGTCGCCGAGATGCTCAAGCTCGACGGGCTCTTCGCGCTTCATCCGGCGCTCGGGTCTCTGCTGCCCCACTACTCGTGCGGCGAGTTGCTCATCGTGCCCGCGACCGCCATTCCGGATGCGGGCCGGTCCCACGCGACCGCCCAGGCGGCGCTGTTCGACGGCGATATTGACGGCGGCAGCGCCGGATGGCTCGACCGGGCTTCGTCTGTACTGTCGCGCCGGCAGAAGGCGGTGTGGCGGGCCAGACCGGCCGATCGATCGATGGACATGCTGGCCCATCTTGCGCTGGCCAATCCTCGGCTCGACCTCGTCCGCCTCTGCGCCGAGGGCACTTGGCCGTCCGGCGCAAAGGGCAGCGAAAGCCTGCTGGAACAACATGCCGCATGCGACGCGGCTCGCTTCGGCGACGCGGCCAGGAGCGCGGCGCTTGCCCTGTCAGCTACGGGCGGACCGCGGATCGCGATGCTCGAGGTGGCCGGCTTCGACACGCATGTGGCGCAGGGAGCGGACTTCGGAAGGCTGGCGCGGAGTTTGAATGGGCTGGCGCGGGGCCTCATTGCATTTGCCCAAGCGTCCGGGCCTGCCTGGAACAGGACGGCGGTGCTGGTGGTCACGGAGTTCGGCCGTTCCGTGGTGCCCAACACCGACGGCGGCACTGATCACGGCGTCGCGAGTGTCACCTTGTTAATGGGTGGCGCCGTTGCCGGCGGGCGAGTAGGCAATCGCTGGCCCGGTCTTGCTCGAGACCTGCTTCATGGCGGAACAGACTTGGCTGCTACGACGGACGTACGATCGATCATAAAGGGCGTGCTGACGGAACACCTGCGTCTTCCTGACCGAGCAATGGCTGAAATTTTCCCAGGCGCTGCCGGGATACCGGCGGTGCGTGGACTGTTTATCGGGAGCCGTTGTCCAGGCGGAGGTCGACTGGCTTCGATGTGATCTCCAGCGCGGTTTAGCTTCTTATCCGCGTTTTCGTCGGCTACGGGACGCATCGGACTGCAATAGGCGACGCCTAATCTTAAGTGGCCGCTTCTAAGAAGCTTCCGGAATCACGGCTATTGTGAAGGGTTTCGGATGCCGGCCCCCGGCGCGGTCGCCTATAATGTCCGGTTTAAGGCAATGGCCGAGCTAACTTGAATGGCCGAGATGAGGCGCAAAGCGATCGTCCACGGCCCAAAGTATGGAAGTCGGCTCGGGGTCATGAGCGTGACTTCGGCCGCTGGCCAACGAAACTTCCGCCAAAGGGTCATCTTCCGCCGTGCCACACCGATACCAGTGTCGGATTTTTCCACTGGCCCACGACCGCAAGGTCAAGGCGCTACAGCGTCCTTTGCGCGCCCAAACGACGCGCGGCGCTGTTGAGCAACCGCTTTGTCCCCCGAACTGTCCGCTTTGAACGCTTGAAGGGGCACTGTGGCTGTGCGATAGGCACTCCACAAAGTAGAGAACCTTGCGGAGAGCGCTGACATGGCGGGTGGACGGGGCCTTATGGCCGGCAAGCGCGGCCTTATCCTTGGCATCGCCAACAATCGCTCGATCGCTTACGGCATCGCCAAGGCCTGTGTCGACCACGGCGCCGAGATCGCGCTGACCTATCAGGGCGAGGCGTTCAAGAAACGTGTCGAGCCGCTTGCCGCGGAACTGGGCGCGCATGTCGCCGGCCATTGTGACGTGACCGACCCGGCCAGCCTCGATGCGGTGTTCGCCGATATCGCCAGCCATTGGGGCAAGCTCGATTTCCTCGTCCACGCCATCGCCTTTTCCGACAAGGACGAGCTGACCGGCCGCTATGTCGAGACGACGCGCGACAATTTCCTGCGTACCATGGATATTTCGGTCTATTCCTTCACCACCATCGCCAAACGCGCCGAGGCGCTGATGACCGACGGCGGCTCGCTGCTGACGCTGACCTATTACGGTGCGGAAAAGGTGATGCCGCACTACAACGTCATGGGTGTCGCCAAGGCGGCACTCGAGGCCAGCGTGCGCTATCTGGCCGTCGACCTCGGCGCCAAGAAGATCCGTGTCAACGCGATCTCCGCCGGCCCGATCAAGACGCTTGCCGCATCCGGCATCGGCGATTTCCGCTATATCCTGAAGTGGAACGAATACAATTCGCCGTTGAAGCAGACGGTGACGCAGGAGGAGGTCGGCGATTCCGGCGTCTATTTCCTGTCCGACCTTTCGCGCGGCGTCACCGGCGAGATCCATCATGTCGATTCCGGCTATCATGTCATCGGCATGAAGGCGGTCGACGCGCCGGATATTTCGACGGTCAAGGACTGACGCCACCGCCTGACCTCTTCCGGAAGACCTGATGTACCCGCTCGTCTATATCGTGCGCCACGGCCAGACGGCGTGGAACGCCGAGGCCCGGCTGCAGGGGCAGGCCGATACCGACCTCAACGAGCTCGGCCGCGAGCAGGCTAGCCGCAACGGGCACAGGCTGGCCGAACTCATCGACAAGCCCGAAGATTTCGAATTTGTCGCCAGCCCGATGCGGCGCACGCGCGAGACGATGGAGCGCCTGCGCGCGGCGATGAAGCTCGATCCGCACGCCTATCGTACCGAGCCGCTGCTCGTAGAATTGAGCTTTGGCGACTGGCAGGGTTTCACCTTTGCCGAACTCGAGGCGAACAATCCCGGTTCGACCAGGCGACGCCGCCTCGATAAATGGAATTTCCAGCCGCCCGGCGAGGGCGCCGAAAGCTACCAGATGCTGCTCGAACGGGTGAAGCCGTGGTTCGACGCGCTCGATCGCCAGACGGTCTGCGTGACCCATGGTGGCGTCATGCGCGCGCTGTTCCGCTTCGTGCTGGGGATGTCCGAACAAGATGCGGTCAGCATGGAAGTGCCGCAGGACCGCGTGCTCAGGCTGGACGGCCGGCGCCTGGAGTGGCTTTGAGACCGATGACGTAGCCTATGTTGAGATCAGGTCGGGCCGGCCTCAGCTGAATATCGACGCGCCCTATTCCGTCGATCCGGTGTCCGGCAGTTCCATGTCGGTGACGACGTTCTCGCCATTCGTCACGTCGTAGGCGAGGACGATGTCCATGCCTGGCTTCAGCGCATCGAGGTCGGTTTCGGCGTTCAGCTTGTAGGACTTGCCGTCGTCCAGCGTCAGCGTCAGCGCATCCTTATCGACCTTCTTGATCAGGCCTTCGGTCTGGCCGGCGAAGGCGGCGGTGGAAATCAACAGCGTGGCGGCAACAGCGCCAATCAGGATACGCATCATCGTCCTCTTTAATCATTGCCGGTACAGCGGCTCGGTCCAACGGAACAGAACTGAGCAGAAACCAATCGAATGTGTCAAAACTAAATCCGCGGGATCACAGTTTGACCACTGTGGAAAACGCCAATAGAAGGCAGGCGACAGCGCCGCGCGTCCTCCTGGGCGCGCAAAGGACGCTGTAGCACTTTTGATTTTGTGCATGATCCTTTCCGAAAATCGCTCCGATTTTCGGGGTCATGCGCTGAGCCGGCTTCGACGCCGGCAGGGCTGGTTCCATGTCGCACAACACGTTCGGCCATCTTTTCCGCGTCACCACCTGGGGCGAAAGCCATGGGCCGGCGCTGGGCTGCGTCGTCGACGGCTGTCCACCAGGCATCCGCTTCAGCCGCGACGAGATCCAGGCCGAACTCGACAAGCGCCGCCCCGGCCAGTCACGTTTTGTGACGCAGCGTCGCGAACCTGACGAGGTCAAGGTCCTGTCCGGCTTCATCCTCGATGAGGACGGCGAGACGATGATCACCACCGGCACGCCGGTGTCGATGCTGATCGAGAACGTCGACCAGCGCTCCAAGGACTATGGCGACATCGCCCGCCAGTTCCGGCCGGGCCATGCCGACTACACTTACGAGGTCAAATACGGCCTGCGCGATTACCGCGGCGGCGGCCGCTCCTCGGCGCGTGAGACGGCGGCGCGGGTGGCGGCCGGAGCGCTTGCCCGCAAGGTCGTGCCCGGCATGGTGGTGCGCGGCGCGCTGGTGTCGATGGGCGATAAATCGATCGATCGCGCCAATTGGAACTGGAATTTCGTCGGCGACGCCGAAAACCCGTTCTTCACGCCTGATCCGGCGTCCGTCGCCGTCTTCACCAAATATCTGGACGGCATCCGCAAGGCGGGCTCCTCGGTCGGTGCGGTCATCGAGATCGTCGCCGACGGCGTTCCGGCGGGGCTTGGCGCGCCGATCTATGCCAAGCTCGACCAGGACATCGCCGCCGGCCTGATGTCGATCAACGCCGTCAAGGGCGTCGAGATCGGCAACGGTTTCGAGGCCGCCCGCATCACCGGCGAGGAGAATGCCGATGAGATGCGCATGGGCAATGACGGCAAGCCGGTCTTCCTATCCAACAACGCCGGCGGCATCCTCGGCGGCATCTCGACCGGCCAGGCGATCGTCGCGCGTTTCGCCGTCAAGCCGACCTCGTCGATCCTGACGCCGCGAAAGTCGATCGACAAGGACGGCAACGACGTCGAGATCATGACCAAGGGCCGCCACGATCCATGCGTCGGCATCCGCGCCGTGCCGATCGGCGAGGCGATGGTTGCCTGCGCCATTGCGGATCATTATCTGCGTCATCGGGGACAGACAGGTAGGGGAGTAGGGGAGTAGGGCAGTAGGGCAGTAGGGCAGTATGTTTATGTTAATGCCCGGCAGGCAGCCATTTTCGCTTTCCCCTACTGCCGTACTGCCCTATTCCCCTACTCCCTGCGAGCGAAGCGAGCACCCATGCCTTACGACCAGAAGAAGATCGTTGAAGCCCTGCGCGCCTTCGAGCGCGGCGAGATCGTCGTCGTCATGGACGATGACGGACGCGAGAACGAGGGCGACCTGATCGTCGCCGCCGTCCATTGCACGCCGGAAAAGATGGCGTTCATCGTCCGCAACACGTCAGGCATCGTCTGCACGCCGATGCCGCGCGAGGAAGCCAAGCGGCTCAACCTGTCGCCGATGGTGGCCGACAATGATTCCGCCCACACCACTGCCTTTACCGTCAGCGTCGACTTCAAGCACGGCACCACGACGGGCATTTCGGCGGACGACCGCACGCTGACGGTGCGCAATCTCGCCAACGGCAATGTCGGCGCGTCCGATTTCGTGCGCCCCGGCCACATCTTTCCGCTGATCGCGCGCGAAGGCGGCGTGCTGATGCGTTCGGGCCATACCGAGGCCGCTGTCGACCTCTGCAAGCTCGCCGGCCTGCCGCCGGTCGGCGTCATTTCCGAGCTGGTCAATGATGACGGCACTGTCATGCGTGGCCCGCAGGTGCAGGCCTTCGCGGAAAAGCACGGGTTGAAGCAGATTTCGGTTGCCGACCTAATCGCCTACCGGCAACGCAAGGAAACGCTGGTCGAGCGCGTCGCCTGTTCGGACATCGAGACGCCCGGCGGCAAGGCACAGGTCTTCACCTACACGCTGCCCTGGGATTCCATGCATCACGTGGCGGTCGTCTTCGGCGATATCCGCGACGGCGTCGAGGTGCCGGTGCGCCTTCATTCCGAGGACGTGGTCAGCGACGTCTTCGGCACCAGCCACCGGCTGGACGCCATCATGAAGGCGATGGGCGAGCGCCAGCGCGGCGTCATCGTCTATCTGCGCGAAGGCTCGGTCGGCGTCGCCCATCAGGAGCGCAAGCGCCCGGCTGCCGGCGACCGCGAGGATCATGAAGAGGCTCGCCGGCGCGAGAACGAATGGCGCGAGATCGGCCTCGGCGCGCAAATCCTCAAGGATCTCGGCATTTCCTCGATCAATCTGATCGCCTCGCGCGAGCGCCATTATGTCGGCCTCGAAGGTTTTGGCATCCACATCGCCAAGACCGAGATTCTTTAGGCCATTCTCACGATGCTGGTATGCGTCCGGCCCCGCCTCGGGACCGGACGCGCCGGAAACTATTCCGCAGCGACCGCGGCTGCGTCGCATGCAGCCATGTCGCAGTCCGGCGCGACAAGGCTGCGCTGGCCGGCGAGCACGATGACCAGCGCGATTGTGCCCGATGCCACCGATACCCAGAACCCGTTATGCGCGCCGAAAGCGTCCACCACCCAGCCGGCGGCGAACGAGCCGAGCGCCATGCCGATGCCGATGCCGGTCATCACCCAGGTCACGCCTTCGGTCAGCACCGCCTCGGGCACGCGCCGCTCGATCAGGCCGAATGCCGTGATGAAGGTCGGCGAGATCGCCACGCCGCTGACGAAGACGGCCAGTGCCAGCAGCGGCACGGTGTCGGCGACGAGCAGCGGCAGCGTGGTAAGCGCAATGATGGCGATTGCGATGGCAAGCTGAATCTGCAGCGGCAGTTTCAGGTTCAGGGCGCCGATGATGATGCCGACGACAAACGATCCAAGCGCGTAGACGCCGATGACGAAGCTGGCGGCGCCCGGCTGGGCAAGCTCCTTGGTGATCGCCACCGTGCTCACCTCCGTGGTGGCGAAGGTCGCGCCGATGAAGATCAGGGCCAAGGTGATGATCTGGACCGGCCGCAGGCGGATTGCCGAGCCGCCTGAACCATGTTCCACCGGTCGGGCTCGCGGTTCGGTCGAGCGCTGCAGGATGAAGGCCGTCGAACCGAAGGCGAGGAACAATGTGCTCGCGAGCACTCCCGCTTCCGGGAAAAGCGCGACGCTCAGCCCTACCGACAGCGATGCGCCGGCTATGTACACCAGTTCGTCCGCCGCCGACTCGAAGGCGAACGCCGTGTTCAGCTCGGGGCGGTTGCGAAAAATCTCGGTCCAGCGTGCGCGCACCATTGCCGGGATGCTGGGCATGACGGCGGCGAGCAGCGCCGAGACGAATAGCGTCCATATCGGCCAATGCTGATTGGCCGCCGCAATCAGGATCGCGAAAGCGAGCGTGGAAATCACAGTGGTCGGCACCACAATCCGCGTCTGGCCGAGGCGGTCCACCAGCCGTGATACCTGCGGGGCGACGAAAGCGTTGGCCAGCGCATATGTCGCGGAGACGGCGCCGGCCAGCCAGTATTCGCCATCGGTCTGCGACAGCATCGCGACGATCCCGATCGGAGCCATGGCGATCGGCAGCCGGGCAGCGAAGCCGGCGGCGGCAAAGCCCTTGGCGCCGGGCGCGCGAAAGATCTGGGAATAGGGATTTTGCATGGTCTGGCTCCTCGACAACGGCCGGTTCGGCGATTACATACGTGGCGTATGAGTTTAAATAGATCATACGCGGCGTATGTCAATTGGCATACGAGACGTATGTTAATAGGGCCAGAGCATGCATAGACCACGCAAGGAGATGATTGCCGAAACCCGCGCCAAGCTGATCGGGGCGGCGCGCCAGGCCTTCGGCACGCTCGGCTATGCCGAAGCCTCGATGGACGATTTCACGGCATCGGCCGGGCTGACGCGCGGTGCGCTCTATCATCATTTCGGAGACAAGAAGGGCCTACTCCAGGCGGTTATCGCCGAGATCGACGCCGAAATGGCAGCCCGGCTGAAGGTCGTTTCGGCCAAGCCGGACAATCTCTGGCAGGGCTTTGTCGACGAATGCACCGCCTATATCGAGATGGCGCTGGAGCCGGAGATCCAGCGTATCGTGCTTCGTGACGGGCCGGCGGTGCTCGGCGATCCATCGCAATGGCCAAGCCAGAGCACATGCATCCGCTCGATGACAGAGAGCCTGCAAAGACTGAGCGACGAGGGGACAATTCTCGCCGTCGATCCCGAAGCCGCGGCAAGGCTGGTCAGCGGCGCCTCGTTGCATGCGGCGCAGTGGATCGCAAATTCGAACGATCCCGAAGCGACGTCGAAGAAGGCAGTGAAGGCGTTCAAGGTTCTTCTGGAAGGGCTGCTCAATCGCACCGGCAAGCTGCCTAAGCCTGATCGATCGTCAGCGAAGCAGCCCCAGATTGACCGATCACCGGCCTGAGATCATTCTTTTCGCCGATCCCAGGCGGCTCGCGGTGGGTTCAGCCGACGCCGGTTGCCTAAACCCTGTTGAACATCGCCTCACCAGCGCGCGAAAACATGGCCAAAGCGGCGAGGCGCGCCTATATCGGGGCATGGTCACGAGACTTTACACCCACCCGATTTTCCTCGAGCACATAACACCGCCCGGTCATCCGGAGCGGCCGGACCGTTTGCGCGCCATAGAGCGTGTGCTTGACGACGAGGCCTTCGCGGCGCTCGATCGCGTCCAGGCGCCCGAAGGCGACGAGGCAACCATCCTCTACGCGCATCCGCCCGAATTCGTCGAACGTGTCCGCGCAGCGATACCGGACACCGGCATCGCCCGTATCGACGCCGATACCACCGCCAGCCCAAAGAGCTGGCAGGCGGCCGTGACCGCGATCGGCGCAGCCAACGCCGCGGTCGACGACGTCTTCACCGACCGTGCCGAAAACGTCTTCGTCGCCGCACGGCCGCCCGGCCATCATGCCGAAAAGACCACCTCCATGGGTTTTTGCCTGTTCAACACCGCCGCGATCGCGGCACGCTACGCGCAGAAGAACCATGGCGCCGACCGCGTCGCCGTCGTCGACTGGGATGTGCATCACGGCAACGGCACGCAGGACATTTTCTGGGACGATCCATCGGTGCTCTATTGCTCGACACACCAGATGCCGCTTTACCCGGGAACCGGGGCCGTGAGCGAAACCGGCGCCGGCAACATCGTCAACGCTCCGCTGGCGCCGCAGAGCGGCAGCGATAGTTTCCGCGACGCCTTTCTGTCGCGCATCCTGCCGGCGCTCGACAATTTTGCGCCCGACCTCATCATCATCTCCGCCGGTTTCGATGCCCACCACCGCGATCCGCTGGCCGAGATCAACCTGACCGAGGATGATTTCGACTGGGCGACCGGCCAGTTGCTCGAACGAGCCGGGCGCCATAGCCGCAACCGGCTCGTCAGCGTGCTCGAGGGCGGCTACGATCTGCAGGGATTGGCATTTTCAGTCGCCGCCCATGTCGGGCGGCTGATGAAGGGATAGACGATGGCTGGTGAGACCAACGAGGACGTCAAGGCGATGAGCTTCGAGCAGGCGCTCGAGGCGCTGGAGAGGATCGTCGACGATCTGGAGCGCGGCGACGTGCCGCTCGACCAGTCGATCCGCATCTACGAGCGCGGCGAGGCGCTGAAGGCGCATTGCGACCGGCTGCTGAAGGCGGCCGAGGACAAGGTCGAGAAAATCAGGCTGTCGCGTGACGGCAAGCCGGTGGGGACAGAGCCGTTGGACGCGGATTGAGGCGCGGCCTCGAACGACAATTTTGCTTACCGGCTTTGGACATCATCACGATTGAGGATAAAACTCATCCCGTTTGAAACGGCTCCAGGACGAGAGGAGATTGCGAAGGATGTGCAGAAACATCAAGACCCTGTTCAATTTCGATCCGCCGGCAACCAATGACGAGGTCCGCGATGCCGCACTTCAGTTTGCCCGCAAGCTGAGCGGAACGACGCGGCCGTCTAAACAGAACCAGCATGCGTTCGACCATGCCGTCGAGGCCATTGCCGCCTCGGCGCGCGAATTGCTCGACAGCCTCGAGACGACACAGCATCCGCGCAATCGCGAAGAGGTGGCGGCCAAGGCGAAAGCCAAATCTGCACTTCGCTTCGCCTGAGGGGACCGCGTGAGCTTCTTTCCCGGAAACGATCCGCAGATGGGCGATGCCTTCGCCAGCGATCAGATCGAGCTGATGGTCATTCCGAACGCCAAGGATATTGGCGGATTTCAGGTTCGCCGCGCCTTGCCGACGGCCAGGCGCCGGCTGGTCGGACCCTTCATCTTCTTCGACCGCATGGGTCCAGCCGTTCTGCGAGCGGGCCAGGCGCTCGACGTGCGTCCGCACCCACATATCGGCCTGTCTACGGTGACTTACCTGTTCGACGGCAAGATCAGGCATCGCGATTCGCTCGGCACCGAGATGGTAATCCAGCCCGGCGACGTGAATTTGATGACCGCCGGCCGTGGCATCGTCCATTCGGAGCGCACGCCGGAAGAACTGCGCGGCGCGCCGATGTCGGTTTCCGGCCTGCAGACATGGCTGGCGCTGCCGGACGGCAAGGAAGAAGTCGCGCCGGTCTTCGAGAACACCGCGGCCCTGCGCCTGCCCGAAATCGATGCGGAGGGCGTTAGCGGCCGCGTGATCATCGGTGCGTTTTCCGGACTGCGCTCCCCGGTCGCCACCGCTTCGGACACGCTTTATGCCGATCTCAGGCTGGCGCCGGGTGCCAGCGTGAAAATCCCGGCCGATGCCGAGGAGCGCGCCATCTATACGCTGGAAGGCGAGGTTTCGATATCCGGTGACCGCTTCCCGGCCGAGCGGCTGCTGGTCTTCCGGCCCGGCGACGAAATCGTTGTCTCATCGGAACGCGGCGCCCATTTCATGCTGTTTGGCGGCGCCTCGCTCGGTTCGAAACGCTATATCTGGTGGAATTTCGTATCGTCCTCAAAGGAACGCATCGAGCAGGCGAAAGAAGAATGGAAGACAGGCCGCTTCGATATCGTTCCTGGAGACGAGCAAGAGTTCATCCCGCTGCCCGAAAGCTGATGCGCGTTACCGCCACATTTACATTCGCCGGCCAGCGGCATATTTCACGATGAACAGAAAATCTGACCAGGCTCGCAAACAGTGAACGCAAAGCCCGATACGCCGCTTCTCGACAAGGTCCGCGTCCCAGCCGATTTGCGCACGCTTGCCGAAGGCGACCTGCCGCAGCTGGCGTCAGAGCTTCGCGCCGAACTGATCGACGTCGTTTCCCACACCGGCGGCCACCTCGGCGCCGGCCTTGGCGTCGTCGAACTGACCGTCGCGCTGCACTACGTCTTCAACACGCCGGACGACCGGCTGATCTGGGACGTCGGCCACCAGGCTTATCCGCACAAGATCCTGACCGGCCGCCGCGACCGCATCCGCACGCTGCGGCAGGAGGGCGGCCTGTCCGGCTTCACGCGTCGCGTCGAGAGCGAATACGATCCGTTCGGCGCAGCCCACTCCTCAACCTCGATTTCAGCCGGCCTCGGCATGGCGATGGCGCGCGATCTGTCCGATGGCCGCAACAATGTCATTGCCGTCATCGGCGACGGCGCCATGTCGGCCGGCATGGCCTATGAGGCGATGAACAATGCCGGCGCACTCGATGCCCGGCTGATCGTCATCTTGAACGACAACGATATGTCGATCGCTCCGCCGACCGGCGCAATGAGCGCCTATCTGGCCCGTCTGGCGTCGGGCAAGACCTATCTGGGCTTGCGCGATTTCGGCAAGAAGCTGACGTCGTATCTCGGCGAGCGCGCCGATCGCGCCATCAAGCGAGCGGTCGAGCATGCGCGCGGTTACGTCACCGGCGGCACGTTGTTCGAGGAAATGGGGTTCTACCACATCGGCCCGATCGACGGTCACAACCTCGAGCACCTGATCCCGGTGCTGAAGAACGTCCGCGACAATGCCGACGGCCCGGTGCTGATCCATGTCGTGACCCAGAAGGGCAAGGGCTACGCCCCGGCCGAGGCGGCGGCCGACAAATATCATGGCGTCAACAAATTCGACGTCATCACCGGCGCCCAGGCCAAGGCGCCCGCCAATGCGCCGAGCTACACCAAGGTGTTTGCCGAAAGCCTGATCCAGGAGGCCCGAGAGGACGACCGCATCGTCGCCATCACCGCCGCCATGCCGAACGGCACCGGGCTTGATCTGTTCGGCGAAGCGTTTCCGGCGAGGACCTTCGATGTCGGCATCGCCGAGCAACATGCGGTGACCTTCGCCGCCGGCCTTGCCACGGAAGGCTTCAAGCCTTTCGCGGCGATCTACTCGACCTTCCTGCAGCGCGCCTACGACCAGGTCGTCCACGACGTGGCGATCCAGAAATTGCCGGTGCGCTTTCCGATCGATCGCGCCGGCTTCGTCGGCGCCGATGGTGCCACCCATTGCGGCGCCTTCGACACGACCTTCCTGGCGACGCTGCCCGGTTTCGTCGTCATGGCCGCGGCCGATGAGGCCGAGCTGCGCCACATGGTACGCACCGCCGCAAGCTACGATGACGGCCCGATCGCCTTCCGCTACCCGCGCGGTAACGGCGTTGGTGTCGAGATGCCGCAACGCGGCTCGGTATTGGAGATCGGCAAGGGCCGGATCGTCAGGGAAGGCACCAAGGTTGCGCTGCTTTCCTTCGGCACCAGGCTGCAGGATTGCCTGGCCGCGGCCGAGGAGCTTGGCGCGGCCGGGCTTTCGACCACGGTCGCCGATGCCCGTTTTGCCAAGCCGCTCGACGAGGACCTGATCCGGCGGCTGGCCCGTTCACACGAGATACTGGTGACGGTGGAAGAGGGCGCGGTCGGCGGCTTCGCCAGCCATGTGCTGCAGTTCCTGGCCCATGAAGGGCTGCTGGAGAGCGGCCTGAAGGTGCGCCCGCTGGTGCTGCCCGATACATTTGTCGACCATGCCAAGCCGGAAAAGATGTATGCCGATGCCGGGCTGGACAGCGCCGGCATCGTGCGCACCGTGTTCGTGGCGCTGGGGCATACCGCGCAGGCCCAGCGCGCCTAGCTTTTAGACGCATTCCCGCGACGCCGACGCGATTCAACTTGGCTGCAAGATGCTAGTCTGAATCAATATCTCAAACGCTTGAATCAAATTACCGGCGAACAATCGTAACATGCTGTTTACGCTGCCGTTTGGCGATTTGCTTACCGTGTCCTTTGGCCGTTCTTCAACGCTGCCCTGCTAGAAGGCAACAGGCAGGGGAAAGCAGACCAATGAGATCGCTTTTGGGCGGCATCGCGCTTGCGGCCATCTTCGTCTTGTCGGCTACAGCCGAAACGCGCTACGACCGCAAACTCGAAGAGGCGGTGATGGGCGTCGTCGCCGGCAAGATCGGCGAAATCCGTGGCGGCTTCTCCTACAAGCAGGCGCCGCAATTCGTCGTCGTGCCCGATACCTTGCCGAAGGCGTCCAGTTCCGCTGACCGGCGCGCACACAGGTGTCCGGCGACAGCAGCGACGGTCTGACGCCGGCCGTCGAACGGCGGGTTTCGCGGACCATATTCTAAAGCATGATCCCGAAGAGACTCTAGAAACTAGAACCACATGTCCCGCACACAGCGACCATCTCTCGGCAAATCCTCGAATGTATCGAGACCCTCGAAATGGTCGATCGGGAGATCGGCGACGGCCTCGGGCGGCGCAAGCCTCACATTGACGGCGATGCGGTAGCGCCCAGCCGCCTCGGGATGCAAACCGCGCCAGGCCAGGACGCAAGCGCAGGTTGGGCAGAAGAGAATCTCAAGCGAAGGATGAGCCTTTCCGACGCGCCGATAGGCGCTTACGGGCCCGGCAAGGCGGATGCGTTCGTCGACATAGTCGTAAGCCCAGAGCGTGCCGTAGCGACGGCAAAGTGTGCAATTGCAGGCAGTGATCGAACCGGGATCGCCCTCCAGGGTCCAGTGGGCTGCGCCGCAGTGGCAGGTTCCCGTCAGCATGTTCCTCCTCCACGTTTCGACGGCTAAACGGCATCTCTTTCTTAGCATTGCGTCGGGTCTCGTGCGAGGCTCGACAAACAGCGCAGCGGCTTGATGCGCTCACCGCCTTTCCAACTATGCCTTGTCTGATCGCCAAATTCCTTGCCATCATCGTTGGCTTTCGCCATGAAGGCCGATGACTTCCCTTCCGCCAGCCAGCATACGCCAGCGGCTCGACGAATTGCTCGTCCAGCGCGGCCTGTTTGCCAGCCGCTCGCGTGCCCGCGACGCGGTCGAGCGCGGCACCGTGACGGTCGATGGCATCGTCGCCCTCAAGCCGGGCCAGGCCGTTCTGCCTGAGTGCAACATCGTCGTTGACGATCCGGCGCAAGGTTACGTGTCGCGCGCTGCACTGAAGCTGAAGGCTGGTCTCGACCATTTCGCCCTCGACCCCACCGGCAACGAAGCGCTCGATGTCGGCGCCTCGACCGGCGGCTTTACGCAGGTGCTGCTCGAACGCGGCGCGGCGCATGTCACGGCGATCGATGTCGGGCACGGCCAGATGCACTCCGACATTGCCGGCGATCCGCGCGTGACGGTAATTGAAGGCCTGAATGCGCGCGAACTATCGGCCGCCGATCTCGGCGGCCGTGTGCCGGATTTCATCGTCTCGGATGTCAGCTTCATATCGCTGAAACTGGCGCTGCCGCCGGCGCTTGCCTTGGCCAGGAATGGCGCAAAAGCTGTGTTTCTGGTCAAGCCGCAATTCGAGGCCGGCCGCGAGGCGATCGGCAAGGGCGGCCTGCTGAAGGACCCCTATGATGCGGCGCGCATTGCCGGCCTGATGCAGGACTGGCTCGATGCCATTCCCGGCTGGCGCTCGCTGGGGCTTCATCTGTCACCGATAGAGGGCGGCGACGGCAACCGCGAGTTCCTGCTCGGCGGCATCAAGGACGTCGAGACCCAGAGGCGATGAGCACCCGTTTCACGATCGCAAGGTTGGGCTCGCAGGGCGACGGCATCGCCGAGACGGAAACCGGCGAGGTTTTCATTCCGTTCGCGCTGTCGGGAGAGGTCGTCACCGCCGCGCGGGAGAAAGATCGCGCCACCTTGATGTCGGTCCTTGAGGCTTCGCCGTTGCGGGTCGATCCGCCGTGCCGGCATTTCGGCGCGTGCGGCGGCTGCGCCGTCCAGCATCTCGAGACTGAAGCCTATCACCGGTGGAAGCGCGAAAAGGTCGTGCATGCGCTGAAGAGCAAGGGCATCGCTTGCGATGTCGGGGCGCTGGTGCCGTGCGCGCCGCACACACGCCGCCGTGTCGTCTTCACCGCCCGGCGGAGCGAGGCGGGAATGCAGTTCGGCTTCGTTCGCGCGCTGTCATCCGAGATCATCTCGATCGAGGAATGCCCGATCTCGGCGCCGCAGATCGTCGCTGCGCTCGACCGTTTGAGGATGCTTGCCGGACTGATCTGCACCACGACCAAATCGTTCCACATGACGGTGACGGTGACCGGTTCCGGCCTCGATGTCGCGGTTCACGATTCCGGCAAGCTCGGCGAGAACCAGCGCCGCGTCGCTTCCAACTTCGTCATCGCCGAGCGGCTAGCCAGGCTGTCGGTCGACGGCGAGGTCATTATCGAACCAAACAAACCGGTCGTCCTGTTTGGTGGCGTCGCCGTCGCAGTGCCTCCGGGCGCTTTCCTGCAGGCGACCGAGGCTGCCGAACAGGCGATGGCCAACATTGTCGTCCAGCATTTCGCGCGCGCCAAAAAGGTCGCCGATCTCTTCGCCGGCTGCGGCAGCTTCGCGCTGCGCCTAGCCGCAAGATCGGAGGTTCATGCGGTGGAAGGCGATGCGGCAGCACTCGCGGCGCTCGACCGGGCATTCCGTTTCGCCAGCGGCCTGAAGCGGGTGACCGGCGAACGTCGCGACCTGTTCCGGAGGCCGCTGACATTCAAGGAGTTGAATGCCTTTGACGGCGTTGTCTTCGACCCGCCTCGCGCCGGCGCCGAGGACCAGTCGAAGCAGATCGCGCGCTCCGACGTGCCGCTCGTCGCCGCGGTGTCTTGCAATCCGGTAACGCTGGCGCGGGACCTACGCATCCTCATGGACGGCGGCTACGCCCTGAAGAGCGTGACGCCGATCGACCAGTTCCTGTGGTCGCCGCATGTCGAGGTCGTGGCGCTGTTGGAGAAGCCGAGACGAAGGCGCTAGCAGCCAGGGCCTGAAACGCGCACCAAAAAAGCACATTTTGAACGCACGTCGTTCAGACTGTGCTAGGGAATTGCCATGAGCACCGCAGCCTTCGAAATTTCGGCATGGCGCTTCGGCGAGGAGCGGGCGCGTTTCTCTCGCCAAGGCGGGTCGCTGAACTGCTAGGGGTTAATATGACAGAACTGGCGGGGCTGACCGGTCTCGCGCGCAACACGCTTGCCGCCAAGTCCGGTGCGCGCAAGGTCGACGCCGCATTGAGTCCCATCGTCCGTATCCTGGCGATGGCCGGCGAGATGGCCGGTGATGAACATCGTGCGGCGATCTGGTTCAAGCATCAGCCGATCCCCGGTTGGGCCGGAAAGACCGCCTACGATCTGGTTCGCGAAGGCAAGACGGACAAGGTGCTTGCCTATCTGGAGGCAGTCCGCTCCGGCATCTATGCCTGAAACCAGGCTGACCCTGTGGCGCGCTTTTGTGCCGCGCTGGGCCGCTGTGAGCTGCTATGCTTCTTGCACGCGTTCGTATCCGGCCGCCTTCGCGGCCCTGACGAACTTGCGGTCAAAAGTCGCGAAGCCAGCGCAGTGAGCGGACTTGCCCAGATGCAGCGCGTCAGCGAAATCCAACCCCTGTTCCGAGAGGTCGAGCGCGGACGACACGACCGCCCCGTCTTCCACCTCTACCGTGGGAAGCCCGCTAAACACCCGTAGCGTACGGGCGATTTCAAGCGGCGCAAAACCGTAGGCGCTGCGCAACACCCATTCGACTTCCAGCATCACCGTGACGGCGACAAAGACCGGCTGGCTATCGATCAGCGCCCGGGCGCGGGAAGACTGCGACGGGTGATCGCCCGTCAGGTAGCGGACGATCAGGTTGGTATCAATTGCGAGCATGGCGCCGCCGCGCTTCGGCGAGCACGCCCGCGTCCATTTCTTCCAACGTCTTCGGCCTGCCGCTATAGCGCAGCGATCCAAACACGTCCTCTGGCCGCGTCTCGGCGAAGACTGGCGCAGGCTTCAGTAGCACGCCCTCCGGGGTATCCTCGACCAGAAGGCGTGTGCCGGCATGCCATTCCCTCCGTTTCCGGATCGCGCTGGGCAGGATGACCTGTCCCTTGGTCGAGACCGTAGTTACGAGCTTCTCTGCGGCAGCCATCTCGGCACGTCCTTAGGTGTAAGACGAATGTAAGATAGTCGAAGCTCTCGGCAAATTCAAGGCGCAAGCTACTCCTACTTAAAGCGATGACAAGGCAGTGGGCGGCGGGGATTGGTTGTTCCGGAGCGGCGATAATTCGGCGTCAACTCCATCAAACCCTGGTGCCGCCGACTGTCATCTGGTTCATCCTGAGATGCGGCTGGCCGACGCCGACCGGCACGCCCTGTCCGGCCTTGCCGCACATGCCGATGCCGGTGTCGAGCTTCATGTCGTTGCCGATCATCGCCACACGATGCATGGCATCCGGCCCGTTGCCGATCAGCATGGCGCCCTTGATCGGTTGCGTCACCTTGCCGTTCTCGATCATGTAGGCTTCGGTGCAGCCGAACACGAACTTGCCCGAAGTGATGTCTACCTGGCCGCCACCGAACGACACGGCATAGATGCCGTTCTTGACCGAGGCGATGATCTCGTCCGGCTCCATGTCGCCTGCTGTCATGTAGGTGTTGGTCATGCGCGGCATCGGTTCGTGCGCATAACCTTGGCGTCGCCCGTTGCCGGTGGCTTTCATGCCCATTAGCCGGGCGTTCTGACGATCCTGCATGTAGCCGACCAGCTTGCCATCGTCGATCAGCACGTTATGGGCCGATGGCGTGCCCTCATCATCGACGGTAAGCGAGCCACGCCGCTCGGGCATGGTGCCGTCGTCAACGACGGTGACGCCTTTCGCTGCCACCTGCTGGCCAAGCAGGCCGGCAAAGGCCGACGTCTTCTTGCGGTTGAAATCGCCCTCCAGCCCGTGGCCGACCGCCTCGTGCAACATGACGCCCGGCCAGCCGCTCGACAGCACGATGTCGAAAGTGCCGGCAGGTGCTGGAACCGCTTCGAGATTGACCAGCGCTTGCCGCAATGCCTCCTTGGCCGCGTGCCGCCAGCTGTCCTCGATCAGGAATTCACCAAAATCCTTGCGGCCTCCCATGCCGTAGGAGCCGCTCTCCTGGCGGTCGCCGTCGCCGACCACCACCGACACGTTGATCCTGACCAGCGGACGGATGTCGCGCACCATCTGGCCGTCGGCGCGCACGATCTCGACATGCTGCCAGGAGGCGGCGAGCGACGCCGTCACCTGCCTGACGCGCGGATCCTCGGCCCGCAGCCATGCATCGATTTCCTGAAGCAGCTTGGCCTTGGCCTCGAAGGAAGGCGAGGGGATAGGGTTTCCGTCGCCGTAGAGATGGCGGTTGGTGCGGGCAGGCGCTGCGGCAAGCGTACCGGAATAGCCGCTCTTCACCGTCGAAACGGCATCGGCGGCGCGCAGCAGCGAGGCTTCGGAGAGATCGCTGGAATGGGCGTAGCCGCTGGCTTCGCCGGCGACGGCGCGCAGGCCGAAACCCTGGTCGGTGTTGAAATTCGCGGTCTTCAGCTTGCCATTGTCGAACATCAGCGATTCGCTTTCGCTATATTCGAGAAACAGTTCGCCGTCGTCGGCGCCGTTAATAGTCTCGGCAACGATTTGCTTGATGCGATCGTCGGAAATGTCAAATTGGCCGATCAGGCTGTTCATGGCAGGTCCATTCGCAGGAGGATTGTTTCCCACGATGTAGGCGCGAAGGCCCGCACAGACAATCTGAAATGAGATTTGCCGTGACCTCGGCCGGTCAACATCACTGGATCATGCTACAAGACCCAGTCTCAAGGCAGGGCGGCGAAGCCGTCGGCGAAACCCTTGAGGTCGACGGGAATGCCGATGCCCTCTTCCGGCGTCTGGAAGACGATGAAGGTGGCGGACGTACCGGTCTTCAGCGTGTCGAGCAGCGGCTTTTCCAGGATGACCTCGGCATAGCAGCCGTCCTGGAAACAGCGCACGAAATAGGCGCGGCCGATATCCTTGCCGTCGACATTGAGGCCGAGGCCGTTGGGCAACAGGACGCCGAGCGGCGCCAGCACACGCAGGATTTCGGCCTTGTTGTCGGCTGTGCGCAGCACGACAACGGAAAGACCCATTTCCGGACGGTCCTCGGCGACGACGTTCTGCATCATCACGCATTGTTCGGATGTAGCACCGGCGGGCGTATCGCAGATGATCGACCACGCCCCATGCGTTGACTTCACCGTGCCGCTTGGCTGCGCGGCATTGGCCAGGCCGGCGCCGGACAAGGCTATTGCGGCGGCAACAAAGATGACCTTCGCCAAGGTTCTCGAAAGCCAAGGGTTCATGACGGCTCCATTGCGAATCACGGCACTTTAAGCCGCACTAAACCCAAGTAAAGGACGAGACCCCAGCGATCTGCCCCGACACAGGCGACAATGCGCTTTTCAGTGCCAATTTCGCCCTAATTGCGACGGCTCCGCACGCCGCGCGGCTCATTCTACCCGGATGCCGCTCCGGTGATTCGCGGCAAGCAGTCACCGCACGAAGCCACAGCCGCGCTTGCGCGCAAAAATGCCGCACGGGTTCCGGCGCTCCTTTCTTGCGGAGGCAAATAGAGTATGGTTTGAACCAGCCTTGAATTGTCCGGGATTCCCGTCCCGGCATTGTTCGACATTCTTGCGGTCCGATCGCGAGGAACTGGGAGATGACGAGGGCGATGAGAAAATTCCTGGCAACCGCCAAAATCGTAGCTAGTGCCGCCGCCACGTTGTTTGCCGCTGCATCCGCTCATGCAGCCCAGCCCCAACCTTGGGAAACCAGTTTTCAGCCTCCGGCAACCGACATTATGCGGCAGATCGAGTGGTTCGGGAACTACTCTTTCGCGTTCATCATTGTGATCACCGCCTTGGTGCTTTTCCTGATCGCCTACTGCATTTTGCGGTTCCGGGCGAGCGTCAACCCGACGCCGTCGCGCACCAGCCACAACACGCTGATCGAGGTCATCTGGACTGTCGGTCCCGTGGTCATCCTGCTCTGTCTCGCCATTCCCTCGTTCCAGCTGCTGACCGCGCAATACACGCCGCCGGAAGAAGCCAAGCTGACCGTCAAGGCGACCGGCAATCAGTGGAACTGGGACTACGAATACCAGGTCGACAACACGCTTTCCTTTAATTCCGCGATCCTTCAGGATGCCGACAGGGCTGCTGCCGGCAAGGAAGATCGCGCCGAGTATCCGCGCCTGCTCGCCGTCGACAATGAGATGGTGGTGCCGGTCAGCACCATGACCCGCGTGCTGGTGACGGCGACCGACGTCATTCACGCCTTTGCCATGCCGTCCTTCGGCATCAAGACCGACGCGGTGCCGGGCCGCATCAACGAGGTCTGGTTCAAGGCCGACAAGGAAGGCCTCTATTACGGCCAGTGCTCGGAACTCTGCGGCAAGGACCACGCCTTCATGCCGATCGCCATTCGCGTCGTCTCCGATGCACAATACAAGACCTGGCTGGCGGCAGCCAAAACCGACCTTCCCGGCGCCAACAAGGCGCTGATGGCCGAGGTCGATGGCACGAACAAGGTAGCGGCCGCCGGCAATTGATGCCGCGACCAGAAAAGATTCAGGGAACGGAGCCGACCATGGCGCACGCTGCAGCTCACGACGACCACGACCACAAGCCGTATCATGGCTGGGTCCGGTGGGTGTATTCGACCAACCACAAGGACATCGGTACGCTTTATCTGATCTTCGCGATCATGGCGGGCTGCATCGGTGGCGCCTTGTCGGTCGTCATGCGCATGGAATTGCAGGAG
This sequence comes from Mesorhizobium sp. M0816, assembly GCF_040320005.1. Taxonomy (NCBI): domain Bacteria; kingdom Pseudomonadati; phylum Pseudomonadota; class Alphaproteobacteria; order Hyphomicrobiales; family Phyllobacteriaceae; genus Mesorhizobium; species Mesorhizobium sp. M0816. The sequence goes on along the minus strand of NZ_JAMYOT010000001.1, from coordinate 197,347 downwards.
CCGGGCATCCAGATATTCACTGGCCTGGCGCAGATGGTCTACGGCATGAATGGCGACGCCGCCATCGACGGGGGCAAGAGCATGTACAATGCTTTCACCACCGCGCATGCGCTGATCATGATCTTCTTCATGGTGATGCCGGCGCTGATCGGCGGCTTTGCCAACTGGATGGTGCCGATCATGATCGGCGCGCCGGATATGGCCTTCCCGCGCATGAACAACGTTTCGTTCTGGCTGCTGCCGCCGGCTTTCATCCTGCTGATTTTCTCGGCCTTCGTCCCGAGTGCGCCCGGCGCCTACGGCGTCGGCGGCGGCTGGACGCTTTATCCGCCATTGTCGACATCGGGCCAGCCCGGACCGGCCATGGATCTGGCGATCCTGTCAATCCACATCGCCGGCGCCTCCTCGATTCTTGGCGCCATCAACTTCATCACCACCATCTTCAACATGCGCGCGCCCGGCATGACCATGCACAAGATGCCGCTTTTCGCCTGGTCTGTGCTGATTACCGCCTTCCTGCTGCTGCTGTCGTTGCCGGTGCTGGCCGGCGGCATCACCATGCTTTTGACCGACCGCAATTTCGGCACCACCTTCTTCGCCCCGGACGGCGGCGGCGATCCGATCCTGTTCCAGCACCTGTTCTGGTTCTTCGGCCATCCGGAGGTCTACATCCTGATCCTGCCGGGTTTCGGTATCATCAGCCATATCATCTCGACCTTTTCGAGGAAGCCGGTGTTTGGCTATCTCGGCATGGCCTATGCGATGGTTGCCATCGGCGCGGTGGGCTTCATCGTCTGGGCCCACCACATGTACACGACGGGCCTATCGCTCGACACCCAGCGCTATTTCGTCTTCGCCACCATGGTCATCGCGGTGCCGACGGGTGTGAAGATCTTCTCGTGGATCGCCACTATGTGGGGCGGGTCGATTTCGCTCAAGACCCCGATGCTGTGGGCGATCGGCTTCATCTTCCTGTTCACTGTTGGCGGCGTCACCGGCGTGCAGCTGGCCAATGCCGGCCTCGACCGCCCGCTGCACGACACCTATTTCGTGGTCGCGCACTTCCACTACGTGCTGTCGCTGGGCGCGGTCTTCGCGATCTTCGCCGGCTGGTACTACTGGTTCCCGAAGATGACCGGCTACATGTATTCGCCGGTGATCGCCAACACCCACTTCTGGGTCACTTTCGTCGGCGTCAACCTGGTCTTTTTCCCGCAGCACTTCCTCGGTCTCTCCGGTATGCCGCGTCGTTATATCGACTATCCGGATGCCTTCGCCGGCTGGAATATGGTGTCGTCCTACGGCTCGTACATCTCGGCTGTCGGCGTCGTCATCTTCCTGTTCGGCGTCTTCGAGGCGTTCCAGAAGAAGCGGGTCGCCGGCGCCAATCCTTGGGGCGAGGGTGCGACCACGCTGGAATGGCAGCTGCCTTCGCCGCCGCCGTTCCACCAGTGGGAACAGTTGCCGAAGATCAAGTAGGCGGTTGCCTCCTTAATACGGAACCGCCGGCCGGCCGGCGGTTTTGGCCAACGGAATGATGGACTTTAAGTACGCATGGCCCTTGCCGAAGACAGACTGATTGACGAGCCGGGCTTCCGCATGTCGGAAGCGACGGCGGGCGATTTCTTCGCCCTGCTGAAGCCGCGCGTCATGTCGCTGGTAGTGTTCACCGCGTTTGTCGGCATGGTCGCCGCCCCGGTGACCATCAATCCGCTGCTGGCGGTGATCGCGATCCTGGCTATTGCCATCGGCGCCGGCGCCTCCGGTGCGCTCAACATGTGGTATGACGCAGATATCGATGCGGTGATGACGCGCACCGCCGGCCGTCCCGTGCCGGCCGGCCGCATCCGGCCAGGCGAGGCATTGAGTTTCGGGCTGGTGCTGTCGGTTCTGTCGGTGATGACGCTCGGCGTGCTGGTCAACTGGTTGGCAGCATCGCTTCTGGCCTTCACCATCTTTTTCTATGCCGTCATCTATACGATGTGGCTGAAGCGCTGGACGCCGCAGAACATCGTCATCGGCGGGGCTGCCGGTGCCATTCCGCCAGTCATCGGCTGGGCGGCGGTAACCGGATCGGTCAGCCTCGAAAGCTTGGTGCTGTTCCTGGTCATCTTCCTGTGGACGCCGCCACATTTCTGGGCGCTCGCGCTGTTCAAGTCGGAGGACTATGCGAAGGCAGGCATTCCGATGATGCCGAATGTCGCCGGCCAGGCCTCGACCAGACGCCAGATCTTTGCCTATGCGCTGGTCCTCGCGCCGGTTGGCGTGCTGCCCTGGGTTCTCGGGTTCACCACGCCGGTCTATGGCATCGTTGCATTGCTGCTCGGCGCCGGCTTCGTCTGGTATGCGTGGAAGGTGCTGCAAATGGCCGATGACGACGACCGGGCGATGAAGCCGGCCAAGGCCTTGTTCGGCTATTCGCTGCTCTATCTCTTCGCCATCTTCGCCGCCTACCTTGGCGATTGTGTCGTCGAGCGCGCGCTGACCATTGGTGGAGCATGAGCATGGCCGAAAAGAAGCTTGAACTGGTCACGCTGACCGAACGTCAGCAGAAGGCCCGCCGCAATCGCTCGGCCGCAATCGGTTTCGCGCTGGCGGCGCTGGTCGTCATATTCTACGTCGCGACCATCGTGAAATTTGGTCACAGCCTCACCGGCTCGATGTGAGCTGAACATGACCAGGCAAACAGTCACCGATCCTACGAAGAAAAACACGAACCGCGTCGTCGCTGGCGTCTGCATCGCGTTTTTCGGCGGCATGATCGGCATGGCCTACGCCGCGGTACCACTCTATGCGATGTTCTGCCAGGCGACAGGCTACGGCGGCACCGTCAAACGGGCGACCCAGCAATATGCCGATCGGGTGCTCGATCGCGACATCACCATCCGCTTCGACGCCAACACCGCCGGCGTTCCCTGGCAATTCCAGCCGGTCGCCCGCTCGATCACCATCAAGATCGGCGAAACCGCCGAGGCGCATTTCAGCGCGACCAACAAATTCAACCGTCCCATCACTGGACGCGCCACCTTCAACGTGCAGCCGGAACTGGCCGGACCTTACTTCAACAAGGTCGAGTGTTTCTGCTTCACCGACACGACGCTGAAGCCGGGCGAGACACTGGACATGCCGGTCGTCTTCTATGTCGATCCCGACATCGTCAACGCGCCGGAATTGAAGGATCTGACGACGATTACCCTGTCCTACACGATGTTCCCGGTCGACAAGACCAAGCCGGTCGCATCATCGGTGCCGGCCGACGGCCGGCGCAACAAGATTTCAGATACCGAAGCAAGCCTCGGGGGTTGATATGGCAGACGCACACGCAAAACCACAACATGACTACCACCTCGTCGACCCGAGCCCGTGGCCTTTCCTGGGCTCCGTCGGGGCGCTGGTGACCGCGTTCGGCGGCGTCTGTTACATGCAATATCTCAAGGGCGGCGATTTCCCGATCTTCGGTTTCAACATCGCTAATCCATGGCTGTTCTTCATCGGCCTGCTGATCGTCATCTACACAATGTTCGCCTGGTGGTCGGATACGATCAAGGAGGCGCATGAGGGACACCACACCCGTGTCGTGTCGCTGCATCTGCGCTACGGCATGATCATGTTCATCGCCTCCGAGGTGATGTTCTTCGTCGCCTGGTTCTGGGCCTTCTTCGACGCCAGCCTGTTTCCGGGCGAGGTCCATCAATATGCCCGTACCGCCTTCACGGGCGGCGTCTGGCCGCCCAAGGGCCTCGAGGTTCTCGACCCCTTCCATCTGCCGCTCTACAACACCGTCATCCTGCTTCTGTCGGGTACCACGGTGACCTGGGCGCACCACTCGCTCATCCACGGCGACCGCAAGGGCCTGATCAATGGCTTGGTGCTGACCGTCGGCCTCGGCATGCTGTTCACCATGGTGCAGGCCTACGAGTACATGCACGCGCCGTTCGGCTTCAGGGATTCGATCTACGGCGCCACCTTCTTCATGGCGACCGGCTTCCATGGTTTCCACGTCATCATCGGCACGATCTTCCTGTTGGTCTGCCTGATCCGCGCCATGAAGGGCGACTTCACGCCCAAGCAGCATTTCGGCTTCGAGGCCGCCGCCTGGTATTGGCACTTCGTCGACGTGGTGTGGCTGTTCCTGTTTGCCTCGATCTACGTCTGGGCATCGAACGGCGCGATGATCGAACCGCACTAAGATCGAGCTGAGGAAATCGACAAGGCGGCTGCGGCGACGTGGCCGCCTTATCTTTTGCGGCAAATGCTCCTAGGATGACCTCATGAGCGACGACAAGGCGATCTGGCCACCAATCGATCCGATCTCGGCCGGCTTGCATGGCCGCTGCCCCCGCTGTGGCGAGGGCAAGCTGTTCTCCGGGTTCCTCACGGTCGGTGATCGCTGCTCCAATTGCGGCCTCGATTATTCCTTCGCCGATGCCGGCGACGGGCCGGCGGTGTTCGTTATCCTGATCATCGGCTTTATCGTCGTCGGCCTGGCGTTGTGGATGGAGGTGACGCTCAATCCGCCGCTCTGGCTGCATCTGCTGCTGTGGATTCCGCTGACGCTGGTGCTTTGCCTGGCGGCGCTCAGGCTGATCAAGGGCGTGCTGCTGACGCTGCAATACCGCCACAAGGCGGCCGAGGGCCGGCTGGACCGCGGCGAATGAGCGAGGCATCAGGTTCGGTGGCCGGCCGGTCGCGGCCGAAGCGCGCATTGGGGCTCGGCCTGGGTATCGTCGTGTTTTTGATCCTGCTGGCGCTCGGCACCTGGCAGGTTCAGCGCCTGCACTGGAAAGAGGGCCTTGTCCAGACGATAGACCAGCGCACGCATTCGGCGCCTGTGCCATTGGCCGAGCTCGAAAAGCGGTTTGCTGCCGCCGGCGACGTGGACTACACGCCGGTGATAGTGACCGGCACTTTCCTGCATCGAGGCGAGCGGCATTTCCTCGCCACCTGGGAAGGCCAGTCCGGTTTCGACGTCTTCACGCCGCTACAGCTCGACGATGGCCGTTTCGTGCTGTTCAACCGCGGCTTCGTGCCTTACGATTTCAAGGATCCAGCCAAGCGGCCGCAGGGGCAGGTAACGGGCAAAGTGACGGTGACGGGGCTCGCCCGCAACCCGCTGCCGGCCAAGCCCTCGATGATGCTTCCCGACAATGATCCGCAGAAGAATATCTTCTACTGGAAAGATCGTGACGCGATGGCCTCGAGCGCCGGCCTGCCGACAGGTGCGGCGCTGGTGCCGATCTTCATCGATGCGAACGCCACGCCCAACCCCGGCGGGCTGCCAGTTGGCGGTGTCACCGTCATCGACCTGCCGAACAGCCATCTGCAATATGCGATAACCTGGTACGGCCTTGCCGCCGCCCTTGCCGGCGTCCTGATCTCCTGGCTCCGCCGCCCGGCGAAAGACCAATGATCGCCGCCACTACCCTTGACAGGGCAGGGCCGCGCACCTCATTTCGCGCCTTGAGCTCAGAAGTCATAGTCCGATCAACCGGCCTACAATCAGCGTAAGATGCAATCATGCTTCACACAAAGCCGCCGCTGACCATCCGGCTCTGCCAGCCCCGCGGTTTCTGTGCGGGCGTTGACCGTGCCATCCAGATCGTCGTGCTGGCGCTGAAGAAATACGGCGCGCCGGTCTATGTCCGCCACGAGATCGTGCACAACCGCTACGTCGTCGAAGGGCTGCAAAGCCTCGGCGCGGTGTTCATCGAGGAGCTCTCCGAGATCCCGCCCGAGCATCGCCAGAGCCCGGTCGTCTTTTCGGCGCATGGCGTGCCGAAATCGGTGCCGGCCGACGCCCAGTCCCGCAACCTGTTCTATCTCGACGCGACTTGCCCGTTGGTCTCGAAAGTCCATAAGCAGGCGATGCGCCATCAGCGGCTTGGCCGCCACGTGCTCTTGATCGGCCATGCCGGGCATCCGGAGGTGATCGGCACAATGGGCCAGTTGCCGGACGGCGCGGTCACTCTGATCGAGACCGAGGCCGACGCCGCAAGCTTCGTGCCTGCAGACCCGCAAGCGCTCGGCTTCGTCACCCAGACGACGCTGTCGGTCGAGGACACCGCCGGTATCATCCGCGCCCTGCAGCAGCGTTTTCCCGAGCTGCACGCGCCGGCGGCGGAATCGATCTGTTACGCCACCACCAATCGCCAGGAAGCGGTCAAGGAAACAGCGGCCGGCGCCGATCTCTTCCTGGTTGTCGGCGCACCTAACTCCTCCAACTCGCGGCGCCTGGTCGAAGTGGCCGAGCGCGCCGGCGCCTCGATGTCGCTTCTCGTGCAGCGCGCCTCCGAAATTCCGTGGAATGAGATTGCCGGCATTTCGACGCTCGGCCTGTCGGCGGGCGCCTCGGCGCCGGAGATCATCGTCGACGAGATCGTCGATGCGTTCAGGCAGCGCTTCGACGTGACCATCGAGCTGGCCGTGACGGCGACGGAGACGGAGGACTTTCCGGTGATGCGGGTGTTGCGCGATGTCGAACTGACGGCTGCCGACATGGCCTTCGTCAACGGGGCCGCGTAGCAACGATGGCGGTTTACACCGACGTCAACGAGGGCGAGCTCGGCGCATTCCTCAGGAACTATCCGGTCGGCGACCTCTTGTCCTACAAGGGCATCGCCGAAGGTACCGAAAACTCGAATTTTCTGCTGCACACCAGCAGCGGCTCCTACATCCTGACGCTTTACGAGAAGCGCGTCGACAAGGCTGACCTGCCGTTCTTTCTCGGCCTCATGGCCCACCTCGCCAGAAAGGGCATTTCGTGCCCGCTCCCGGTCACCGCACATGATGGCGGTGTGATCGGAACACTTGCCGGCCGGCCGGCGGTCATCATCACCTTTCTCGAAGGCCTGTCGCTGCGGCGGCCGACGGCTGCGCATTGCGGCGAGGTCGGCAAGGCGCTGGCGGCACTGCATCTCGCCGGCGCGGATTTTCCGATGACCCGCCCCAACGCCCTTGCCATCGATGGCTGGCGCAAGCTGTGGAATGCCGCCCGCGCCCGCGCCGACGAGGTCGAGCCGGGACTGGCTGCCGAGGTCGATGCCGATTTCGCCGATTTCGAGCGGAACTGGCCGAACGGTCTGCCGCGAGGCATCATCCATGCCGATCTTTTCCCGGACAATGTGTTCTTCCTCGGCGAGAAACTGTCCGGGCTGATCGACTTCTATTTCGCCTGCAACGACCTCTACGCCTATGACGTTGCCACGTGCCTGAACGCCTGGTGCTTCGAGAAGGATTTTTCCTTCAATCTGACCAAGGGCACGGCGCTGCTTGCCGGCTACCAAAGCGTGCGGCCGTTGAGCAGTGACGAGAAAGCTGCGCTGCCGATGCTGGCGCGCGGCTCGGCGCTGCGCTTCATGCTGACCCGGCTCTACGACTGGCTGACGGTCCCGGACGGCGGGCTGGTGATGAAACGCGACCCGACCGAGTATATCCGCCGGATGCGCTTCCACCGGGCGATCAACTCTCCTTCCGAATATGGACTGACATGACCAAGCGCGTTGAAATCTTCACCGATGGTGCCTGTTCGGGCAATCCCGGGCCTGGCGGCTGGGGCGCAATCCTGCGCTTCAACGGCGCAATTAAGGAGCTCCATGGCGGCGAGGCTGCCACCACCAACAACCGTATGGAACTGTTGGCGGCCATCTCGGCGCTTAATGCGCTCAAGGAGCCCTGCGCCGTCGATCTTTATACCGACAGCAACTATGTCAAGGACGGTATTTTCAGCTGGATCGACGGCTGGAAGCGCAACGGCTGGAAGACGGCCGCCAGGCAGCCGGTGAAGAATGCCGAGCTGTGGCAGCAGCTCGACGCGGCGCGTAACCGCCATCAGGTCACCTGGCATTGGGTCAAGGGCCATGCCGGCCATCCCGAGAACGAGCGCGCCGACGAATTGGCGCGGCTCGGCATGGCGCCATTCAAGAAAGGCCTCGTCAAGACTGCGGCGCCAGAACCAGGTTCGCAGTCAAAGCAGCCGGCCGCCACAAAGGCGCGGCGCTCGACGCAAAGCTATTGAATTCCGGCTGCGGGTCCGCTCTCTGGCAGGAAAGCTCTTATCATGCCGATTGCATACTACATCACGCATCCCCAGGTTCAGGTCGATGCCAACGTTCCAGTGCCGGAGTGGGGACTGTCCGACATCGGGCGAGCGAGAACATCTGCAATGCTCGATCAGCCGTGGGTTGGGTCGATCCGGCGGATCGTGTCGTCGGGTGAACGCAAGGCGATAGAAACCGCCGAGATACTCGGAAGGCATCTCCGCCTTGCAGTCGAGGTGAGGGAACGGATGCATGAGAATGACCGATCGGCAACCGGTTTCCTGCCGCCATCGGAGTTCGAAGCGGTCGCCGACCAATTCTTCGCCAATCCAAACAGCAGCATTCGTGGATGGGAGCCAGCTATCGAAGCCCAGCGTCGTATTCTAAGCGAGGTAGACACTGTGCTACGCACCGACGCCGCCGTCGACGTTGCTTTCATAGGTCACGGAGGTGTCGGAACGCTCCTGCTGCTCTCTTTGAGCGGTCGGGAAATCAGCCGCGAGGCGGATCAGCCAGCGGGCGGTGGGAACTACTTCGCATACGATATCAGCGCGCGTCGCGTTATCCATGGATGGCAGCCGATCGACAGGCCGACGCAGCGCCGCGACAGTTAATTACCTATCGGATCAGCAGGGCGGTGCCGAACAGTCCGATTGCGAACACCGTGTGCGACACAAGATTGAGGGCGCGGACCTGCATCGGATTGGGCCGCTTCGAAGCGGCCCAGCCGGCGCCCATGCCGGGCGCCAGCAGAAACCAGCCGGCGCCGACGGTGACCATGCTGATGATAAAGGCCGGCAGGAAGGTCGGCGCGGTGAGCCAGGCCGTTCCGGCCAGCACGACCAGTATGATGCCGTAGACGATACCGACAGCATAATGAAAGGCCCAGCCAAGTACTGATTCATGCGGGTAGGGCGAGGCCTCGCCAATGTCGTCATGGAAGACCTTGCCTTCCCTGAGATGCCAGACCCAGCGGCCGACCAGCCCCCAGTTCGGTCGCGGTTGGGCAAAGGCCTTGCTCAGGAAAATCGCCCAGACATCCATAAGCGCGGTTGCGCCGATGCCGATCGCGACGCTGCGCCAGACGATGTCAGACATAATCGAGGTCCCCAAAAGCAAGCAGTCCCGAAGGGCCGACACATGGCCCCGAAAACCGGGTCGGCTTTCGGAAGGATCATGCGCCGATGCAAAAGTCAGCGTCCTTTGGACGTTGAGCGCTCGAAGGCGCCCTTTGCCGTGCCTGGCCTAGGCTGTCGCCAGGACGGAAAGCTGTCCGAGAATGTGAGCCGCACCGGATTCGTCGACGCCGGGCTTTGTCTCGACATTGAGTGCGGTGACCTTGCCGTCATCGACGATCATCGAAAAACGCTTCGAGCGTAGCCCCATGCCGCCGCTGGAGAGGTCGGCGTCGAGGCCGACCGATTTGGCGAAATCGCCATTGCCATCGGCAAGATAAAGGATTTTGCCTTCACCGCCGCTGAAGCGGGCCCAAGCCCCCATGACGTGAACATCGTTGACCGAGACAACGGCGATAGTGTCGACGCCGCGCGCCAGGATGGCGTCGTAATTGTCCAGGTAGCCGGGCAGATGATTGTTGCTGCAGGTCGGCGTGAAGGCGCCTGGAACGCCAAACAGCACGACCTTCTTTCCTGAGAATATCTCGCCCGTCGTGATCGGCCTTGCACCGTCGGCGGTCATTGTCTTGAAGGTCGCATCGGGCAGTTTGTCGCCAACGGAGATCGTCATGATGGTCCTCGCTTGGAAATGGAAGGGAGTGTCCTTGCGATAGCGAATTAAGGCGCGCCCGGCAACCGTCCAGACGTTGGCATCACGGGAATGGCAACAGGCCTTCGACCGCGCCTGCGGCACTTGTCAGTGTGTAGTGCAGGCCGCCATCGGTTGGCGTTGTCGACGGCCTGTCGAGGATCGGCACCGTAAAGATCAGCTTGCCATCCTTTTCGCTGCGTGCCGGGGCACCGAACATGTAGTCGCGTTCGCCGGCAACGAAGAAGTCGGCGCCCTCGGGGCTGCCCGGAAAGCTCGCTTCGACAATCAGCGTTTCGTGGTCGCCCGGCAGTACGTTTATGCCGAAATCGGGCGTTGCCGTGGCGGGCAGGGTTGCAAGGCCCGCCTTGACCAGTGCCGCATCCTCGGCGTTGTCGGGATCGGCGCCGGGATCGACGGTCAGCCTTGTCTGCACCGGGATGCAGATGGTTTCGCAAATGCCGAGGAAGATGTCCGCATCGATGACGGCCGGCTGGCCGGGCGCGGCAAGCGTGAACGTCACCGGCAACGAAACCGGGTGGTCGTAGCCGGCCCATTTGCCATAGCCGTCATCGTGGCGCTGCGGCGGCGGAAACGAAAGCGTCGCGTCGGCAATGTTGGTGCTGGCCGAGACGTCGATCTGTGGCGGCACGCCCGCATCACCCGGATCGCGCCAATAGGTCTTCCAGCCCGGCTTCAGCGCAATGTCGAGGACGCCCTGGAGACGTCCGGCCTCGTCGGCTTTGCCGCTTGTTACCAGCCGCACCCTGCCGCCTTCGCTGTTGTACCAGGCCGATGAGGAGGCTGAGGCGGGGAGGCCGGTCGCCGATCCAATGGCCACACCAAGCAGCAGGATTTTCAAGCTTTGCATGGCGATGATTTGATCGTCTGTTGATGGCCGCACAATGATTTCATGACGCCGCCAGCATCATATTTGCGTGACCTTCGATTTACGAGCCTGATCAAATCGGGCGCCGCCCATCTTTTCGACGCCCCGGAAACGCGTTACCCTGTGGCCATGGATTTGTTGCGCCATAAAAGGACGGCCGCAGGACCCGGCTTTCTCGACGATCAGTTCCTGATTGCCATGCCCGGCATGAAGGATGACCGCTTCACGCGCTCTGTCATCTACATTTGCGCGCACAGCGACGAAGGCGCGATGGGGCTGATCATCAACCAGACGCAGCAGATGCTGTTTCCGGACCTGCTCGTGCAACTCGGCATCATGAACGAGCTGGAGGCAATTCGCCTGCCGCCGCCGGCGCGCGACTTCGTCGTGCGCAATGGCGGACCGGTGGATCGCAGCCGCGGCTTCGTTCTGCATTCGGGCGACTACCGGGTGGAATCCTCGCTCGCCGTGTCCGATGATGTCTGTCTGACCGCGACCGTCGACATATTGCGCGCCATCTCCTCCGGCCGCGGACCCCGGCGGGCTCTGATGGCGCTCGGCTATGCCGGCTGGGGTGCTGGCCAGCTTGAAAACGAGATCGTCGAGAATGGCTGGCTGACTTGCCCGGCAAGTGCCGAGCTTCTGTTCGACGCCGACATCGACCGCAAATACGACCGGATCCTTGCCTCGATCGGCATCGATCTCGCGCATCTCAGCCTGGCTGCCGGTCACGCCTGAGCCTCATTACGTCCCCGAAACTTGTCACGCTTGAGTGAGCGGATACTGTTCCTTCAGCGTCTTCAGCACCTGGTCGCCCGGCATCGGCGCTCCGAACATGAAGCTCTGCACGTATTCGCAGCCCATCTGCCGCAACTCCAGCGCATCGCTCTCGTCCGAAATGCCTTCGGCGACAACCGACAGGCCGAGTTCATGCGCCATGTTGACCATGGATTTGAGCAGCACCGCACGTTTCGGCGTCGCGTCGTCGACGAAGCTCTTGTCGATCTTGATGGTGTCGAACGGAAAGCGCGTCAGATAGGCCAGCGATGAATAGCCGGTGCCGAAATCATCCAGCGACAGGCCGATGCCAAGCTGCTTCAACTTGGTCAGCACATGGGCGGTCTGCTCGGGATTGTCCATCACCAGCGATTCGGTGAGTTCGAGCCGGAAGCAGCGCGGTTTCAGGTTGGCTCGCGCGATCACCGAGCGGACGTCGCTGACCAGGTCGCGGCGGATGAGCTGGCGGCTGGACAGATTGACCGAGACTGACAGCGGCGCATCGCCGATCTGCTTTTGCCATCCCGCCAGGTCTTCGGCAGCCTGCTGCATGGCGAACAGCCCAAGCTGCACGATCAGGCCGCAGTTTTCGGCAACCGGAATGAAATCCGCCGGCGGGATCATGCCGCGCCGCGGATGGTCCCAGCGCAGCAGCGCTTCGAAGCCTGCGACGCTGCCGTCCTCCAGCCGCACGATCGGCTGGTAGGCAAGCGTGAATTCGCGTCGTTCGATGGCGCGGCGCAGATCGGACTCGAACTGCAGCCGGTCGGTGCCGACGGTGCGGAAGGCGGGACGGAACGGCTCGATCCGGTCGCCGCCGAAGCGCTTGGCCTGATGCATGGCAAGCTCGGCATCCTTGACCATGTCCTCGGCCGAGGTCTGCGTGGCGGTCCAGGTGATTAGCCCGATCGAGGCCGTCAGCACGATCTCGCGCTTGGCGAAGGTGATCGGGTTGTTGATGGCGTGCTTGATGGCATCGGCAATGGCCGCGATGCGGGCCGGATCCTGCTCCGACAAAAGCATCAGCGCGAACTGGTCGCCGGCAAAGCGCGACAGCGAATCCTTCGGCTTGAGCAGTCGGTGCAGCCGCCGCGCGATAGTCAAAAGGATGGTATCGCCGGCCGAGATGCCGAGCCCGTCATTGACCTGCTTGAACCGGTCTATGTCGATGACGAAGACGGTCGGGCGCACCTTCTCTTCGGTGCGGGCAATCGAAATGATCGCCTCCAGCCGGTTCATGAACAGCTCGCGGTTGGGCAGGCCGGTCAGATTGTCGTGCACGGCGTCATGCAGCAGCCGTTCCTCGGATTTCTTCTGCTCCGTCACGTCGACCATGGTGCCGACGCAGCGGATGACCTCGCCGTCCGAGCCGATCACCGGCCGGGCGCGCAACGAAAACCAGTGATAGTGCCCGTCGGCGCCGCGCAGGCGGAAGTTTTGCGACACCCGGCCGCGCCGATGCTCGAGCACCACGTCGAGCGTCGTGCGAAACGTGTCGCGGTCGTCGGCATGCAGCACCGGCAGCCAGTTGCGGGCAGGGCCGCCGAGGCTGTTGGGGGCAAGACCGAGCTGAATGCTGACGTCGGGACGAGTGACGACGCGGTCGCGCAGCACGTCCCAGTCCCACACAGTATCGCCCGATCCGGCAACCGCCAGCGCCTGCCGCTCAAGGTCGGAGAACAGGCCCTGATGCAGCGCGCCGCCGGCAAAAGCGTGCTGCATCACGGTGAAGCCGATCAGCAGGATGATGAGGATCAGCCCACCGCCCAGCGCCGGCTGAGCGATATCGTTGTCCAGCATGCCGGTGATTGCCATCCACGATCCGCATAGCCACAGCAGAACCATCACCCAACTGGGCACCAGCATGATGGCGCGGTCGTAACCGCGGATACCGAGGAAGATGATCAGGCCGAGCCCGGTCAGCGCGGTGGCGGCGAAGGACAGCCTGGCAATTCCGGCGGCAACCGCCGGATCGATGATGGCGACACCGGCGATCAGCACCAGCCCGAGGATCCAGACCAGTGCGCCGTAGCTGAAATGGCCGTGCCACCGGTTGAGGTTGAGATAGGCAAACAGGAACACCACGAAGGTCGCCGCGAGCGCCACCTCCGTTCCGGCGCGCCACATCTGCTCATTGCCCGGTGATATCTCTATGATCTTGTTGAGAAAGCCGAAATCGACGCAGATATAGGCAAGCACCGCCCAGGCTAGGGCCGCCGTTGCCGGGAACATCGAGGTCCCCTTGACGACGAAAAGAATGGTCAGGAACAGCGCCAGCAGGCCGGCGATGCCGATGACGATGCCACGAAACAGCGTGTAGGAATTGACCGAATCCTTGTAGGATTCAGGGTCCCACAGATAGACCTGCGGCAGCTTGGGCGAGGCGAGCTCGGCGATGAAGGTAATCACCGTGCCGGGGTTCAACGTCACCCGGAACACGTCGGCGTCGGGGCTGGTCTGACGGTCGAGCGCAAAGCCTTCGCTGGGCGTGATCGCAGCGATACGGGTCGAGCCGAGATCGGGCCAGAACAGGCCGGAATTCACCAGCCGGAAATGCGGTGCGACAATCAGCCTGTCGAGCTGCTGGTCGGTGGTATTAGCGAGCGCGAACACCGCCCAGTCACCGGTCGAGCGCGCATCATTTGCCTCGACCTCGATGCGCCGCACGATGCCGTCCGGGCCTGGCGCGGTCGACACCTGAAAATTCTCGCCCTGGTTCCGGTAGATCGAGACGGCCCCCGAAAGATCGAGCGCAACGTCGTCGCGGGCGATCTTGATCGGTTCTACGGCAAACGCCGAGGATGCCGCGCAGAGCGTGACGATTGCCGCCAGCATAAAGGCAAGCAGCGACCCCTTGCGCAGAAAATTCGTCAAAATCAGTCCTTTGTTCCAACGCCCGGCGGATCGTCCGCGATTCGGGCGTATAGGTAATGGTCCTGCCAGATGCCGTTGATCCTGAGATAGGATCGTAGCAGTCCTTCGCGCTGGAATCCGGCTTTTTCAAGCACGCGGATCGACCGGGCGTTGTCGGGAATACAGGCAGCTTCGATCCGGTGCAATCGCAGCGTTTCGAAGGCGAAACGCGTCACCACCTTGACGGCATCGGTCATCAGGCCGCGTCCGCTGAAGCGCTCGCCGATCCAGTAGCCGATATGGCCGCTTTGGGCGACCCCGTGGCGGATATTGCCGAGGGTGATACCGCCGGCCAGCCTGCCGCTGCTTTTCTCGAAGATGAAGAAGGCGATCGCCGTCCCCTGCGCGTAGTCCTCGCGGTAGCGCCCGATACGATGCCGCCACGCCGTGCGGTCGAGTTCGTCAGGGGTCCATCGCGGCTCCCACGGCTCAAGAAAAGCGCGGCTTTCACTGCGCAGCACCGACCACTCGCGATAGTCGTTGGTCAGCGGTACGCGCAGCGTGACAAGCTCGCCCTTCAGTGCCGGCAGGTCGCGGCGAAAGAAAGGGAGCGCGAACACGACGCTCGAATAGGCTTAGACGGCAAGCTTACGGGCAGTGGTCTGCGTGCCCGAAAGCGAATCGAGGATTGCCTCATAGGGCGCGAGCGTACCCACCGGCCCGACGGCTGTAAGCGTCGGCTTGGTCGAAAAAAGCCGGGACGACAGATCCGTCAGCCGCTCGACAGTCAACGCCGCCAGCCGCTCCATCAGCTCTTCCTTGGCGATCGGCCTGCCGAACAGAAGCAACTGCCTGGCGATCTGGGAGGCGCGGCTGGCCGGGCTCTCGGCCGACATGATCAGCCCGGCGCGGTATTGGGCACGCGCCCGGTCAAGCTCCTCCTGCAGGATGTTTTCACCGGCCTTTTGCAGCTCGTCGATGATCACAGGCACCAGCTCGGCAATATCGCTTTGTCCGGTCGCCGCATGGACCCCGAAGACGCCCGTGTCGGAAAAACCCCAATGGAAGGCATAGACCGAATAGCACAGGCCGCGTTTTTCGCGGACTTCCTGGAAAAGTCGCGACGACATGCCGCCACCCAGGATCATCGACAGGACCTGGGAGGCATAGAAATCGCGGACGTGATAGGCGCGGCCCTCGAAACCCAGCACGATCTGGGCGTCCATCAGGTCGCGGTCCTCGCGAAAATCGCCGCCGACATATTGCGCATATTGCGGGACGGTGCCGTCGGCCTTGCCGCGGAAGCCGCCGAGACGGTTTTCGACCTCCCGCACGAAATCGTCGTGCTTGATATCGCCGGCCGCCACCATCACCATGTTCTCGGCGCCGTACTGCCGTTCGATGAAGTCGTGCAGCTGCTTCGAAGTGAAGGATTTGACGGTTTCCGGCGTGCCAAGAATCGAGCGGCCGATAGTCTGGTGGCGGAAGGCGGTCTCGGTAAAGTGATCGAAAACGACGTCGTCGGGCGTATCGTGCGCCGCGCCGATCTCCTGCAGAATCACATGCTGCTCTCGTTCCAACTCCTGCGGATCGAATTCGGATTCCTGCAGGATGTCGGAAAGGATATCGACGGCCAGCGGCACGTCGTCGCTCAGAACCCTTGCATAATAGGAGGTCGTCTCGACGCTGGTGGCGGCATTGATCTCGCCGCCGACGTCCTCGATCTCCGAGGCAATCTCGAAGGCGCTTCGCCGCCTGGTGCCCTTGAAAGCCATGTGCTCGAGCAAGTGCGCCATTCCGTGCTCTTCGTCACGCTCGTTGCGTGCGCCCGACTTGACCCAGGCGCCAAGGGCAACAGATTCGAGGCTTGGAAGGGTTTCGGTGGCGACTGTCAGGCCGTTCGACAGACGGCTTACCTCAACACCCATATGGCAATTACTCCCTAACGCGCCGCCCGCGTGTGGCGGCCGAGATAATCTTCCACCATTTTCAGGTCGGATGGAAGTACCGTGTATTTTTCCTCGGCGCTCATCAACCCGCCTAGCCATGCAGGCAGGGCAGGCGACACGCCGCTGGCGGCTTCGACGGCGGCGGGAAACTTTGCCGGGTGCGCAGTGCCCAGCACCACCATCGGCACCTCACCCGCAGCCTTGCCGGCGGCCACATGCACGGCCGCGGCCGTATGCGGGTCGAGCAGATAGCCGCTCGCCGCAAGTGTGGTGCGGATGGTGGCGGCGACCTCGTCCATGGTGGCGCGGCCGGCGTCGAATTCGGAGCGGATCTTGGCGATTTCGCCGGCCTCGATGGTGAAGGCACCGGACTGCTTGAGCCCGTTCATGTAACGCCGCACGGTCGAGGCATCGCGGCCGGACGCTTCGAACAGCAAGCGTTCGAAGTTCGAAGACACCTGGATGTCCATCGAGGGCGACGTGGTCGAAAAGACCCCCTTCATGCGGTATTCGCCGGTCGCCAGCGTGCGCGCCAGAATATCGTTGTCGTTGGTGGCGATGATCAGCCGTTCGATCGGCAGCCCCATCTTCTTGGCGGCATAGCCGGCGAAGATGTCGCCGAAATTGCCGGTCGGCACGGTGAAGGAAACCGGCCTGTCGGGCGCGCCGAGCGACAGGCCGGACGAGAAATAATAGACGATCTGGGCCATGATGCGGGCCCAGTTGATCGAGTTGACGCCGGACAGCGATACCCGGTCGCGAAAACCGTGGTCGTTGAACATGGCCTTTACCAGGCCCTGGCAGTCGTCGAAATTGCCTTCGATCGCCAACGCATGGACGTTTGCGGCGGTCGAGGTCGTCATCTGCCGCTGCTGTACCGGCGAGACGCGGCCGTACGGGAAAAGCACGAAGATGTCGGTGCGGTTGCGCCCGGCAAAGGCATCGATGGCGGCCCCTCCGGTGTCGCCGGAGGTGGCACCGACAATGGTGGCGCGCTGGTCGCGCTCGGCCAGCACATGGTCCATCAGCCGCGCAAGAAGCTGCATCGCCACGTCCTTGAACGCGAGCGTCGGGCCGTGGAACAGCTCGAGCACGAAGCTGTTCGGCCCGGTCTGCACGAGCGGGCAGACGGCCTCATGGCGGAAGGTCGCATAGGCTTCGCGCACCAGCCGTTCGAACACCGGCGCCGCGATCTCGCCGCCGAGGAACGGCGACAGCACACGGATGGCAAGATCGGGATAGGCAAGGCCGCGCATGGCGCGGATCTCGGCTGCGGAAAAATGCGGCCAGGCGCTCGGCAGGTAGAGCCCGCCGTCGCGCGCCAGTCCGGCCAGCACCGCGTCGGAAAATCCAAGCGCGGGCGCTTCCCCGCGGGTACTCACATATTGCATCGTCACGTTTCCATTGCTGCCGGGAATTTTCGCCCGCCGCGAGGTGGTGGATTTCTGCGCAGGCTCAGTCGCATTTTTGCCGCGCGGTTGATATACGTCACCGGCTTTGCGAGAGGGAAGTGCAGTTCATGGCGTTTCATTCATTCAACGGTCGTTTTGTCGCGGGTCTGGCGCTCGCCGGCTTTATGCTTGCCGCCGCAGGTTGCCAATCGAGCGACAATGGAATTCTCGGCTTCGGCAAAAAGGATACGACACCGCCACCGCCACCCGATCCCAAGGTGCTTTCCAGCCAGCTGCAGGCCTATTGCCCGAAAGTGACGTTGCGTGACGGCACTGCCTTCTTCAATACCTACGCCAAGAGCGGTCCGAAGCCGAAGAAAAAAACCGATGTTGCCGCCGAGGAAGCCGCCCAGCCGGCAGCGGACGCGGCTGGCGCCGATCAGCCGGACGATTCCGCCAAGATCATCTATCAGGCTTCGATCACCGATGTGACCCGCGACTGCAGCCGCGCCAACGGCTCCTTGTCGATGAAGATAGCCGTCGCCGGCAAGGTCGTGCCTGGCCCGATGTTCACCCCCGGCTCCATCACCATGCCGATCCGCATCGCGGTGATGCACGGCACCGAAGTTCTCTATTCGCAGCTTCACTCCTATCAGGTCCAGGTTACCGATCCTTCGAGTGCCACGCAGTTCGTCTTCACCGATTCCAACGTCGTCGTTCCGGAGCCGACGGCGAAGGACTACCAGGCATATGCCGGGTATGACGAGGGCGCTCCGAAAGTAGCGACAGACAAGCCGAGGAAGAAGAAAGCCGCCGCGACCAACTGAGCCGCTGCATTCGCGCCACGGCGGTTGGAGGCGGCCTCTCAGGCGTCCGCCGACCATTCCGACAGCGCGGCGATCACGCTTTTCAGTTCCGCCCAGCGGCGGATGACCGTTTCCGCGCCGGCCTCGGTCAGCGCATCGGCGTGGCCGGGATAGCTGTGCGCCGCGCCGGTGAAGCCGATGACGCGCATTCCCGCCGTCTTGGCGCCGGTGACGCCATGCACCGAATCCTCGATGACAAAGGTGTTCGCAGGATCGGCCTTGAGCTTTTCCGCGGCGAACCGAAACACGTCCGGCGCCGGCTTGGATTTCCCGGTCGGGGTTTCCAGCGAGGAAAAGATACGGCCGGCAAAGAACGGCAAAAGCTGCACCTTCTCCAGCATGAATTCGATTCGCTCCGAACGCGAATTCGAACAGACGCAGCGCGGCACTGCTACCGCGGCGACAGCCTCGTGCGCCCCGTCGATGGCACGCACGTCGCTGCGCAGCCGACGATCGACCAGCTGTTCCTCCTTGTCGATCAGCGAGGCCTGGAACGGGATCCGGGACTTTTCCTCGACCCGCATCATGATGTCCTTGAAAGTCAACCCGGCATAGACCTCGGAAATCTCCTCGGCCGATATCTCGTAGCCGGCCGAGGTCAACAGCTCGGCATCGATCCGCGCGGCGATGATTTCGGAATCGACGAGCACGCCGTCGCAATCGAAGATGACAAGGTCTGGCTGGGGCATGGTGATCCGGAAAGCGGGATGAGGGGAATGCCGAGGGCCCTTTGGTCCAAACGGCTCAGGCGGCGCGGCATACACCAACAGGCCGGGCTTCGCAAATTCGGCGGGCTGCTTCACTGAATATTTACGCTGATCGGTAACCATAACGGACAGTAAACAGTAACGCGTGCCTTGGGTGTCACAATGTCTGCCGTGCGTCTTCTCGACGAGCTTTCCGATGCTCCCCAGCAATCCGAGTGGCTGGATACGATCCTGAAGGGCGACTGCGTCGCCGCGCTCGAACGGCTGCCGGAAAAGTCGATCGACGTGATCTTCGCCGATCCGCCCTATAATTTGCAGCTCGATGGCGATCTGCACCGGCCCGACCAATCCAAGGTCGATGCCGTCGACGACCATTGGGACCAGTTCGACAGTTTTGAGGCCTACGACGCCTTCACCCGCGCCTGGCTGCTGGCGGCGCGCCGTGTGTTGAAGCCCAACGGCACGATCTGGGTTATCGGCTCCTACCACAATATTTTCAGGGTCGGGGCAAAGATGCAGGACCTGGGCTTCTGGATCCTCAACGACGTCGTCTGGCGCAAGACCAATCCAATGCCCAATTTCCGTGGCCGCCGTTTCCAGAACGCGCATGAGACGATGATCTGGGCATCGCGCGACCAGAAGGGCAAGGGCTACACTTTCAACTACGAGGCGCTGAAGGCATCGAACGACGACGTCCAGATGCGCTCGGACTGGCTGTTTCCGATCTGCACCGGCGGCGAGCGCCTGAAGAACGACAATGGTGACAAATTGCATCCGACGCAGAAGCCGGAAGCGTTGCTTGCCCGCGTCATGACGGCATCGACCAGGCCGGGCGACATCGTGCTCGACCCGTTCTTCGGTTCAGGAACCACCGGGGCTGTGGCCAAGCGGCTTGGCCGCCACTTCGTCGGCATCGAGCGCGAACAAACCTATATCGATGCCGCCATGGAACGTATCGATGCGGTCCGGCCGCTGGAAGGCGCCAATTTGACGGTACTGACCGGCAAGCGCGCTGAGCCGCGCGTCGCCTTCGTCACGCTTCTCGACAATGGCCTGGTGGCGCCAGGCGCCACGCTTTACGACGCCAAGAAGCGCTGGGCGGCAAAAGTGCGCGCCGACGGCACGCTGGCGATCGGCGACAGTGCCGGGTCGATCCACAAGATCGGCGCCGAGGTGCAGGGGCTGGACGCCTGCAACGGATGGACCTTCTGGCATTATGAGCGCAGCGGCGGCCTGACCCCGATCGACGAGCTTCGCCGCATTGCTCGGCTAGGCATGGAGCGGGCGGGCGCCTGACGGCTTCCGAGTTGCGACAGATCGGTTAATGCGAAGGCTCAACCAACTCCTGGAACCGATTCAAATCACACTTTGATCCCAAGGCGCTCAAGGTCCGCCCTGAGCGTCTTTGCATCGGTGAACAGCACCGACTGCCAGCCCGCCGCCTTGGCGCCGTCGACGTTCTTCTGGCTGTCGTCGATGAACAGCGTCGCTGACGGTTCGAGGCTGAACGCGGCGACGTGGTGGTCATAGATGGCGCGATCCGGCTTGATCTGGCGGATGTCGCCGGAGACGGTGACGCCGCGCGGCCGATTGAGGAAATCGAAGCGCTCGCGGGCCTCGGCGAGCGTATCCGCAGCGAAATTGGTGAGCATCGTCACGTCATGGCCGCTGTCGATCAGGCCGATCATGATGGCGACGCTGTCCTCATAGGCGTGAGGCACCATCTCGTGCCAGTGCCGGCGGAAATTGCGGATATTTTCGGCGTGCTCGGGATATTGCGCGATCGCCAGCGCTTCGGCCTCTTCCCAACTGCGGCCGCGATCCTGCTCGATGTTCCAATCATGCGTGCAGACATTGTCGAAGAACCATTTCCGTTCGTCGGGATCGGGGATCAAGCGACTGAAGGGCAGGTCCGGATCATAGTGGATCAGCACTTTGCCGATGTCGAAAACGATGTGGCGGATTTCAGTCATTCTTCTCTTTCAACGCGGCCGCTGCTTTTTCGTCGCGCCCGGTATCGCCGCTTCGATTACCTTTTTCATGACGCTCGGCAGCGCTTCCCCGGAAATTTCATGGGCCAGCGACCAGAAATGCCCGACCGGGGCGGCAACGTCGGTCTCCGCCTTGAACACGTCGAGTTCAAGCGCAAAATGGGTAAAGATATGGCCGATGCGTCCGGCCTGCCGCCAGTTGCCGGGGAGCGGGGCCGCCGCTTCCGTGGTGGCGCCGTCTATGCGCGCCGTCCAGCCGGTCGTCGGCACCTCAGTCATGCCGCCGAGCAGGCCTTTGTCCGCGCGCTTGCGCAGAAGGATGGCGCCGTCGCACCTGACGGCAACGAAGGCGGCACCGCGGCGTAAGGGTCTTTCGGCCTTGGGCAGGCGGACCGGAAAGCGTTCGGGGTCGCCCGAGATCGTGGCGCTGCAGTCCACGCGAACGGGGCACAGAATGCAGCGGGGCCGGCGCGGCGTGCAGATCGTCGCGCCCAGGTCCATCATCGCCTGCGCGAAGTCGCCGGGCCTTGTCAGGGGAACCATGCGTTCGACCTGGCCGCGTATCTCGCCCTTGGCTTCGCCCAGCGGCGTGGCGATCGAAAACAGCCGTGAGACGACCCGTTCGACATTGCCGTCGACGACCGCGGCTGGTCGGTCGAAGGCGATCGCTGCGATCGCCGCCGCCGTATAGGCGCCGATGCCGGGCAGTTCCTTCAAGCCGGACTCGCTGTCCGGAAAGCGGCCGCCTTGCCGCGCGACGAGATCGGCACAGGCTTTGAGGTTACGGGCGCGGGAATAATAGCCGAGCCCGGCCCAGGCCTTCATGACGTCTTCGGTCGGTGCCGCCGCCAGCGCCTGGACCGTTGGCCATTTCTGCATGAACGCCTGAAAATAGGATTTTACCGCCTCGACCGTGGTTTGCTGCAGCATCACCTCGGAAAGCCAGACCAGATAGGGATCGGGCCGCGCCCCGCCCGCCAGCGCGCGCGGCGAAACGCGCCAGGGCAGGTCGCGGTGATGCGCGTCGTACCAGGCAAGCAGCCGGGAGGCGATCTCGACATTGTCTCCGGATACGGCCTTGCGGGTCTGGTCGTGCAGTGCCATTGATCGAGGGTCGGCCCTAATCCATTGGTGCTGAAGCTGGAGAACGCACATGGCAGGGAAAAGGCCCTTCGGCAATCCCGTTCCGGTGAGCGATCTCGCAACCGAGATCCTCGACCCGGTGCTGCGCAAGCGGGCCGGTATGTCGATCGGACTGGTCCAGTCATGGGAAGAAATTGCCGGGCCGCGGCTTGCCGGCCGCTCGCGCCCGGAAAAGATCCAGTGGCCGCGCCGCATGCATGAGGACGATCCTTTCGAACCGGCGGTGCTGGTGATTGCCTGCGAGGGTGTAGCGGCACTGCATCTGCAGCACGAGACCGGCGAGATCATCAACCGGGTCAATGCCTTCCTCGGTTTCAATGCGATCGGCCGGATCAGGATCGTGCAGAAGCCGGTAATGGCGGGCAAGGACAAGCCGAAACCCAGTTTGCGGCCGCTGACTGCGGCCGAGAAAGCGAAGCTGTCGGGCACCGTTGGTTTGATCGAGGACGGCGGGCTGCGCGCCTCGCTGGAGCGGCTTGGCGCCACCATTCTCGGTCAAAAGAAACCGTGATCTCGCGCTATCGTGATGGTATGCCCGGATTTGGCGATTGGAATAGGGGCGGTAATGCCTTAATTCGCGCCAACTCTCGCTTTTTGTAGACTTTGCATTGCAAAATCCAACTATTGCCAGGTGATTCGTATGATCCGTTCCTTGTCCCGCAGAAACCTTTTGACTTCGCTGGCCGCAATACCAGCGGTGGCGCTGCTTGCCGCCTGCAGCGACTCGGGCGAGAAAGCCGAGGCGCAGGATGTGAAGCCTGCGGCTCCGGAACCTGCGAAGCCGGCCGCTCCGGCCGCCGCGGCGGCGCCGGAGGCTCAGGGCACGGTCGATATGGCGGCACTGCTGAAGCCCGGCGCATTGCCCGACATGCAGCTCGGCAAGGACGATGCAAAGGTCACTATCGTCGAATATGCATCGATGACCTGCCCGCATTGCGCGCATTTCGCCGAGACCACTTTTCCGGAGCTGAAGACGAAATATATCGACACCGGCAAGGCCCGTTACATACTGCGCGAGTTTCCGTTCGATCCCAGCGCCGAGGCCGGTTTCATGCTGGCGCGCTGCTCCAAGGACAACTATTTCCCGATGGTCGACGTACTGTTCAGGCAGCAGGCGAACTGGGTTGGTGTGAACAATACCAAGGACGCACTGCTGCAAATCGCCAAGCTTGCCGGTTTTACACAGGAGTCCTTCGAGGCCTGCTTGACGGACCAGAAACTTCTGGACGATGTGAGATCTGTCCAGAAGCGCGGCGCCGACGAATTCAAGGTCGATTCCACACCGACCTTTTTCATCAACGGAAAGACCTACAAAGGGGCGATGTCGATTGCGGAAATGTCGGCCATCATCGACCCTCTGCTCTGACGTTTCGGCAGCGCCGAAGCGGCGTAGCTTCGGCGTGCGCACTTCTTTGTCTTGCCGCGGGTTCTCCTTGCAAAACCGCGGCACAGTTTTGCGAAACTTGGCTATGGGCCGGCGCGAATGAAGTTCTCGCGCCTTCGCCTCCTCGGCTTCAAATCCTTCGTCGAACCCGGCGAGTTCGTCATCGAACGCGGTCTGACCGGCATCGTCGGGCCGAACGGCTGCGGCAAGTCGAACCTGGTCGAGGCGCTGCGCTGGGTCATGGGCGAAAGCTCCTACAAGAACATGCGTGCGTCCGGCATGGACGACGTCATCTTTTCCGGCTCGGGAACGCGTCCGGCCCGCAACACCGCCGAAGTCACGCTGTTCCTCGACAATAGCGACCGCACCGCGCCGTCCGCCTTCAACGACGCCGACGAATTGCAGGTCTCGCGCCGCATCGAGCGCGAGGCCGGCTCGCTCTACCGCATCAACGGCAAGGAGGCTCGCGCCAAGGACGTTCAGCTGCTGTTCGCTGACCAGTCGACCGGCGCCCGCTCGCCCTCGATGGTCGGCCAGGGCCGCATCGGCGAGCTGATCCAGGCAAAGCCGCAGGCGCGCCGCGCGCTGCTGGAGGAGGCGGCCGGCATTTCCGGCTTGCACACACGGCGCCACGAAGCCGAGCTGCGGCTGAAGGCGGCGGAACAGAACCTCGAAAGGCTGGACGACGTCGTCGGCGAGCTGGAGGGTCAGATCGAAAGCCTGAAACGCCAGGCCCGCCAGGCCTCGCGCTTCAAGAACCTGTCGGCCGACATCCGCAAGGCCGAAGCGACGCTGCTGCATCTGCGCTGGACGCTGGCCAAGACGCAGGAAGGCGAAGCGCGTTCGGCGCTGGCGATTGCCACCGCGCTGGTCGGCGACCGTGCCGCCGCCCAGATGGCTGCCGCCAGGGAACAAGGCATCAACGCCCACCGGCTGCCGGACCTGCGCGATGCGGAAGCCGCTGCCGCCGCCGCCTTCCAGCGTCTATCGATCGCCAAGGCGCAGATCGAGGAAGAGGCAGGCCGCATCCGCGCCCGCCAGGCTGAGCTCGACCGCCGACTGCAACAGCTCGATGGCGACCTTGCCCGCGAGGAGCGCATGGTCCGCGACAATGCGGATATCCTCGAACGCCTCGCCGCCGAAGAAGCCGCGCTCAACGCCGAAAACGCCGGCGCCGCCGAGCGCGAGGCCAGCACCCGCGCGGCTTTCGAGCAGGCGGCATCGACGCTTGCCTCGAGCGAGGCCAGGCTCGCCGCGCTGACCGCCGAACGGGCGGAGGCTGCCGCCTCGCGCAACCAGATCGAACGGACGCTGCGCGACACCGCTGAGCGCCGCGACCGCTTTGCCCGCCAGCTTGCCGATGTCGACCGCGAACTGTCGGAGATCGTCTCCAGAGTCGCCGGCCTGCCCGATCCCGCCGAGAAGCGGCTGCTGGTCGATCAGGCGCTGGCGCTGCTCGAAGAGGCTGAGGCAGCCGCCATTGCCGCCGAACAGGCGGTCGCCGAGGCGCGTGCAGGCGAAAGTGCTGGCCGCCCACCGGTTCAGGACGCAAAGGCCGAGCTGGCGCGGATCGAAACCGAGGCCCGCACGCTGGCCAAGATCCTCAACGCCGCCAGCGGCGATCTATTTCCCTCGGTGCTGGAGCAGATCAGCGTCGAGCGCGGCTACGAGACGGCGCTGGGTGCCGCGCTTGGCGAAGATCTCGACGTGCCGCTCGACCGCAGTGCGCCGGTACATTGGGGCCAGAGCGAAATCCAGCCTGCCGACGCCGCATTGCCCGAAGGCATAAGGAGCCTCGCCAGCGTTGTGCGTGCGCCGGCACAGCTGGCCCGCAGGCTGGCCCAGATCGGCATTGTCGAAGCCGCCGACGGAAGACGGCTGCAGACGCTGCTTGCTCCCGGTCAACGGCTGGTCAGCCGCGAAGGCGCGCTCTGGCGTTGGGACGGCTTCACCGCCAGCGCCGATGCCCCGACCGCCGCCGCGCAGCGGCTGGCGCAGAAAAACCGGCTGGCCGAGCTCGATGCCGAAGCAGTCCATGCCACGCGCACCCTGCGCGAAGCTGAACAAGCCCTTGCCCAGGCCGAACAGGCGCTTGCCCAGGCGAGCGAGGCCGAACGCAACGCCCGACAGGCCGGGCGCGACGCCCAGCACGGGCTCGACGCTGCCCGCAATACGCTGGCCGAGGCCGAAAAAGCCGGCGGCGAGCTGTCGAGCCGGCGTGCAGCACTTGACGAGGCGCGCGCACGCATTGTCGACAGCCATGAGGAAACGGCGGCGGCATTCGTCGAGGCGGAAATGCTGCTGCAGGACGCGCCCGATCTCGGCGATCTGCAATTGCAGCTCGAGCAGTCGGCCGCCAACGTCGCCCGCGACCGCGCCGCCCTTGCCGATGCGCGTGCCGTTCACGAGGGCCTGAGGCGGGAAGCCGAGGCACGTGCGCGCCGGCTCGACGCCATCAGCGTTGAACGGCGCAACTGGGTCGAGCGCGCCGAAAACGCCTCGACGCAGATCGCGGCGCTCGGCGAACGCAAGGCAGAGGCCGAGGCCGAGCGCGAGCAACTGGCCGACGCTCCCGACGAGATCGACGCCAAGCGGCGCGCCCTGCTGTCGCAGCTCGCCGAGGCCGAAAGCCTGCGCAAGGCAGCGGGCGACCGCTTGCAGGAAGCGGAGAACCGGCAGTCCGAGCTGGACAAGGCTGCGACTGCTGCCATCCAGTCGCTGGCCGAGGCGCGCGAATCCCGCGTTCGCGCCGAAGAGCGGCTGAC
Organism: Mesorhizobium sp. M0816; assembly: GCF_040320005.1. Taxonomy (NCBI): domain Bacteria; kingdom Pseudomonadati; phylum Pseudomonadota; class Alphaproteobacteria; order Hyphomicrobiales; family Phyllobacteriaceae; genus Mesorhizobium; species Mesorhizobium sp. M0816. The sequence goes on along the minus strand of NZ_JAMYOT010000001.1, from coordinate 170,832 downwards.
CGCCGCCGACGAGCGTCGGCTGGAAGTCGAGGCGCGCATCCAGGAAACGCTGAACACGCCGCCGCATCTGGTGATCCGCCACACCGGCCTCGAATCCGACAGCCCGATGCCCGAAATGGCCGAGATCGAGCGTCAGCTCGACCGGCTGAAGGTCGAACGCGAACGGCTCGGTGCCGTCAATCTGCGCGCCGAGGAGGAGCAGAAGGAACTGTCGGACCGGCTGGAGACCATCGTCTCCGAGCGCGACGACATCATCGAGGCGATCCGCAAGCTGCGGCAGGCGATCCATAGCCTGAACCGCGAAGGCCGCGAGCGGCTGCTCGCCGCCTTCGAGGTGGTCAACGGCCATTTTCAACGGTTGTTTTCGCATCTGTTCGGCGGCGGCACCGCCGAGCTGCAATTGATCGAGTCCGACGATCCGCTCGAAGCGGGGCTCGAGATCCTGGCGCGCCCGCCCGGCAAGAAGCCGCAGACGATGACGCTGCTGTCCGGCGGCGAGCAGGCGTTGACGGCGATGTCGCTGATCTTCGCCGTGTTCCTGACCAATCCGGCGCCGATCTGCGTGCTCGACGAAGTCGACGCGCCGCTCGACGACCACAATGTCGAGCGTTTCTGCAATCTGATGGACGAAATGGCCGCAACCACCGAAACGCGCTTCGTCATCATCACACACAACCCGATCACCATGGCGCGCATGGACCGGCTGTTTGGGGTGACCATGGCCGAACAAGGCGTCAGCCAACTGGTGTCGGTTGACCTGCAGGCGGCCGAAGCCATGCGCGAGGCAAGCTGACGCATCAGCTTAATGGTGGTCTCCACCTCGGCTTTCGACTATAGCACGACAAAATGGGCCGGATCTGCCGCTCCAGATACCGGCCCGGCTATGCGCGTGGAGAAGCTTGTTGCCTATACTTGTCACCGGAGCCGCGGGATTCATTGGCAGCCACGTTTGCCACCATCTGCTCGACCGGGGAGAAGCGGTCGTCGGCGTCGACAACATGAACGACTATTACGACCTGGCGCTCAAAAAGGGGCGGCTTGCCCGCCTTCTGCCCCATAAGGATTTTTCGTTCCACCAGATCGATATTGCCGAACAGGGCGCGCTTGCAGCCGCTTTGGCCGGGCAAGGCATCGTTAGGATCGTGCACCTTGCAGCGCAGGCGGGCGTGCGCCACTCACTCGACAATCCGCGGCTCTATATCCGCTCCAATGTCATGGGCCACCTCGAAGTGCTCGAATTCTGTCGCGCCGAACCGGCATTCGAGCATCTGGTCTATGCCTCGTCGAGCTCGGTGTATGGCGGCAACCGCAGCGTGCCGTTCAGCGAAGCCGATCAGGTCGACAAGCCCGTTTCGCTTTACGCTGCCACCAAGAAAACCGATGAGTTGATGAGCCACACCTACGCCCATCTGTTCGGCATACCGCAGACCGGCCTGCGGTTTTTCACGGTCTACGGTCCCTGGGGCCGTCCCGACATGGCCTATTGGATGTTCACCCAGGCGATGCTCGAGGGCAAGCCGATCCGGGTCTTCAACAATGGCGAAATGTGGCGCGATTTCACCTACATAGACGATGTTGTGAAGGCGGTTGTCGCCGTGCTCGACAAGCCGCCGGCGGCTGACGTTCCGCCGAACAGGCTCTACAATGTCGGCAACAACCGGCCGGTGCGGCTGGGCGACTTCATCGACATTCTGGAAAGGCTGCTCGAGGTCAAGGCAATCCGCCACAACGAGCCGATGCAGGCGAGCGACGTCGAGAAGACTTACGCCGACATGACCGCGCTGGAGCGGAATTTCGGCTTCAGGCCTAGCGTTTCGATAGAGGACGGGCTGAAGAAGTTTGTTGACTGGTACCGGCCGTACTCGAAGCAGTGATTTGCATCGCTCGCCGTGACGCCTTCAAGCGTGACACCTTGGAGTGGGGCGCAAGTCGGTCCGCAAAAGCACCATTTTGTCCTAACATCCTGTTAACCACATGCTTGCTGAAAAGTATCCGATTAACCTTTGAGGCGCTTATGACCGCTATGTTTCGTGGCTTGCTGTTCAGTATGAGCTGTGTGGATGTGCGGATTCGGGGGCTATTTCGGTTCAGTCCGGGATGCGGAAGCTTTGCTTGCGCGCATGACGTCTGCGATCGCCCATCGCGGGCCGGATGAACAAGGGAAATTCGTAGCGCCCGAGGCTGGGCTTGGGCATGCGCGGCTGTCGGTGATTGGAATTGGTGATGGCCAGCAGCCGATGTCCGACGAAACCGGCAATTTGACGATTGCGTTCAACGGCGAGATCTTCAACTACGTGGAATTGCGCGAAGGGCTGCTGGCCAAGGGCCGACGCTTCCGCACGTCGAGCGATACCGAAGTTCTCCTGCAGCTGTATGACGAGATGGGCGAAGACTGCCTGTCGCTCCTGAACGGTGATTTCGCCTTCGCGATTTGGGATAACCGGCGGCGGCGGATGGTGCTTGCAAGAGACCGCATGGGTGTTCGGCCGCTGTTCTACACCAGCAAGGACGGGGTGCTCTACTTTGCGTCGGAGATAAAGGCCCTGCTGAAGGTACCCGGCGTCTCGGCCGAAATCGATCCGATTGCACTCGACCAGATCTTTACGCTGTGGGCGCCGATCGCTCCACGCACGGCTTTCCGCAACATCCACGAGCTGGAGCCGGCAAGCGTGATGATCGCGACACAGGGGCAAGTCACGGTCAAACCATATTGGCACCTAGACTACCCGTATCCGGATACGCCATCGAAGATCACCAATGAGGACGACGCGGCCGAGGAACTGCAGGCCCTGTTGACCGACGCGGTGAGGCTTCGCATGCGCGCCGACGTGCCGGTCGGTTCCTACCTTTCGGGCGGGCTCGATTCATCCCTCGTTTCGGCACTCGCGGCCGGCATGACTCCTCTTAAGCTGCAGACATTTTCCGTGACGTTCGACAGCGCCGAGCATGACGAAAGCGCCTTCCAGACCGAAATGGCGTCAGCACTTGGCACGCGCCATCGAACCATTGCGTGTCGTGCCGGCGATATCGCCGGTGTGTTTCCCGAAGTCATCCGCTTTACCGAGCGGCCGATCATCCGCACCGCCCCGGCCCCCCTCTATCAATTGTCTGGCCTCGTTCGCCAGGCCGGTTTGAAAGTGGTGCTGACAGGCGAAGGCGCCGACGAGGTGTTTGCCGGTTATGATGTCTTCAAGGAAGCGCGGGTTCGCCGTTTCTGCGCGCGACAGCCGGCATCGCGCATCAGGCCACAACTGTTCCGCAAGCTTTATCCCTATCTGCCGGGCCTGCAACAGCAGTCCGTGGAGTACCTGGCTGCGTTCTTCGGAACCGGCAGCGCTGCCCTGGACGATCCGCTGTTCTCGCATCGGCCGCGTTTCAAGACCACATCAGCGGCGAAGATGTTCTTTTCCGGTGACCTGCGCGCGACATTGAAGGGGTATGACGCAGCCGAGGACCTAGCCAGCCGGTTGCCTGAGGCATTTTCCCGGTGGCATCCGCTGCATCAGGCGCAATATCTCGAAACCCGCTTTCTCTTGCCGGGCTACATCCTCTCCAGCCAGGGCGATCGCATGGCCATGGCGCACGGTATCGAAGGGCGATTCCCCTTCCTTGACCATCGCTTGGTAGAGTTTGCGGCCAGACTTCCGCCGGAGATGAAGCTGAAGGGACTGGTGGAAAAACACATATTGCGCAAAGCTGCCAAGCACCTGCTTCCGACGGCCATCCGCGAGCGCACCAAACAGCCTTACCGGGCACCGGAAGCCCGCTCCTTCGTTGGAGCGGGAGAACTGGACTACGTACGCGACTCACTGAGCGAAGCGAGCATCGCCGCCGGCGGACTATTCAACGCCAAGGCGGTGGCGAACCTGCACGAGAAATGCCGCTTGCAGCCAGCGTCCGGATTCCGCGACAATGCGGCTTTCGTCGGCATTTTGTCGACGCAACTGTGGCAGAAGATTTTCACTGGCGAAAAGGTCGGTGCAGCACGAGCGGCCTGAGAAATCGAGGGAATGAAAAATCATGGTAGCAATCAAGGACAAGGTCAAAGCCTTTATCGTCGACAACTTCCTGTTCGGGGACACGTCCTACGAGCTTGCAGACTCCATATCACTGATCGAGAACGGCATCATCGACTCGACGGCCGTGTTGGAGCTCGTGGCATTCATAGAGGATGATTTCGGCATAGCGATGGTCGATGCCGACATCGTACCGGCCAATCTGGATTCGATTGACCGCATCTCAGCCTTCATCAAGGCAAAGGCAGAAGCGCTGGCAGCGTAGGCGCCATCGGCGAGGAGCGTCCGTGCGGATCGAACATTTTCTGACGGCGAAGGCCGCTGCCCATCCAGCCAAAACGGCATTGATCACCGAGCACAAAAGGCTGTGCTATGAAGAGCTGGACGATCTTTCGAGCCGTCTGGCCGCCGCCCTTTTCATGAATGGCGTCAGTCGCGACGACCGGGTCCTGATCTTCATGGACAATTGCTGGGAGGCTGCGGTTTCGATTTTCGCAGTTCTTAAAGCAGGCGCGACTTTCAGTCCGATCAATGCATCCACCAAGGCCGAAAAGCTGGCCTACATCATCGCCGATTGCGACGCAGCTGCGATCCTCACGCAAGCAAAACTGATGCCCGTGGTCGCCGAGGCGTGCGGATCGTCCGGCAAGACCGGCATCTTCGTGGCCTCCACCGTTGGTGCCGATAACCAATGCCCGGCAGGGGCCACATCCCTGGCGGATTGCTTGACGCTCCAAGCCAGGGAGATTGACCACCGCGGCGTTGACGTCGATCTTGCGATGTTGATCTACACCTCGGGCTCGACCGGCCGGCCCAAGGGCGTGATGATGACGCACCGCAATTGCGACGCGGCGGCGGGCTCCATCATCACTTATCTGCGCAACTCCCCAGACGACATCATCTTGAATGTTCTGCCCCTCGCTTTCGATTACGGCCTCTATCAATTGCTGATGACCGTCAGGCTCGGCGCCACGCTCGTGCTCGAGAAGTCCTTCGCTTTTCCCCAGGCGGTCTTTGAACGCATCCGCCAGGAAGGCGTCACCGGGCTTCCGCTCGTGCCCACGATGGCAGCGATGATCCTGCAGATGAGGGACCTGGCGCCGGGCTTCCTGCCCAGCCTTCGCTATATTTCCAACACGGCGGCTGCCTTGCCGCCGCCTCACATAGAACGCCTTCGGTTCCTTTTCCCCGGTGTCAGGCTCTATTCGATGTATGGCCTGACGGAATGCAAGCGCTGCACCTATCTGCCGCCCGAGGAGCTCGACCGCCGGCCGGGCTCGGTCGGAATAGCCATTCCGAACACCGAAGCCTTTGTCGTCAACGACGAGGGGCAACGGGTGCCGCCGGGCGTAGCAGGTGAGCTGGTCATTCGCGGGCCGCACGTCATGCAGGGTTATTGGCGAAACGAAGCTGCGACGGCACGAGCCTTGCGCCCGGGTCCGAACCCTTGGGAGAAGGTTCTCTACACCGGCGATCTGTTCAGGGCCGATGAGGAAGGCTTTCTTTATTTCGTCGGCCGCAAGGACGACATCATAAAGTCGCGGGGAGAGAAGGTGGCGCCCAAGGAAGTGGAAGCCGTGCTTCATGCTCATCCGGGCATCGCGGAAGCGGTGGTTGTCGGTGTGCCGGATCCCGTGCTCGGGCATGCGATCGGCGCAGTTATCGTACGGTCCGACCCAGCGCTTAGCGAAAAGGATATCATACGCCACTGTGCACGCCACCTTGAGGACTTCATGGTCCCCAAGGTCATCGAGTTCCGCCGCGAGCTGCCGAAGACCGATACCGGCAAGGTCAGCCGTCGGCTTGCGGCAGAAACCATGGAGGCCGCGCAATGAATGTTCGCCCGACCGAGGATGCGCGGACCTTTCTGGCGCAGGCTCTGGCAATCGACCTGATCACTGAAACGGACCGTATCGTAACGGCCTTGCGCCAGCAGTTGCGCGGGCTTCGCAAGCGGGGCCTTGTGCTCGGTCTTTCGGGCGGGATCGATTCGAGCGTGTCGGTCGCGTTGGCGGCACGAGCCGTCGGCCCCAAGAATGTGCTTTGCCTGTTCATGCCGGAAAGCGATTCCGATCCTGAAAGTCTGCGGCTCGGCCGCCTCGTCGCCGAAACTTTCGGTGTCGAGGCTGTGACGGAGGATATCGGGCCGGCCTTGCGCGCGATGGGCTGCTACCAGCGCCGCGACGCCTTCATCCGCGAATTGGTCCCGGAATACGGCGAAGGCTGGGCCTCGAAGATCGTGATCGCGAACGCGCTCGAGGGCCAAGGCTATAATATCTCGTCGCTGGTGGTGCAGGATCCCGAAGGCAAGCAGACGAAACTGAGAATGCCGTTGCCTGTCTATCTCGGCGTCGTCGCCGCTACCAATATGAAGCAGCGCACCCGCAAGCAGATCGAATACTATCATGCTGATCGTCTGAACTTCGCCGTTCTTGGAACACCGAACCGGCTGGAATATGATCAGGGATTCTTCGTGAAGAACGGTGACGGCGCCGCGGACGTCAAGCCGATCGCCCACCTCTATAAAACGCAGGTCTATGCGCTGGCGGCCCATCTCGGTGTTCCGGAGGAAATCCTGAACCGGCCTCCGACCACCGATACCTACTCGCTGGCGCAGACCCAGGAGGAGTTCTACTTCTCGCTTCCTTATGACCGTATGGATCTTTGCCTTTACGCTCTCAACAACGGCGTGGCGGCTGAGGTAGTGGGGCAGGCCGCGGGGTTGGCCGCCACACAAGTGGAACGCGTCTGGGCCGATATCATCGCCAAACGCAAGGCGACGCGCTATCTGCACCAGCGTCCGCAACTCGTCGAGGAAGTCGAAGAACTCGGTACCTGACCTGCTTCGAGACCGGCCACGTCCCAAAAAGCGCCTTAGGGTCAAAACTCAATCAGCAGGCTGCCGCCAATGGCCGAGAGGGGCGGGAGGTTGCCGTTCGTCTCATCTGCCAGACGAGCACGTTGCGCCAGGAGCGGAAGCTTAGCAGGGGTCACGCCAGCGCCCAGTTAGCGCTACGAAGCAGACCTTCAGCCTGTGCCGGAAGCGGGGCCTGGCTTACCAAGTGGCATATCCAGGAAGCGCGTCCCCCTCCTCAGCTAGGCACCGTTTTCGGCTCTACGCTATACCTGCGCGACGAGCCCCTTCCTTAATCGCAGCGAGGGCCAGAGGATTGGTGACGGGATAGGTTCGGATGAAGTTCTCGACGGTGAACCTTGGAAACTCGACGGCAATCCGCCTGGCGATCGACTGCGCCTGCGCCGGCTCTTCGAGCAGCGCGTGACACAGGGCACGGAACATCAGAGTGACGGGAATATCCGGCGGACTTTGGCACAGCGACGACAGACTGTCGGCATAGCGACCGGCGACGAACCGCGCCCGGGCGAGCTGCGCGTAGTACCAACTCGGAGCCTGCGGATTGAGGCGAAGCGCCCGTTCGGCAAGAGCACAGCCTTCTTCCGGATTTCCACACACGAGAGCTCGGCTTGAGGCAAGCATCGACAGCACATCGGCGTCATTGGGTGCCAGGGCCAGCGCCCGGTCGTATTCCTCTGCGGCCCCGCTGATATCGCCGTCAATGGCGCGGAGAGCGCCCATGTAAAGGCGCGTCATCGGATCGGTAGGGTCGAGCGCCAGAGCCTTTTCCACGCATTTTCGCCAGCGCTCGACCGAAGCGGCTGAATCTGGCGTGAAGGCATTGAAGGCGTCGACCGCATGTGCCAATCCCAACGTCATCCAGGCCCGCGCGAAGCCGGGGTCGAGTTCCACGGCGCGGGACAGCATGCGTATGGCTTCTGCCCTCGCATCGGTCGTGAATCTGTCGTGCAGTTCCACCCCGAGTAGATAGCAGTCGTAAGCACCCAGGCTCGAGGGAGGCTTCCGCCGAGCCACCTCACGCCCGAGATTGGCGAGCTTGCCGAAAGTGCCTGCCAGGGCATTGATGACGTTCTGTGTGATGCTGTCCTGCATGAGAAAAAAATCATCGGTCGACTCGTCGAACCGCGCCGACCAAAGGTTGGCTCCGGTCCGGGTGTCGACCAGCTGCACCGCGACGCGGACACGCTGTCCGATCGCCTGGAGGGTCCCTTCCAGCAGGTAATCGGCGTTCAGTTCCCGTCCAACCGAGCGTGTGTCGCTCGCCCGTCCCCGATAGGACTGCATGGTCTGGCGCGAAATGACCGCAAGGTCGGGATAGCGCGCTAGGTCGCCGATCATGTCGGCCGACAGGCCGTCTGCCAGCCGCGTCCAGCCGTCGTCGGCGCTCAGGTTTTCGAACGGCAAAACCGCAATTACCGGCGGCTTACTGTCGTCGCCGGAAGAAAGGCCTGGTTTGGCACCGACGATCTTGCCCGCAGTAGCGGGGTCGATCAAGACACGGTACACGCGAACCGGTTCGGCGATACTTTTCATTTTCTGCTCGCCGAGTGAGGCAAAGCCGATCGGCACCTTTCCCCTCACATGGTCGCAGGCGGTGGCGGAAATCGCGATTCCTCCAGGTTCCGCCAGCCCTTGCAGCCGATCGGCGATGTTCACCGCATCGCCGTGGATGTCGTCACCCTCAACGATAACATCGCCCAGATTGATGCCGATGCGGAAATCAAGCCGCCGTTCTGGCTGCGTGAGAACGTTCACCTCCGCCTTCTGTTGCTGGATTTCGACCGCGCAGCGTAGGGCGTCGACCACACTGTGGAACTCGACCAGCATCCCATCTCCCATGGTTTTCACCAGTCGACCATGGTGCGCAGCGATCCTTGGCTCGAATACTTCGTTCAGGTCGGTTCGGAAAAGCGCACGCGTACCCTCGTCGTCGATCTGGCTCAAGCGGCCATAGCCGACGACATCGGCAATCAGGACGGCTGCGAGATGACGTTCCATCCCCCAATCCTTCGCGGATTGTTACCCGCTTTCCAAGCTTACAGCAGGTCGCAGGTTGATGCCATTGCCGCCGCCCCTGAAAGACAGCTTTTCGGGTCTGTGTACCTGTTGCATGAGAGCCCGAATGTCGGACAAGGGTCAGATCGCGTCATGCGACGCTCCCAACTGGATGACGGCAAAGGGTCGAACTCGGTCGTTCAGAGTGATTGGGTTTTGACCCAAGCATTTCGCAGCCAAGTGGAACGCGGCTAAAACAAATAGATAGAGCGGGATTGAACTTGAACGCATCCGCCTCAGCTGAAGCGGCTACCGATCAGCCGGCTCCACTGCTCGCCCGCAAGCCCGTTCAGGAAGACTTGCGAGTTCTTCATCGCGTCCAGAAGCTCTGGATCACGTGAATGCACCACCGTTGAGGCAACGGTCAGGAAAGCAATGCGTCGTCCAAGCATCGCCTCCAGAAGTGCAGGTTGAATGCGTCCGCGCAGGCCGCTGACGCCGCGCGTGGCGGCGTGATCGATCAGGCAGTCAATCACCGGGCCCGCCTGGCCGGGGAGGGCGAAGATCTGCAGCACGCGACCAATTTCATACTTTCGTGCGTAATAGGCGAAAGCGCCGACATTGGTGCCGACTGGCGACGTCACACAAACGTAGACAAGCTCGCCCAGATCCGGTTTTTGTGCCGCATCGGTCAGGATGTGGTCGAGTTGGTCTTCCGTCCATTCCGGGCGCAGGGCGAATTGAGCGGTAAACGGTTCGATGAGCCTGGCAAATGCGTGGCTGTCGATTTCGGATGTACGAAATGCTCCGTGGCCTGCCCCGTCCACCGCCACACCCGACCAACGTCGTTCGCTGGACGTCATCCTTCTGCAGTAAAATCGGTCGACTGTCCGCGCCAGCGGATTGAGCATTCGCGCAAGCGCCATGCGATTGGCGGAAAGGCTGAGCATGAAGGCCGCGGGGCGCATCACGCGGACCCAGTCAAGGCTGTATTGCGGCAGGACCACGCCGCGCAGCCGGGTCCACAATTTCACGGAAATATCGTTGGCCGTCTCGCTGAAGGAGATGTCCTGCGGACCATCCAGGTAAGCTTTCAGCAAGCGGGCGCCGGCCAGCGGGTCGTGCTCATGGTCCTCGACCATGAGCGAGCTACAGATGGCCGCGCGTAGTTGTCGGCCGTTGAACGTCATCGGCAGGACGTGGACGCCGACAAATCCGGAGACGCGACCGGCGTCGTTGACATGGACAAGCGACCGGAGGTTGTCTGCGCAACCGGGCGCATCCAGATAAAACCGTTTCATGTATTCCACGAGAGAGGCCGGCGCTTCGGTCCTCTCCTTCAACAGCACGCGCTGAAACATGTTCGCAACTGCCGGGAGGTCGGCGCCTTGCAAGGCGCGAATGACGCTCAAGCCCGGCTCCCGCCACCAAAGTCCCATCCACCGAGCTTCCGGGCCAAGGCGACGCGAGGCACGAGAACATCGGGCGCGCGTTCCAACTCGACGCCCATGAAGCCGTGTAACCTCGGCCAGTTGCGATCGCCCCGGTGACCGAACGGAGTGCTGAATTGCTGCGGCAAGGTGGAACCCTTTGCTTGACCGACGAAAAACCGGCGTCATTGCTGCTAGCAGATTCAGGTAAACCGATATTAAAGTCGTTGCTTTGAATGGTAGCGAACCGGGTTTGTCCGGCGCGCTCAGCGAATGTGGATTGATTACGCATTCCACGGCGAACCATAGCGGCTACCCAAAAGTTTCCGGCCGATCTAGCAAGAACGCTCGGGGCACCAGCATGTGTCATCGGATGTGATCGGCCATCGCAGGCGCCGTTCGGCGATGCCGAGTTGACAAGATCATCCGTTTACATCTGACATGTTAGCGTGCTAACGCTACGTCCACATTGATTACAACGGAGATCGCATTGGCTTCCCGCTTTGGTCTTTCGGTTGCCCTGACCACACCCTTCGACCCGTCGGGGCAGATAGCGCTCGCGCCGATGATCGCGCATGCCCGAGCCTGCCTTGGCGCCGGCTGCAGCAGTGCGACGCTGTTCGGCACCACCGGCGAAGGAGCCTCGGTCGGCACCGACGAGCGGCGGATCGTCACCGAAGCCATGCTGGCGGCCGGTATTCCGGCACATCAGCTCGTTGCCGGCGTGCTGGTCGATGCAGCCGAAGATGCCGCCGATCAGGCTCGGCACGCTTTGCAGCGCGGCGTTCGCAACATTCTGCTCGCTCCGCCGAGCTACTTCAAGAATGTCGGCGAGGACGGGCTGTTCGGATGGTTTTCCGCCGTCTTCGCCGCACTCGGTCTGCTGGCGCGCGACGTGCTGCTCTATAACATCCCCTCAGTCACCATGGTGCCGCTCCCGCTTAGGCTGATTAGCCGGCTGCGCGCCGCTTTTCCCGCTGTGGTGGCCGGGGTGAAGGATTCCGGCGGGGACTGGAGCTACAGTGAGGCGCTGCTTGAGGCGCACGGCGATCTGGTGATCCTCATCGGCGACGAACGGCATCTGGCGAGAAGCGTGCGCCGCGGCGGACAGGGCGCGATTTCCGGCATGGCTAATTTTGTTACCGGCGAAATCCGGGCAATGGTCGAAAACGGGGGCGACGACCCACGCGTCGAAGACTTCGTGCTCGAATTGCTCAAGTACCCGGTCACGCCGGCGGTGAAGGTCATGGTCGCGCGCAAGACCGGCGACGAGCGCTGGCTGGCGGTCCGCCCGCCCCTAGAGGCGATCGATCCGCAGGGACAGCGGCAGCTTGCCGCTGCCTACGACAGGCTGTTTGCGACAGAGGCGGCCTGACCGATAAGGCCGGGCTGACCGACAAGGAAGCGAGCTGAAGTGGAAGACGGCAGCGAACCGATCACTCTCCGGGAGAAGGCCTATGCCAGCTTCACGCGGCATTTGCTGGCCCGCGATCTGCGGCCGGGGCAGTTCGTGTCACAGCGCGAACTGGTCGCTTTCACCGGGCTGCCGCTGGGTGCCATTCGCGAGATCGTCCCGCGTCTCGAGGCCGAGGGACTGCTGACCACCATCCCGCAGCGCGGCATGCAGATCGCGCATATCGATATCAATCTGATCCGCGAGGCGTTTCAGTTTCGGTTGTTCATGGAACGCGAGGCAGTGGCGCTATTCACGACCAGCGCTTCTGATGCCGAACTTGCCCGCATGCGGCGAGAACATGAAGAGATGCTGGCTCAAGCTCTCGGGCAGGCGCCGACGCCGGAAATGGAAGCCAAGGCCCAGAACATCGACTGGGCGATGCACGACACCTTCATCAATGCGCTCGGCAACGAGATTATCGCCAAGGCCTATCTGGTCAACTCGGTGAAAATCCGGCTGATCCACCAGGAGCGTTTCCGCATCGACGGTCGTGTGGTGCCGGTGATGCGCGAACATTTGGCGGTCATCGAAGCCATGGAGAGCCGCAATCCGCAAAAAGCGGTTGAAGCGATCAGTCTGCATATCGACAATGCGCGCCGGCTGGCGCTCCAGATCTGAGGAAATATAGCCGCGCCGCGGTTCGCGGCGCATCCACAACGACAGCAACCGGGAGGAAGAAATGTCGTCCAATCTGTTCAACCCAACCAGGAGGCAACTCCTTGCCGGAACCGCGGCGCTAACCGCTGCCGGCCTTGTGGGGCTTCGCCCCGGCTTTGCCGCAGGCGTTGACTGGAAACGCTTTGCCGGGACGACGCTTGACGTCAATCTGGTGAAAAGCCCACGCAGCGACACCATCCTGAAATATCTCGCCGAGTTCGAGGAACTGACCGGCATCAAGGTCAATGCCGAGGCAACGCCCGAGCAGCAGCAGCGCCAGAAGACGGTGATCGAGTTGAGCTCGGGCAAGCCGAGCTTCGACGTCGTGCATCTGAGCTACCACGTGCAGAAGCGCCAGTTCGAGAAGGGTGGCTGGCTGGCCGACATCGCCGGCTATCTCGCCGATCCGTCGCTCACCGACCCGGCGCTGGTCGAAAGCGACTTCGCCGAAGCCGGCATGCTGTTTGCCAAGGACGGCCAGGGCGTGCTGCGCTCGCTACCGTTCTCGGTGGACTACTGGATCCTGTATTGGAACAAGGAGCTGTTCGAGGCCAAGGGCCTCAAATACCCAGAGACCTTCGAGCAACTGGTGGCAGCCGCCGAAGCGCTGACCGACCCCTCGACCAATACATACGGCTTCGTCGCCCGCGGGCTCAAGAACGCAAACACGCCGGTGTGGACGTCGCTGATGCTCGGCTACGACATGACGCCGCTAGATGACAACGGCAAGCTGCGCACCGAGGCTCCCGAGGCGATCGAGGCTGCCGCGCTCTATCAAAGATTGATGACCAAGTCCGCCCCTCCGGGCGTTACCGGGTTCAACTGGGCCGAAGCACAGTCGGCCTTCCTGCAGGGCAAGATCGGCATGTGGCTCGACGGCGTGGGTTTTGCCCCGCCGATGGAAAATCCGGAAAAATCGAGGGTGGTCGGCAAGGTCGGTTACGGCGTGATGCCCAAGGGTCCCAAGACGCATGCCTCGGGCACCTTCGGCGACGGGATTGGCGTTACCGCCGCCAGCGAGAAGAAGGAGGCTGCCTATCTGTTCTGCCAGTGGGCGGTATCGCCAACCATGGGTGCACGGCTGTTGCAGGCCGGCGCCGGCGTTCCGTTCCGCAAATCCGTGCTGGAGGATCCCAAGGTGCGCGAAGGCGTCACCATGCCGGCAAGCTGGCTTGATGCCGTGGTCGGCTCGGGCAATATCAGTCGGCTGGCACTGCCGGTCATCATCCCGGTCACGGAATTCCGCGACATTTATGGTGTGGCGTTGACCAACATGATTGCCGGCGCCGATCCAGCCGCGGAGCTGAAGAAGGCCACCGAACAGTTCCAGCCGGTTCTCGATAGGAGCGAGCAGGGCTGATGTCGGCCACCACCCCAGAACAGACCGGGGTGACGATGCCGGTTATCGACGGGAGCCAGACGATCCGGCTGGCTCCCAACTACTGGCCTTTCGTTGTCCCCGCACTCGTCGTCGTCGGCGCCGTCATCGTTTTCCCCTGGGCTTTCACCCTGTGGATGAGCGTCAATCGCTGGACGCTCGGCCAGTCGCGGAGCTTTGCCGGGATGGAAAACTATCTCCGCCTGGCCAGCGACCCACGTTTCTGGGAATCCCTTGTTCATACGTTGACCTACACCTTCCTCTCGGTTGCAGCGCCGATGCTGCTGGGCACTCTGGCCGCCCTGATCTTCGATGCCAGGTTTCCGCTGCGCGGCTTGCTGCGCGGCGTCTTCGTCATGCCGATGATGGCGACACCCGTTGCCGTCGCACTGGTTTGGACAATGATGTTCCATCCTCAGCTTGGCGTGCTCAACTACCTGCTGTCGCTGGTCGGCATCCCGGCTCAGGAATGGATATTCAACGCCAACACGGTCATCCCGTCGCTGGTTGCGGTCGAGACCTGGCAGTGGACGCCGCTGGTCATGCTGATCGTGCTTGGCGGGCTGGCCTCGGTGCCGCGCGAGCCCTTCGAAAGCGCCGAGATCGACGGCGCCAATGCCTGGCAGCAATTCCGCTATCTCACTCTGCCGATGATCGCGCCGTTCCTGATGATCGCGGTCATCATCCGCACCATCGATGCGCTGAAGAGCTTCGACATCATCTACGCGATGACCCAGGGCGGGCCGGGAACGGCGTCGGAGACCATCAACATCTATCTCTACAACACCGCCTTCTCCTACTACGATATCGGCTACGGCTCGGCCATGGCCGTGGTGTTCTTCATTGTCATCGTGGCCCTGTCGTTTGTCCTGCTGATGCTGCGCCAACGCTCGCAGTGGATCGATACGGAGGGCAAATAGATGAGTTCACGGCTGCTCAACCAGATCGGTCTGTTTTTCGCTGCCCTGGTTTTCGTCTCGCCGGCGATCCTGTTCTTCCTCTGGATGATCTCGCTGTCGCTGAAATTCGAGATCGACAACGGTGCCTATCCGCCGATCCTGATCCCCGAACGCTTCGCCTGGTCGAACTATGTAAAGGTGTTCGAGGAGAACAATTTCCTGCTCTATCTCTGGAATTCGGTTCTGGTGACCGGCACGGCGACCTTGCTGGCGCTGCTGATCGGCGTACCGGCCGGCTATGGCATCGCACGGCTCAAGGCTGAACGATCGGCGGTCGTCATCATGATCGCCCGCATGACGCCTGGGCTATCCTATCTCATCCCGCTGTTTCTGCTGTTCCAATGGATCGGGATACTCGGCACGCTGTGGCCGCAGATCATCATCCATCTGGTGGTGACGGTGCCGATCGTGGTGTGGGTGATGATCGGCTATTTCGAGACCACGCCGATGGAACTGGAAGAGGCGGCCAACATCGACGGCGCCAGCTCCTGGCAGGTTTTCCGGCTGGTTGCCCTGCCCATCGCCAAGCCGGGCATCGTCGTCGCCTTCATCCTGTCCGTGATCTTCTCGTGGAACAATTTCGTCTTCGGCGTGGTGCTCGCCAGCCGTGAGACGCGCACACTGCCGGTCGCCGTCTACAACATGCTGTCCTACGAGCAGGTGAGCTGGGGGCCGCTCGCCGCGGCGGCGCTGGTGGTGACGTTGCCGGTGCTGATCCTGACCATGTTCGCGCAAAGGCAGATCGTCGCGGGGCTGACCGCCGGCGCCGTCAAGGGCGGTTGAGCGCGCGCCCGGACATCACTCTTTTTTCAGGAAAGATCCAATGGCATCGGTAACGATCAACAACGTGCAGAAGGCCTTCGGGGCCACCAAGATCATTCACGACGTCAGCGTCGACATCGCCGACGGCGAATTCGTCATCCTGGTCGGCCCGTCGGGATGCGGAAAATCGACGCTGCTGCGCATGATTGCGGGCCTTGAAACGATCTCCGGCGGAAAGATCGCCATCGGCGAACGTATGGTCAACAATCTGCCCGCGCGGGACCGGAACATCGCCATGGTGTTCCAGAATTATGCGCTCTATCCGCATATGACTGTTGCCGACAATATGGGCTTTGCCCTCAAGATCAAGAGAGCCGATCCGGCCGACACCGCTGGCCGGGTCCGGAAGGCAGCCGGCATTCTTGGCCTGGAAAAGTTGCTTGACCGCTATCCGCGCCAGCTTTCTGGCGGCCAGCGCCAGCGCGTCGCCATGGGCCGCGCGATCGTACGCGACCCACAGGTCTTCCTGTTCGACGAGCCGCTCTCCAACCTCGATGCCAAATTGCGCGTCCAGATGCGCGGCGAGATCAAGGCCCTGCACCAGCGGCTGGGTACCACGACGATCTATGTCACGCACGACCAGATCGAGGCCATGACCATGGCCGACAAGATCGTCGTGCTGCATGACGGCCTGGTCGAGCAGATCGGCGCGCCGCTGGACCTCTACGACCATCCGGCCAACCTCTTCGTTGCCGGTTTCATCGGCTCGCCCGCCATGAACTTCATTGCCGGCCGCATCGAGGAGGGCGTGTTCCGCAGCGCCGGCGGGTTGATCCTGCCGTTGCCGGAAGGCGCCCAGCCGGCGGATGCCGCGGGACGCGAACTCGTCTACGGCATTCGCCCGGAACATATCCGGGCAACCGGGCAGGGCGTGCCGGGCACGATCACGCTTCTCGAGGCGACCGGCTCCGAAATCTTCGCCAGGGTCGACTGCTCCGGTGAAGAAATCTCCTGCCTCTTCCGAGAAAGGCTTGCGCTCAAGCAAGGCGAAGGGGTGCGGATCGAAATCGACCGCGCATGTGCGCATCTGTTCGACGCAGCAACCGGTCGGCGCATCTGACCCGATGGTTTGGTGAATGCGTGGTCGGCCTTAGGTCGGCAAGGCGAATTCACCGGCGAGTTCGATGGCGCGGCCTTCGCAGGCCGATCTCTGGGCGGCGAGACCCATGACGACGGCCCACCAGCCGTCTTGTAAGGTCACTTCAACCTTGCTCTGTCCGCGCACCGCAGCGGTGAAGCGGGCGTGCTCGAAATAGGTCGAACCGTTATGGTCGCCTGCCTCGAGCAGCCGGGGGTCGACGGGAATCTCCAGCAGTCGTGGTCCAGGCGGATTGCGCGGACTAACGATCAACTGGGGCACTGGCGCAGGGCCAAGGTGGGTCGGCCAGAAACGGCCTGGTCCGGGCACCAGACACTCGATCTTTCCGTCGCCGCCGACAGCGCAGAGTTCCTCCTGGTAGCGGCTGCCCTCAGCAAACATGCAGAGTTCCAGCATGGCGCGCGCGCCGCTCGCGAAATCAACCAGCACATAGCCATGGTCAAGGATGTCCGGCCTCTCACCGCCATAGCGTTCGTCGAGATGGTTTACGGCCTGTCCAGCGCTCGCCATCACGCGGACGGGGTCGGATCCGAGGATCAGCCGCATCAGGTCGAAGAAGTGGCAGCACTTCTCGACGAACGTGCCGCCGGTGTTGCGGTTGAAGCGGTTCCAGTCGCCGACCTTGGCCAGAAACGGGAAGCGGTGCTCGCGGATCGTCAGCATGCGGATGCCGCCGGCGGCGTGGCGCGCCTGCTCGACGAATACGGCGACGGGGGGCATATAGCGATATTCCATAGCCACCCAGACGAGCGGAAGCCGAGCTTTCAACGCCGCGATCCGCCCCTCGTCGGCGCCCTCGGTGAAGAGCGGCTTTTCCACCAGTACCGGCAGTGGTCGAAGTGCGGCGATCTGCTCCATCTGACCGAGGTGCTGGTGGTTGGGGCTGGCAATCAAGACGCAGTCCACCTCATCCATGGCCAGCAGTTCGGCGATCGATGCCGCCGATCGCGCGCCCGACGCCGTCGCCAGCGACGCCGCCAACATGCCGGGGTCCGGCTCGACGATCGCGGCCACATGCGCGTCGGGCAACAGAGCGATATTGCGGATATGCTCGCGGCCCATCATGCCGCAGCCGATGATGCCGTAGCCGATCGATGATCTGGTCACGCTGCGTCTTCCTCCGGCCTATCTGAAACGCGTGACGTACCGCGCCGCGCCGGGATCGAACCAGCTGCGGGAATATTCCGCGCTGGCGCCGTCGCCAGCCCAGGCGATACGTTCTATGAACCCCACGACCGTCCCCGGCGGTGGCCTGAATTCGAGCGGGGCCCAGTCCGGCGCGGGTGCGACGGCAACATGGTCTTCGGCGCGAACGATCGAAAAGCCGAGCGCGAGCCGGTAGTGGAGATAGAGGGATTCCGACAAATCCTCGCGCTTGAGCCGCTCGGCGCGGCTGACGTCCAGCCAGATCTCCTCGACCGCGGCCGGCTCGCCGTCGAGCCGCCGCAGCCGGCGTATACGGTGGGCTTCGCCGGCGCTGCCGAATTGCGGCAGGTCGGCGGGCTTGGGCAGTCGCTCGACGGACAGCACGTCGGCGCTCGGCAGGCCGCCACCGCCGATGCGCTCCAGGCGAAAAAAGGCATAGACCCCGAGCAAGTCGCCGCGCGCCCGCACATAGTTACCCGAGCCCTGGATGCGGTCGAGAAGGCCCTTTTCGGTCAAATCTGCCAGCGCCCTCCTGAGCGTCCCGACGGCAATCCCAAGGCTCGCGGCCATCTCGCGCTCGGGCGGCAGCCGCGCCCCGTCGGCCAGCCGTCCGGCCGCGATTTCGCGGATCAGCATTTCGCTGGTCTGCAAGTGCACAGGCAAGGGCCCACGCATCTGGCTGGATCGGTGGCCGGGGTCAGCCCTTGTCAAATGCATCCCGCGTTCCAATCGCATCCCGGTTTCGGGTTTGGCTCAAATTGATACAGTATTGATCTACACCAAAACGAATGCTACGCAAGCCCTATTCGCAGCTCCGGACCTCTTTGAAGAATGGCCCGGGCTTCTTTTTGAAGAGTGGCAATGAGCATCGTCCCAATCACCTCGCCGGATCTCGATGCAGCCGAAGTCTCGTGGTTCGCCGCACTCTGCTCGGACGACTATCGCTATCTCGGCGTGCCGGACGGCGCGTTGCGCTCGAGCTGGGCGCATTGCTCCGAGATCGTGAAGACGTCCGAGGAACTAGGTTTCCGCAACATCTTGTGTCCGTCGTCCTATCAGGTCGGCCAAGACACGCTGAGCTTCGTAGCCGGCTGCGCGCCGATCACCTCGAAGATCAATCTGCTCGCCGCTGTGCGCTGCGGCGAGATGCAGCCGATCATGCTGGCGCGCACGATTGCGACGCTGGATCACATGCTGGAAGGCCGGCTGACGGTGAACATCATTTCGTCGGACTTTCCGGGCGAGACAGCCGACAGCGCCTACCGTTATCAGCGTTCGCGCGAGGTTGTGCAGATCCTGCGCCAGGCCTGGACCAGGGACAGCATCGATTTCGAGGGCGAGGTCTATCGCTATAAAGGACTCTCGACGGCGCCAGCGAAGCCCTATCAGCAAAATGGCGGCCCGCTGCTCTATTTCGGCGGTTATTCGCCCGACGCGCTCGAGCTTTGCGCCGAACAGTGCGATGTCTACCTGATGTGGCCGGAAACCAGGGAGGAACTTGCCGGCCGCATGAAGGCCGTCCACGAACGCGCCGAGCGCCATGGGCGGACGCTCGACTACGGCCTGCGCGTCCACATGATCGTGCGCGATACCGAGGCCGAGGCAAAGGAATATGCCCGGGAGCTGGTTTCGAAGCTGGACGACGAGCAGGGCAGGGCGATCCGCGAGCGCGCGCTCGACGCCCGATCGCTCGGCGTATCGCACCAGGCCAGGAACCGCCAGATCGCCGATGCCGAAGGCTATGTCGAGCCGCATCTGTGGACGGGCGTCGGGCGCGCGCGCTCTGGTTGCGGCGCGGCGCTCGTGGGCTCGGCCGATCAGGTTCTGTCGGAAATCGAGACGTATATGAAGATGGGGATCCGCGCCTTCATCTTTTCCGGCTACCCGCATCTCGACGAGGCGCGTCATTTCGGCACCAAGGTGTTGCCCCAGCTCAAGACATGCTCGCTCCCGCACGCCTATGGCCGTGTGCCGGAACGGACCCCGGCGACACCATTGGGAACGGGGGAGCGCCGCTGATGGAGCATGTCGTGTGCGATCCACGCCTTTTGCGCAATGCCTTCGGGCGCTTCGCCACCGGCGTCACGGTCGTCACCACCGGCACGGCCGACGGCCCGGTCGCAATCACTGCCAACAGCTTCTCATCCGTGTCGCTCGATCCGCCGCTGGTGCTCTGGTCTATCGGCCGCCACTCGCGCCGGTTCGAAGCCTTCGCCAATTCCGCGCACTACGCCATTCACGTGCTGGCGGAAGATCAAATCGATCTGTGCTGGCGTTTTTCGAAGTCGGGGACGGACTTTGCCGATCTTGACCTGTCGTGGAGCGAGCACGGCGTGCCATTGCTGCCGCGCGCACTGGCGCGGTTCGAATGCAGCGTCGCCGACCGCTTCCCGGCTGGCGACCATATGATCCTGCTTGGACGTGTCCTTGAACTGCAGACGCAAGAGGGTTTGCCGCTGCTCTTTGCTGGCGGCAAGTCGCGCGCTCAAGAGGCCAGTTGATGACCGCCGGCGCCGCTTCGGGCTGGTGCCGTCGACTGGCGCACCACGAGATTGCAGGCAAGTTCGACGCGACGCGGCGGCGACCCCGAATGGGCCATATCGTCGAGCAGCAGGCTAAGCGCCGCCGATCCGATCTCGCGCATGGGAATGTGCATCGCCGTCAGCGGCGGGTTGCAGAAGGCAGCGAGCGGCAAGTCGTCCATACCGACCACGGACACATCGCCAGGCACCGAATATCCGGCCTCCTGGACGCCGGCGATGGCACCAAACGCCAAGCTGTCGCCGGCCGTCAGCACGGCGGTGAAATCGAGGCCACGGGCCGCGATGCGCTCGGTCACGGCCCTGCTCGCAAGTTCCGGCAGCCAGTCCTGCACCTCGACCACGAAGTCGTCGAAGCCGGCAATGCCGGCTGTGATCAGCGCGTCGCGCCAACCTTCGTAGCGCCGCTCGATCGTGCGCCGGCCACGCCGCATCAGGAACAGGATGCGGCGGTGGCCGAGGCCGATCAGATGCTGCGCCGCAAGCATGGCGGCAGAGCGATTGCAGGGCGTCACGCTCGAATGGCGCATCGAGGGATCGTCGCCGTTGACGAGCACGATCGGCTTGGCGAATCCGGCTGTCAGCGTCAGCACATCGTCATCGTCCAGCGTCAGAAACAGGCAGCCGGCGACACTGTCGTCGCGCTCGGATTCACGCAGCAGCGCGATTTCGTCCTCGGGCGCCGAAACCGGCCGGGTCACGAGTTCGACGCCCAGCAACCGGGCGCGCTCGTTGAGTCCATCAAGGACATGGTAGGTGAACTGATTGCGGGCACTGTCCACCATTGCCACGCTGCTTGCGGCCAGGATGACCTTGCGGCCGGCAACCGAGGCGGGAATGGCATAGTTCATCGACTTCGCCGTTTCGATGATCCTGGTGCGAAGCTCGTCCCTCACGCCGCCGACGCCGCTCAGCGCACGGGAGGCGGTGCTGACCGACACGCCGCAACGCGCCGCTATCTCTTCAAGTCGAATGCGGCGGCTGGGGCGGGCGCGCTTGCCCTGGATATTCATCCGCTCCGTCACCTCCGGCAAAGTCATCCGATTAATGCAAAAAATTTTCAGATTGCGCAAGAAAAATGGCTGTGAAACAGTTCCGATGAAGCGGGAGAAACGGGAGGAGTGATGCCGCTATCGGCCGAACGCCTGAATTCCGTGCTTGCCAGCCTTGTGGCCGGCATGACCGGCTTGCGTCATGACGGGCGGTTCCATGAGCCGAATCTCGACGGCACGCCGGGCGACTATGTCAGCTTCGACAGCTGGGAATGGCCGCAAGGCGTCGGGCTCTACGGGCTGGTTCGGCTGTGGGCGCAGACCGGCGACGATCGGCTGCTGCAGACGATCGAGGCCTGGTACGACCGACGCATCGCTGCCGGTCTCCCTGCGATGAACGTCAACACCACCGCGCCCCTTTTGGCGCTAAGCGAATTGTGGCGGCGCCGGCGCCAGCCGCGCTTCGAGCCGGTGCTGCGCGAATGGGCCGAGCGCGTGGCCACCGCCTTGCCGCGGACGCCCGAAGGCGGTTTCCAGCATGATGTTTCGGACCGGGTCAACGACGACGAATTGTGGGACGACACGCTGTTCATGGTGGCGCTGTTCCTCGCATCCTACGGCCAGGCTGCCGGCCAGCGTCGCTTCGTCGAGGAAGCAGAAAGGCAATTCCTGGTCCACGCCCGTTATCTCGCTGACCCGGCATCAGGGCTGTGGTTTCACGGCTGGACGTTCGCGGGACGGCACAATTTCGCCCGCGCGCGTTGGGCGAGAGGCAATGCCTGGATTACCGTCGGCATCCTGGAACTGGTGGAGTTCGCCGAAATTGCACCTTCGGTCCGGGCCTATCTGCTCGGCGTGCTGGACACGCAGATCAACGCCCTGCTCGAGGTGCAGGCAGGTTCGGGCGCATGGCACACTCTGCTCGACGACCCGACATCTTACGAGGAGATTTCCGCCACGGCCGGCTTCGGCTACGGGTTGATGAAGGCCGCGCGGCTCGGAATCGGCTCGACAGAGTGCCGTGCCGCCGGCCTCCGCGCCTTGGAAGCCGTGGTGGCCAACATCGATGACAAAGGTGTGGTGGCGAACGTGTCCTATGGCACACGCATGGGCGCCGACCTGCAGTTCTATCGCGATATACCCATCCATCCGACGGGCTACGGGCAGGCGCTGGCCATTCTGTGCCTGACCGAAGGGGCGCGGCATCTGCAGTCGAAGGTGGAGGCGGCATGATGCGGGCGCTCTATGGCGCGTCGCCGGGCGATATTGCCGGCATGGACACGGACCGGCTGAGGGCCGAGTTCCTCGTCGACGGCTTGTTCCGGCCTGGCGCGATCGAATTCGTCTACACCCATGTCGACCGCATGATCGTCGGTGGCGCGGTGCCGCTGGCCAACCCGCTGGCATTCGGCAACGGGGCCGAAGTCGGCACCCCGCTCTTCTTTGACGCGCGCGAGATGGGCATCGCCAATCTCGGCGGCAATGGCGCGGTCGCGGTGGACGGCCGGCGCTTTCACGTGGCTAACCGCGACATCGTCTATGTCGGACGCGGAGCGCGTGAGGTGACGCTGGAGAGCGACGATCCGGAGAGGCCGGCACGCTTCTACATGAACTCGGTGCCGGCCGGCGCCAATGTTGCGCACCGTCTCATCGTCAGCAGCGAAGCCAAGCCGCTTGTGCTCGGCGAGGAGGCCCGCGCGAACAGGCGCACGCTGCGCATGTACATCCATCCCGAAGTGGCCCCGTCCTGCCTCTTGCTGATGGGGATCACCGACCTCGCGCCGGGCAGTGTGTGGAACACCATGCCGCCGCATCTGCATGAGCGGCGCATGGAAGCTTATTGCTATTTCGACCTCGCCGAGGCCGACCGTGTAATCCATCTGATGGGCCGGCCAGACAAGACGCGCCACCTGATGGTCGCTGACGGCGACGTCGTCCTGTCGCCTGCCTGGTCTATCCATATGGGTGCCGGCACCGGCCCCTATGCCTTCGTCTGGGGCATGACCGGCGAGAACCAGGCCTACACCGATGTCGATCCAGTTGCCGTGAAGGATTTGCGATGAGCGAGGCCGCGCAAAGCGTTCGGACGGACTTTACGCTGCGCCGGCCGCTCATGGCGGGGCAGCCAATCGTCTATTGGCGGCTCGGGTCTATCGCCGAGCAACGCTACGACGTGGCCGACCAGCCCATGCAAGGCGAGATGGATCCCTTCTTCTTCCTGACCAAGCACAAGAATTTCATTCCCCATGAATATCCGTGCCGCACGCAGTTCGCAGCGGAACGACGCGGCAAGCGACCACAGGTCAGCGCCGAATTCGGCGCCGAGCGCATCTGGCTGCCCTTCGCCTCGCCGCGCATCGACCTATCGGGCTTCTGGTTCCGGCCGACGGTGCTTGGAACCTGGGCCGAGACCACCATCGAGGCGGCCTCGACTGGCGAGGCGCTGGTGCGGCTGCGCACATGCGGCGGCGCCACACTCTTTGCCAATGGCGAGGAAGCCGGCTGGATGGCGCCCTACGGCCGCAACCTGGAAAGTGCAGAGCATTTCAAGATCGCGCTGAAGGCTGGCCGCAACGACGTCCGGATATGGTTCGACGATCTCGCAGAGCGCGACGCCCGCTACTATTTCCAGCTCGATTATCTATCCGGTCCGGCTGCTTCGGTGGCACTGCCGATCGAAGTCGAGAGCGGCGTTGCCGATGCGATGGAAGCAGCCCTTGACGACATGCATTTCGACCGTCCCGCCTATGACGGCGGCGAGGTGGCGCTCGTCACCGGCGTGGCCCTGCCGCGCGACGCGCAAGTCGAGATCGAGATCGAAGGCGATTTCATGTCGATCGAGACGCCGGTGCGCTTCGCCTTCGATCTGCCGGCGGGCCAGACGCGGCTGCCGATCGCCGATACCGAGCAGCTGCCGGCCGACTTTCGCCATTTCAAGGTGGCGCTGACGGTCGCAGACCATTCCGTATCGCGTGTCTTCGGCGTCGAGATATGCCACGCGCGCCGTCAGGGCGATGCGCCGGAAACGCTTACCGCGCGTATAGATGAAGCCCTGCGCGAGGTCGCCGGTCACGCCGAGGCCGACACCGTGCGCGCGCTGGCGCGCCTGGCGATCGGGCGGCAGGGCGCCGAGACCGACGCCATGATCTCTGGCACGCTGCCGGCGATCGAGGATTGTCACGATTGCGCCGACTTCATCCTGGTGCCGCTGCTGTGGTGCCGCAAGGCCTATGGCGATCGGCTGGAAGCGAGCCTGCGCGCGCGCGTCGACAACGCCATCCTCGGCTATCGCTACTGGATGGACGAGCCCGGCAATGATGTGCAGTGGTACTTCTCCGAGAACCACGCGCTGCTCTTCCACACCGCCGCCTATATTGCCGGGGGCCTGTTGCCTGATGTGCGGTTCGTGCGGTCGGGCCGCCTTGGCCGCGAACAGTCCGCGGTTGGAGCCGCGCGTGTACGCGCCTGGCTCGACCATTTCGAGGCATGGGAGATGGCCGAGTTCAACTCGGCGCCTTATTTCCCGATCGACCTCAAGGGCCTGTGCGCGCTTTACGCGCTGGCCCCGGACAAGGACATCGCCGAACGTGCCGGCAAGGCAATCATACGCCTGCTTGAAATCGTCGCCCGCTCGGCGCATCGCGGCATCCTCACCGGGGCGCAGGGCCGCTCCTATGAGCACACGCTGCGCGCCGCGCGTTCCCTGGAATTATCCGGCATCTGCCGCATGCTTTGGGGCAAGGGCAACTACGGCATGCGCTTTCACGCGCTGCCGCAGCTGGCATTGTGCCTGCGGGATCACGATTTGAGCGTTCCGGACGGGTTGGCAGCAATTGCTTCCCTCACCGACGATACGGCGTGGGAATGGACTTTTGCGCAGGGACAAGACCGCTTCGCGCGGCTCTACCACTACAAGACGCGCGACCATGCGATGGGCAGCGCCGCTGGCTACCGCTGGAACCAATGGGGTTATCAGGAGACCGTCATTCACGCCCGGCTGGGCAAGAATCCGGATGCGCAGATCTGGATCAACCACCCCGGCGAAGTGCTGCAGTCGGGATATGGCAGACCATCATATTGGGGTGGCTCAGGCACTTTGCCCCGGCTTCACCAATACCGCGACCTCGCCGTCGTCAGCTTCTTCTGCTCGGATGAACAACCCGACTTCACGCACGCCTGGTTTCCCGCACGTGCCTTCGATGCCGTGCAAGTGGGTGGCGATCGGGCGTTCGCGCAATCGGGCGACGCCTTCGTCATGCTGAAGACGGATGTTCCGCTCACGCAGGTAGTGGCCGGCCCGACGGCCGGCAACGAGTTGCGGGCGGCGGGACGCAGGACGACATGGATCATTCGCCTCGGTGACCAGAATGCCAATCGGCCGGCCCTCGACGCCTGGACTGCCGTTTTTGGGGACCTGTCGGTGCGGTCGGGTCCCGGCGGCGAGTTGATCGTCGAGGATCCGGAATACGGCACGGTGCATTTCCTCGCCGACGCAAGGATCGTGGCTGAGGGACGTACACTCGATCCGGCCAACTGGACCGTGCGCGGTGAGGCGATGCGCATGAAGCACAGAGAGTAGGGAGGAGATCGGCTGCGACGCTCAAGAGGAGGAGGGCGTAGCAGGCTTGAACCATCGGGGCGCCGCCCCGCTAAAGGAGGAGACGAAGCATGAATAAGACCCGCACTTTGCTGGCCGCGCTATCGGTCAGCCTGCTCGCATCGACCAGCGCGTTTGCCGGCGACGTGCGTATCATGTGGTATTCGGACGGTGTCGAGGGCGATGTCATCCAGGACATTCTGAACCGCTTCATGAAGGACAATCCCGACATCCACGTCACGCTCGACAACGTCGCCTACAAGGTGATCCAGGAGCAGTTGCCCATCCAGCTCGAAGCCGGCCAGGGTCCGGACATCGCCCGCGTCACAAACATCAAGGAGCTTGCCCAGCACTGGCTCGATCTCAGGCCACTGGTGGCCGATCCGAAATATTGGGAGGACAATTTCGCTGACACGCTGGACTGGATGCGCCCCGACGGCTCCAACGCCATCCCGGGTTTCATGACCCAGCTCACGCTCACCGGCGGCTTCGCCAACAAGACGCTGTTCGAACAGGCCGGCGTGCCGCTGCCCGGTGACAAGGCGACCTGGGACGACTGGGTCAAAGCCGCCGCCGAGGTGGCGAAGAGCCAGCAGCTTCCGGCTGCCTTCGCCATCGACCGTTCCGGTCACCGCATTTCGGGTCCGAATGTCTCCTTCGGAGCGAACTATATCGGCCCCGATGGCATGCCGGCGAAAGTGGACGACGGCACCAAGGCTTTCGTCGGCAAGCTCGTCGACTGGACCGCCAAGGGCCTGATGCTGAAGGATACCTGGGTTTCGGCGGCAGGCTCGACCTATCGCGCGGCCGCCGACGACTTCATCAACGCCCAGATCCCGTTTTATTATTCGGGTAGCTGGCAGGTCGCCAATCTATCGACCAAGATCGGCGATAGTTTCGACTGGGTGGCGACCGGCTCGCCTTGCGCTACCGCAGGCTGTTCGGGCGTGAAGGGCGGCGCGGCGCTGGTCGCCATCAAATACACGAAGAATCCCAAGGACGTCGCCAAGGTCATGGATTATCTGGCCCGTGAAGACGTGGTAAAAGAGTTCAGCGAGCGCACGCTGTTTCTGCCCGCGCACAAGGGCGTCGTAGACAAGGGCGGGCTGAAATGGGTCTCGGCCGACAAGAACGTCGGTCCGGCGCTCGACAAGTTCGTCAAGGCGGCGGGTGAAACCCTGCCGGCGGCCGATGCGCTGCCGCCGTGGAAGTGGGCCAACGCTTACTTCGCCGCGCTGGTGACGCGCGTCAGCCAGGTGATGGCCGGCGAGCTCAGCCTCGACGATGCCTGGGGCAGGATCGACCAGGATATCGCCGACAAGGTTGCCGAGGCGAAGTGACCGCCGCCGCGACACTGAAGGCAGGGATTGGCGCCGCCCTCGCGGCGCCGGTCGTGTGGCTGGCGTCGATCGTCAACGTGCCGCTGAAGTTCTGGCAGCGAGCGACGGGCACCGGCGGCATGGCCGCGTTCTTCCTCGCCCCAAACATGGCGATCTTCGGCATTTTCGTCCTGGTGCCGATGATCATCAACTTTTTCTATTCGGCCACGTCGGGAACGGCCTACTTCCTGCAGGACCGAACCTATGTGGGGCTCGAGCAATATCAGCGCCTGCTCGATTGCGGCAACTACCTGGACACTGCCACTTGCCACGAGGATCTCTTCTGGAAGGCCGTGCACAATACCGGCCTGTTCGTCGTCGTGCAGGTGGCGCTGATGACGGTCGTGTCGATGGCGACAGCGTTGATCCTCAACCGCGAGATCGTCGGGCGCAGCTTCTGGCGCGCGGTGTTCTTCTTTCCGGTGCTGTTGTCGCCCGTCGTCACCGGCCTGATCTGGCGTTGGATCCTGCAGCGCCAGGGTCTGCTCAACCTGATCGTCCATGATCTGGGCGGCGAGCCGCACAACTGGCTGACAGACCGTTTCTGGGCTTTCACCGCCGCGGTCAGCGTTTCGGTTTGGGCACATATGGGCTTCTATACGCTGATCTTGCTTGCCGGATTGCAGGCGATCCCGCGCGACCTTTACGAAGCGGCCGAGATGGACGGCACGAAGCCGGCGCGGGTGTTCTGGCGCATCACGCTGCCGCTGCTGATGCCGAATCTGCTTGTCGTTATCGTACTGGCGCTGATCCGCGCTGTGCAGATCTTCGACGAAGTCTATGTGCTGACGGGTGGAGGGCCGGGAACCTCGACCCTCTATATCACGCAGTACATCTATGAGATCGGCTTCGCCTCCCTGCTGCGCAACCCGGGGCTGGCTTCGGCGGCTTCGATCCTGATGGGGTTGGTGCTGGTCGTGCTCACCTTGGTTCAGCTGCAGGTCGGACGCCGGGGTGAGCGGAAAGGAGCCCGCGAATGAGCGGCGTGATGACATTCCTGACCCGCCGGCGCGGCGGTCGCGGCTGGCACTGGACGGATATCGTGAGCTGGCTGTGGCTGCTCGGCGGCGTTGTCATCATGTTCGGCCCGGCCGTCTGGCTGGTGGGTTCGTCATTCAAGACGCCGGCACAGCTCGCCGAGTTCCCGCCGACCATAATGCCTTATGTCAGCCAACACGCGAGGGTCGAAGGCTACGACAAGCCGCTGACCCTCTACAGGGTGAAGTTGCCGGATGGTTCGACCAAGGTGCTGGCCGAGGTGCGGCGCATCGGCATCGTGGCGCAAATGGTGGATCCGCAGGCGCCGAACGATATCGTGAAGGTCAACATCGCCGACCGGCAGCCGGTGCGCGAAATCGGCTTCGCGACGGAGAATTACACCGAGCCCTTCGTCCATTTCGACTTCCTGCGCTATCTGCGCAATTCGGTTTTTGTGACGGCAATGGCAACGCTGATCACGCTGCTCACCAATTCGATGGCCGCCTTCGCCTTGTCGAAATACAAGTTCCGCGGTCGCGATCTGACGATGCTTGTGATCGTCGGTACGCTGATGGTGCCGCTGTCGGTCATCCTGGTGCCGCTCTATTCGGTGGTGGGCGCCGTCGGACTGCTCGATTCGCTGTGGGGCGTGATTTTGCCGACCGTGGCGACGCCAACCGGCGTCTTCCTGCTGCGCCAATATATGCTGACCATCCCCGACGAGCTGCTCGATGCGGCGCGCATGGACAACGCTTCCGAATGGCAGATCTACTGGCGCATCGTATTGCCGCTTGCAGCACCGGCGCTCGCCGTGCTGGCGATCTTCTCGGTCGTCTGGCGCTGGAACGACTTTCTGTGGCCGCTGGTGGTGCTGTCGCGCAAGGAACTCTACACACTCCAGGTCGGCCTCAACACCTATGCCGGCCAGCTAAACGTGCAGTGGCACTACATCCTGGCGATGACCGTGGTGACGATGATCCCCGTCGTCCTCGTCTTCGTCTTCCTGCAGCGTTACATC
Organism: Mesorhizobium sp. M0816; assembly: GCF_040320005.1. Lineage (NCBI taxonomy): Bacteria > Pseudomonadati > Pseudomonadota > Alphaproteobacteria > Hyphomicrobiales > Phyllobacteriaceae > Mesorhizobium > Mesorhizobium sp. M0816. The sequence continues at coordinate 141,495 of NZ_JAMYOT010000001.1, read as the reverse complement.
ACTTCCGGCATTGCCGGCACCGGGCTGAAGTGAGGATGTCATGGGACGGATAACGCTGACCAACATCGATCGCGCTTACGGCAAGATGAAGATCTTGCACGGCATCAACCTCGACGTCGGTGACGGCGAGATGCTGGTCCTCGTCGGCCCGTCGGGTTGCGGCAAGTCCACGCTGCTGCGGTTGATTGCCGGGCTCGATCGGCCGACCGACGGCAAGGTCGAGATCGACGGGGTCGACGTCACTAACGTTTCGGCCGCGCAACGCGGTCTGGCGATGGTGTTCCAGTCTTACGCGCTCTACCCGCACATGAGCGTGCGCCAGAACCTCGCCTTCGGGCTTGAAAACATTCGTATGCCGAAGGCCGAGATCGACGCGCGGATCACGGAAGCGACGCGCATGCTGGAAATTGCTCCCTATCTAGACCGCCGGCCCGGTCAATTGTCGGGCGGCCAGAAGCAGCGCGTGGCGATCGGCCGTGCGGTGGTGCGCAATCCGACCGCCTTTCTGCTCGATGAACCGCTGTCCAACCTCGATGCCGAACTGCGCATCACCATGCGCGCTGAACTGGCGGGCCTGCACCGGCGGCTGGCAACCACGATGGTCTACGTCACCCATGACCAGATCGAGGCGATGACGCTGGCGGACCGCATCGTGGTCATGCGCTCGGGGCGGATCGAACAGGTCGGCCGGCCGCTCGATCTCTACAACGCGCCGGCCAACCTGTTCGTCGCCGGCTTCATCGGCGCGCCGCGGATGAACCTGCTGCCGGTGAAGGTGCGTTCGGCAAGCGGCGCCGAGGTGCGTGTCGAAGGTCCAGGCGGGCTGTCGGCCTCGATCGCCGCCGACGGGGTCGCGCTGAAACCGGGAGACGACGCGACGCTTGGCATCCGGCCACACGACATCCAACTTTCGAATGGCGGCAAGGGATCGGTGGAAGCGCGGGTAACGCTGGCCGAGGCGTTGGGACCGGAAACAGTTGTCCACGCCACCATTGCCGGCGACAGCAAACTTATCGCCGTTCTCAAGCAGCAGGGCGTTGAATCGCAAGGGCCGCCGATCAACCTCGCTCTGCCGCCGGAGCGCATGCATCTCTTCGATGCCGCCGGGCTGCGTGTCGCACCGCGTTAGCCGGCGGCAAGATAGTGGGTTGCTTTTCATGAACCCTCGCAACTGCGCACAGCGAATGCGTGTTGCGCTTGTCAAAATAGGTGAACGTTAAGACAACCGAACTCTTCAAGAGGGCGCTCTCTGCGATCATTGCTGCCACAGGATGATCCGGAAACACTTCAAAGTGGATTTTCTCGTGGGCGGTCTTCGGCACTACGGAGATCCGCGCCGGCACGTTCGCGCGCCTGAATCCGGCTGACTGATAATACGACCTGTGCTGAGGTTCAGTACGAACTACCGATCAGGTTCTGTTGTCCGGCTTCGTCATCCAAAGGACCGGGATGCGCCTGATCACGCTTGCGCCATTTGGCATTCTGCTCTTCGCAGGCGCGATGTGGCTGCTGTCTGCTTCGACGAGCGGTAGCGTCTTACCTGTCCGGCTCGTATTCCCAGTGATATGTGTTGATGCATCGATCCGCGTCGCTCCTCGCGCGAGGCCATCGTAAGGGCCCCCGTAGCGGCGATATCTCCGCGCAATGCATGGATTTCCATGAGATGCAGCCGAGGCATGGCGGAACTAGATTTAGGCGGTGAGTTCGCCTGTCCAGATATTGAAAACAAGTGCTATATCAAGCGCTGACCGTCCCCAGGCTTTTTTGTCCGACAGGAGAAGCCAATGACAGCAGCGTCCAACTCACTTGGCGAAATCGACCCCGAAGCAACGCTTGCGCTGCAAATCATCGAGAGCATGCCCGGCCACGCGTGGGCAGCCGATGCCGCCGGAAGATTCACCTATGTCAGCCCAAACACCCTGGCGTTCCTCGGCAACACGCATGAGGGTCTCAACACTTCCGAAGACGACGATGAGTTCGGCTGGCGTCGAGCCGTCCATCCCGACGATTATGATCCTGTAGCCGCCAGATGGCGGCATTGCCTCGAAACCGGCGATCCCTATGATACCGAGCATCGCCTGCGGCGCGCCGATGGCGTCTATCGCTGGTTTCGAAGCTCAGGACGACCTTTTCGCGATAGCCAGGGGCGCATCATTCAATGGTACGGCACGACAATAGACATTGAGGACCAGAAGCGGGCCGAGTCAGCATTGCGCGACCGGGAGCGGGAACTCTCGCAACTCGTGGACATGGTCCCGAGTCACATCTGGCGGCTCGATCCCGACGGCGAGCCGATCTTCTTCAATGGGCGCATGGTCGACTTTCTCGGCCTCGACGTAGCGGATCTGGACCGACCGGGCATGAGCCGGCTGGCGGTGATGATACAGGCCGCCGTTCATCCGGACGACGCGGCAGCATTCGGCGATGCACTCCGTGGTTGCTTCGCTACCGGTGCGAGCTTCGCGATGCGCTATCGCCTGCGCCGTGCCGATGGCGTCTATCGCTGGATGTCGAGCCGGGCGGAGCCGATGCGCGATGACGCCGGCCGCATCGTCCAGTGGTACGGCCTCTGTCACGACATAGACGATCAGATGCACGCCGAAGCGGCGTTGCGGCAGAGCGAGCAGCAACTTCAGCACATGATCGACGCGGTGCCGGTCCGCATCTGGAGTGTGATGCCGACCGGCGGGCCGGTCTACTTCAACAAGCGATACCAGGACCATTTCCGCTCCGTTATCGCGAACTTTGATGTGCTCGGCGAGCCGGGCATCGAAACGTTGCTGCACGAGGTGATTCATCCCGAAGATGCGCCCGAGGTGCAGCGCACGTTGTTGACCTGTTTCGAAACTGGCGGCGGCTCCGCGATGCGGTTTCGCTGGCGCGAAAAAGACGGCACCTATCGCTGGGCAGAGTGCAGGGTCGAGCCGCGGCGCGATGACGACGGAACGGTCGTGCAGTGGTACGGGGTTTCTCTCGACATCGACGATGAGGTGCGCGCGCAGGCCGCGTTGCGCAAAAGTGAGCGGCGCCTTCAGCAGCTGATCGACACCGTGCCCGCTTTGATCTGGAGTACGACACGGGAAGGGACGCCTTCCTACGTCAACAAACGGTTCACCGATGTAACCGGGGCCACGCTCCACGACATCACCGCCCCGGACGGGTCGCCGTCGCTGAGCGTGATCCACCCAGACGATATCGACACCGCACGGCAGGCGATCCGCCATTCATTCGCAACGGGCGTGCCTTACGTTCAGAGATATCGCCAGAGGCGGGCCGACAGCGGCTATCGCTGGACCGAGACTCGCGCCGAGCCGCTGCGCGACGAAGATGGCAGCATTCTCCAATGGTACGGCGTGAGCGTCGACATCCATGACCTGGTGACCACGCAAGCCGCGTTGCACGACCGGGAACGAGAGCTCTCGCAGCTCGTCAACATGGTTCCGAGCTACCTCTGGCGGCTGTCTCCCAACGGTGAGCCGACCTTCTTCAACAAGCGCCTGATAGATTTTCTCGGCCTGGACATAGCGGACGCGGAAAAGCCGGACACGAGCCTGCTGGCGGCCTTCATTGCCACCGTCGTCCATCCCGACGATGCAGCCAGCCTGAAGGAAGCACTCGACAGCTGCTTTGCCACCGGCGAGCGCTTCTTCATGAAGTATCGCCTGCGCCGTGCCGATGGCGTTTATCGTTGGATGGAGGGCCGCGCGGAGCCGCTGCGGGACCAGGGTGGACGCATCGTCCAATGGTACGGCCTTACGCACGACATCGACGATCAGCTGCGCGTCGAAGAGGCGCTGCGCGAGAGAGAACGCGCTCTCTGGCAGCTCGTTGAAACGCTGCCGGCAATGATCGATTGCGCCGCGCCGGATGGCGAACCGATATATCGCAGCCAGCAGCTCCGCGAATTCCTCGGATACAATCTTGAGGAATTGGACGAAGCGGGAAAGTCCCGGCTGGCTGGCACACTCGACGCCGGTGTTCATCCCGACGACCTGACAGGTGTCAAAGAGAGATATGCCCATTGCCTGTCCACAGGCGAGCCGTATGCGCGACGGCACCGTCTGCGGCGCTTCGATGGTGAATATCGCTGGGTCGAGACGCGCGCCGCGCCGATGCGCAACGCTGAAGGCGCCATAGTGCAGTGGAACGTTATCTGCCTCGACATCGAAAATGAGGTGCGGACACAAGAGGAGCTTCGGCTGGCACAAGAGAGACTTGCGCGTGCGAGCCAGGCGGCGAGCCTTGCCGAACTCTCCGCATCCATCGCTCATGAGGTGAACCAGCCGCTGGCCGCCATCGTAGCCAACTCCAACGCATGCCACCGTTGGCTGTCCGCCGAGCCCCCGAACGTCGAGCGCGCGAAGATCACGGCCGAGCGTATCATCCGCGATGCCAACTCGGCGGCGGATGTCGTCAGCCGCATCCGTGCCTTGTTCAGACCTTCGCTTGAAATGAGAACCAGCACACCGATCCCCAGCGTCGTTGCCGAAGCACGTGACCTTATGGCCGAGGAAGCCATGCGGCGTCGCGTTCGCATGGACATCGACGTCGAAAGCAACCTTCCGCTGGTTGCGTTCGATCGCGTCCAGATTCAGCAGGTCCTGGTCAACCTCATTCGCAACGGCATGGAGGCGATGGACAACACGGCGGGCGACAAGGTTCTCGGAATGCGCGTGCGCCGGATAGAGGACACGATCCAGACCGAGGTCCGCGACCGAGGCCCGGGTATCGAACGTCCCGACAAGATATTCGAGCCGTTCTTTACAACGAAAGGGAACGGAATGGGCATGGGGCTCGCGATCTCCCGTTCGATCATCGAGTCTCACGGCGGACGCCTTTGGGCGGAGAATAGCGTGCCGCGTGGGGCGACATTCATCTTCACCCTCCCGGTTGAAGCGAAAGCTGCGCAATAACTGGCGGCGCTCAGTAAGCGCTTGGTTTTTTCGGCTCTCGGTGAAGGGGCGCCGCCGCCCCGTGCAATGCATGGATTTCCATGAGGTGCGGTTGGGGCGTGGCGGGATTAGGGTGGCTACGTGAGTCCGTCAGCCCAGTCCAGCTATCAAGAGCAAGTGCTACACGAAGCGCCGACAATCTCCAGAGTTTGTTTGTCCGTCAGGGGCACCCGATGACGATAGCGCCCAACTCACTTGGCGAGACCGATTCCAGCGCAACGCGCGCGTTAACGCATGACTTGGACCGATCCGGACCGGGAAGTGGCCGATCTTTCGCGACGAATGAACCGGGCCTGATTCGCGGCAACATGATCAGTGATCTTGAAAGAGGCAGGTTGTCGCGCGTCTGGTCGCACCGTCCCCAATTCTTACATCTGGGGCTTTTTATTACGGCCTATGTCCTGGGCTGCGGCTTCGCCCAGTCGCTCGCAATCATACCTGGAACAGGGATTTCCATTTGGCCTCCGAGCGGGCTTTTCATCGCTACGCTTGTCTTCGCCTCCAGGTATAGCTGGCCGTGGTGGGTGCTGGGGGCCTGTGTGGCAGAACTGTTCAGCAACTTCTTGTGGTTCCACACTCCGCTGCCCGCGGCCTTCCTGATCTTTGCCGGCAACGCTCTTGAAGCGGTGGCCGGCGCATGGCTTGTGAACCAGACCTGCAAGCGCGCAGTTCGGCTGGAAACGTTGCGGGACGTTCTCGCATTCGTCGCACTGGCCGCTGGAGTTGCGCCAGTTGCAAGCGCGACGGTGGGAAGTGCGGCGCTTGCGTGGTTTGGCATACAATCGCAAACCTTTGCGACGGCTTGGCCGCTGTGGTGGATCGGAGACGCGACGGGAGTCCTGATCGTAGCGCCACTGGCGCTGGTCGTGTTCCAGAACTGGCGCGGCAAGGCGCAGCTCTCGGCGGCGCGGTGGATGGAAGCTTGCGTCCTGGGGCTGATCTTTCTTGGTATCGCCGCCCTTTCCTTGAGCGGCTATCTGCCCTTCGCCTACATCATCATGCCGCCTCTTCTTTGGGCCGCGGTGCGCTTTGAGTTCCGAGGCGCCGCCGTAGCATTGACCGTTCTCGCTCTGATCACGGCGGTATTCACGATATCCGGCGCCAGCCAATTTGCCGGCGATCCCGAGTCCCAGAAGCACAACCAGATCATGCTGCAGCTTTTTCTGGCCATCTCTGCATTTTCGGCGCTCGTCGTGGCCGCCATTTCCAGGCAGCATCAGGCGGCGGTGCTCACTTTGCGCCAAAGTGTGGAGACCTTGCGGGAGCGGGAGCGAGAACTCTCGTTGCTGGTCGAAATGATCCCCGCTCACATCGCCCGTATGGCGCCCAACGGCGAACCAACCTTCTTCAGCAAACGCACGACAGACTATATCGGCCTCAACGACATCGCGGACTGGGACAAGCCGGGCACGAGCCGCCTGGCGACCGTGGTCGCGGCAGCCGTCCATCCCGACGATGGACCCAGGATGAGAGAATGGCTCAGCCGCTCGCTCGCCACCGGCGAACCCTATCCCATAAGGTATCGCCTGCGTCGCGCGGACGGCGTGTACCGCTGGAGGGAGGGCCGCGCCGAGCCGCTGCGGAACCAGAGTGGGGCGATCGTGCAATGGTACACGGCCAGCATTGACATCGACGATGAGGTGCGCGCGCAGGAGGCATTACGCGACCGGGAGCGGGAGCTCTCGCAGCTTGTCGACATGGTTCCGAGCCATGTTTGGCGCCTGACGCCGGACGGCGAGCCGACCTTTTTCAACAAGCGAATGGTCGACTTTCTCGGCCTTGACGTAACGGATTTGGACAAACAGGGCATCAGCCGGCTGGCGGCGATGATAGCGGCCATCATCCATCCGGACGACGCAGCAGCATTCGGCGATACGCTCAGTCACTGCCTCGCCACCGGTGAGCGCTTCTCCATGAGGTATCGCTTGCGCCGCGCCGATGGCATCTATCACTGGATGTCGAGCCGGGCAGAGCCGATGCACGATCACGCTGGGCTGATCGCGCAGTGGTACGGTCTCTGTCACGACATAGACGATCAGATGCAAGCCGAAGAGGCCCTGCGGCGGAGCGAATTGCAGCTTCAGCAGATGATCGACGCTGTGCCGGTCCGCATTTGGAGCGCGGTGCCGACCGGCGGGCCGGTCTACTTCAACAAGCGATACCAGGACCATTTCCGCGCCGTCATCGCCAATTTCGAAACACTCGGAGAGCCGCGCATCGAGGAATTGCTGCAAGAACTGGTTCATCCCGAAGATGCTCCCGAGGTGCTGCGCACGTTGCTGAGCTGTTTCGAAACAGGCGGCGGTTCCGCGATGCGGTTTCGCTGGCGCGAAACAGATGGCTATCGCTGGGCGGAGTGCAGGGTGGAGCCGCGGCGTGATGAAGACGGGGCGGTTGTGCAATGGTACGGGGTTTCCCTCGACATCGACGAAGAGGTGCGCGCCCAGGAAGCGCTGCGACAAGCCTCCGACAAACTCGCGCAAGCCACTCAGGCTGCAAGTCTCGCCGAGCTTTCCGCTTCGATCGCGCACGAGGTGAATCAGCCGCTGGCCGCGATCGTCGCCAATTCCCATGCATGCCACCGTTGGCTGTCCGCCGCCCCTCCGAACGTCGAACGCGCGAAGATTACGGCCGAGCGCATAATCCGGGACGCTAATTCGGCGGCGGACGTCGTCGGCCGCATCCGCGCGCTGTTCAAGCAATCCACCGAGACGAGGACCAATGCGACGCTCAGCAGTGTCATCGCAGAGGCACGCGACCTCGTGGCCGAGGAAGCGATGCGTCGGGGCGTTCGCACCAGCGTTGATGTCGGAAGCGACATTCCGCTAGTCGCGTTCGATCGCGTCCAAATCCAGCAGGTTCTGGTCAATCTCATCCGCAACGGCATGGAGGCGATGGACTCTGGTGCGGATGACGGAGTTATCAGCATCCGCGTGCGCCATATCGGGGATGTTGTCCAGACGGAAGTCAGAGATCGCGGCCGGGGCGTCGCGTTTCCCGACCGGATATTCGAACCGTTCTTTACCACGAAAGAGCAAGGGATGGGCATGGGACTGGCGATCTGCCGTTCGATCATCGAGTCGCACAGCGGGCGTTTATGGGTCGAGAAGAACGAACCACGTGGAGCGACGTTTATCTTCACGTTGCCGATTGAAGCGAAAGCGGCGTCATGACGACGGACGGCCAAATTGTCTTCATCGTAGATGACGATGAACGCATCCGGGAGGCGCTCAGTGAGCTGCTGGCTACACACGGCATGTGTGCCCTAGCGTTCGGATCGGCGGGCGATTATATCCGCGCTGACAAGCCGGACGTCCCTGCCTGCCTCATCCTCGATATCGAGTTGCCGGATATTAACGGCCTCGATCTGCAGCGGCAGATTGCCGAGGGCGATCATCCGCCGATCGTTTTCCTGACGGGACATGGCGATATCCCGTCCTCGGTGCGTGCGATCAAGCACGGCGCCGTGGATTTCCTGACTAAGCCCTTCAGCGATGCAGACCTCATGGCCGCAATCCATGCGGCGATTGCCCAGGATCGGGTACAGCGATCGGAGCGCGCCGAGCTGGGCATGTTGAAGCAACGTTATCTCGAGCTGACGCCGCGCGAACGTGAGGTGCTGCCGCTGGTGGTCAGCGGCTTGCTCAACAAGCAGGCCGCCGCTGAACTGGGGATCAGCGAAGTTACGCTGGAAATTCATAGAAGGAACGTCATGCAGAAGATGGTCGCGGCGTCGCTCGCCGACCTAGTGCGCATCGCCGAGCGATTGGGAATACCGATCACGCACTCGCGCAGGGCAGGGGGGAGCTGAGCGTGAGCAAGCGGAGGCCTGTCGTGGCGATTGTCGACGATGACCCAAGACTGCTCGAGTCGCTGGAGGACCTTCTGGAGTCCGCCGGCTATGTGGCCCGCAGCTTCTCGTCGGCGGGGGCGTTGCTGGTCAGCGGCCTGTCTGGATTGGACATGCTTATCACCGACATCGGGATGCCCGGCATGGACGGCTTTGAACTTCGTGACTTGGTCAAGAAGGCGCGTCCGGACCTGCCTGTGTTCCTGATCACCGGCCGCCACGAGATAGTGGATCAGCACCGCGCCAAGGGCATTGGCGGGCTTTTCCGCAAGCCGTTCGATGGCCAGGCACTGCTTGCGGCGATCGGCGACGCTTTACGCAACCCAGAAACGGAGGCTAAACATGAGAGTTGACCAATTGCCCTTACCGAGATCGGCGCCATCATCACAGCAGCGAAGGGCTGAAGCCGAGCAGCCGCTGGTCATTATTGTCGATGATGATGCCTCTGTTCGGGAGGCGCTGTCTGAATTGATCCTGTCGGCGGGTTTCCTGCCGGTGTGCTTTACCTCAACCCGTGAATTGCTTGACGCCGACGTGTTGGAGAGCCCCGGCTGCTTGATCCTCGACGTGCGCATGCCGGGGACGAGCGGTCTCGATCTGCAGCACCATCTTGCGAAAAACGGCAACCCCAAACCCATCATCTTCCTGACCGGGCATGGCGACATCCCGATGACTGTCCAGGCGATGAAGGCCGGCGCCGTGGACTTTCTCACCAAACCGGTGCGGGATCAGACGCTGCTTGACGCTGTGATCGCCGGCATTGCGGTGGATGCCAAGCGGCGGGCGGATGCCGTGATCGTCAAGCGCAATATCGAGCGCGTCGGGACGCTGACGCCGCGCGAGCGCGAGGTCCTGCGTGAAGTGGCGCGCGGACGCCTCAACAAGCAGATCGCCTTCGACCTCGGCATCAGTGAAGTGACGGTCAAGCTTCACCGCGGCAATGTCATGCGCAAGATGGAAGCCGCTTCCATCGGTGAGCTGATCCGGGCGTGGGAAACGCTGCCCGCGCCGATGCGCGAGGTCTAGAATTTGGCACAAGCCGATCCATGCCCCATCCAATAGGATCGCCCGGCGCGCCCGGCCATTTCAGGTGCTTTCTCAGCGCGCCCAGGCCTTCCTGCCTGTTGGTACGCTCGTGCTGCTGCGGGTGATCCTGATGTACATCGGTGGTCCTGTTGGTGTTTCGCGGCAAGGCCCGCGCCAAACATCGTTACCACTGAGCGGCGCTCTTTGGCGGCGCCAGTCTGACCGACAAACTCGCAACATTTCATGCATCAGCAACTGACGCCGGCGATGCCGCGTCGGTCCCCGCGCCGCTACCCAAGCCTAAATTGACGTGTGTCTATAAGAGCTTGCCTTAGCCCGGCCCTATCTTCGGCGTGCCTGCCCTGCACCTTGGCATCGTATGACAGATGCTTCCGTAGAATAGGTTCGCGGCCCGGATCGATGCATCCTGTTCCTCGCAAGCCATCACGACCGTCGCGTTTCTACCGCTCCTCGCTCGCTCCTCCCCGAACGCGACCGCACAGGCCGACTCGACGGTCGTGATGGTGAGCAGGATGTTCAAAGCACATGGATGGACATGATGAACAGAGACGGACTTTTCTCCGTCGGCGGATCTCGCCGCGATGTCTTGCTGGCAGGCCTGATCTCTACGGTTGCCGCCGGACTGCCCCGCGCTGCTTCGGCAACGAGCCGAAAACAAAACCTTCCCTCTTCCCCCTCAATCAAAGGAACCAAGACGATGAGCACCATCACGACCAAGGATGGCACCGAAATCTACTACAAGGATTGGGGCAAGGGTCCTGTCGTCACGTTCTCGCACGGCTGGCCGCTGAATTCCGACGCCTGGGACGGCCAGATGCTCTTTCTTGCCCATAACGGCTTTCGCGTCGTTGCGCATGACCGGCGCGGCCATGGCCGATCAAGCCAGGCCACGTCCGGCAACGACATGAACGGCTATGCGGACGATCTTGCAGCCGTGATCGAGGCGCTGGATCTCCGGGACGCCACGCTGGTCGGCCATTCGACCGGAGGAGGCGAGGTTGCTCGCTATATCGGACGGCACGGGACGAAGCGGGTGGCCAAGGCTGTTCTTATCGCCGCTGTTCCGCCGATCATGGTGAAAACGCCGGCCAATCCGGAAGGTCTGCCGATCGAGGTATTCGACGGCATAAGGGCTGGCCTCGTCAAGGATCGTTCGCAGTACTACCGGGACCTCGCACCGTTGTTTTATGGCGCGAACAGGCCGGGCGCCAAGGTTTCCCAAGGGACTCTGGATCAGTTCTGGCTCTGGAGCATGCAGGCGGGTCTCGTGAACGCGTACGAAAGCGTCAAGGCGTTCTCCGAGACCGATTTTACCGAGGACCTCAAGAAGTTCGACGTACCAACCCTCGTCCTGCATGGCGAAGACGATCAGATCGTCCCCGTCAAGGACTCGGCAGTCAAGTCGGCCCGATTGATCAAAGGCGCAAAGGATATCTATTACCCCGGGGCGCCCCACGGGATCACGGCCACGCACCAAGATCAGGTCAATGCTGATCTGCTCGCCTTCATCAAAGGATAGCACGCCCTCAGTCACGACCGCATGTTCTCCGCAATTCCTTGGAGCCGCCGATGACCACCTTTGGCAATATTTCGCGCGCCCTGAACCGCATTTCGGGTGGCGCGCCAGGTCAAATCTTGTGCGCTCGCATAGCCGCGCGGTGGCCTGAATGCTGGTTCTGTCGGCTCATGTCCCGGATTGTGGAACCGAACCACTGCGCCATCGAGCTGGAGCGCTGGCAGAGGCGCGAAACATATGCTGCGCCACGGCTGCCGCTCGGGCAACTGCGCCTGTGCAGCGCGGAGGCGATCGCCGGCGTTCGACACTACGTCGCGCTGTCGGGGGTCGCCGCCGCGCGCTTGTTCTGCTTTGAAGGCCAAAGCGCTCTCCAAGAGGTCAAACTGGCTAAGCGCCGGAAGTTTATCAATCGATAGCCGTTTGCGATTGCCGCTCATTTTGGCGGTCTCAATTCGGCGTGAAATTTTCTTGGCCAGCAGTTGCGACCATCGCAGCAGCACCGGCACAATTTTTCGAAGGCAGGAACGACATGGGCGCACTCTCAGGCAAGATCGCGGTGGTCACCGGCGGAAACAGCGGGATCGGACTATCGGCTGCAAAAATCTTTGCGGCCGAGGGCGCGCAAGTCGTCATTACCGGCCGCCGACGGCAGGCGGTCGAGGATGCGGTCGCACAGATCGGGGCAGGAGCGCTGGGCATTCAGGGAAATGTGGCCGACGTGTCGCACCATGACGAGGTAGCGCAGCAGATCCGCCAGAGGTTCGGGGCGCTCGACATCTATATGGCGAACGCCGGCATAAACACCATCACGCACTCGGCCGACGTCTCCGAGGCAGAATATGATGCGCAATTTGCCGTCAACACGCGAGGCGTCTTCTTCGGCGTCCAGAAGCTGATTCCGATCATGCGGAACGGCGGCGCAATCATCCTCACAGGCTCGCTGGCCAGCGAAAAGGTTCTGGACGGTCATGCTGTTTACGCGGGCTCGAAGGCGGCCATAAATGCCTTTGCGCGCGGTTGGGCGATCGAACTGAAGTCTCGCGGCATCCGGGTCAACGTGCTCAGCCCAGGTCCGGTGGATACGGCTATTCTCGATAAGCTAGGCGTGCCGTTTGAGCAGCGCGGGCTGTTTGAAAAGGCGATGGCGGAGGCAATACCCCTGGGCCGGATGGGGCAGCCGGAAGAGCTGGCAAAAGCCGCCCTGTTCCTTGCCTCGGACGCGAGCAGTTTCGTCACGGGCATCAATCTGCGGGTCGACGGCGGGATGGCAGTGCTCTGAGCCACGACTGCGATGTCGCGCCAATAGACTGGCGAATAACGCCGGTCCGGCTGTTTGACCCATACCAAGGCATTGGGCGATGCGGGCCGAAGGCCAGGAACTATGTCGTTGACGAGAGGAGGCTTTGCCGCCGTGTTCGATCCGGCCGGCTCACCAGCGCTCAACGGATCGACCGCGCCAGGCTCTCGCCACGGCGGCAGCGGCGTCTTGCAAACACAACTCTCTGGCCGCGCGCCCTCAGTGTCTGTTCCGGCGACCGCCGCCAATGCACACCCCGCATAGATACCTCAATCATGCTGCAGGGCACCTGATCTCCCTGGTGACCTACCCTGCACCTTGGCATTGTATGACAGACCCTTCCGCACAATAGGTTGGCGGGCCGCGTCGGCGCATTCTCCTGAGCATTGGTCACCACAGGCCACACGGGAGAAAGCAAATGCGAAACATAACTCGAGTCCTGGCCCTCACCGCAGCGCTTGCCGCGTCGGGCGGCGGGATGGCGCAGGCCGCGAATTCTCAGCCCAAGCCGACGATCGTACTGGTGCACGGCGCCTTCGCGGAATCGTCGAGCTGGGATGCAGTCATCACCAAGCTCAGCAAAGACGGTTATGTAGCGATAGCCGCAGCTAATCCGCTCCGCGGCGTTGCCAGCGATGCGAAAGCAGTCTCAGCCATCGTCCGGTCGGTTTCCGGGCCGGTCGTGCTGGTGGGGCATTCCTACGGCGGGCCTGTCATCACCGAGGCCGCCAATGGCAATCCCAATGTGAAGGCATTGGTCTACGTGGCGGGTTTCGCGCCGGATACCGGCGAATCGAGCCTTACGTTGTCCAGCATGTTTCCCGGCAGCACCTTGGGGAGCGCGCTTGCTCCAGTCGCGTTGCCGGACGGCGGACAAGACCTCTTCATCGAGCCGGCCAAGTTCCGCGCCCAGTTCGCCGCCGACGTTCCGCAAGAGCAGACTTTGCTGATGGCTGCCACTCAACGCCCTGTTGCGCAGGCGGCTCTGGCTGAAGCCTCGGGCGTCGCCTCATGGAAGACGCTGCCGTCCTACATGATCTACGGCTCGGATGACCGGAACATCCCGGCAGCCGTCATGAGCTTCATGGCCAAGCGTGCGCATGCGGTAAAGACCGTCGTCATCGAGGGTGCGTCCCATGCGCTCATGGTTTCGCATCCCGACGAGGTCACGTCACTCATCGAGGATGCTGCTGCATCGGTCAGTCAGTAGCAGGCCGGAAACGCCCAGCATCCGATCGAGCAACGAAAAATAGACACGCAACACCAGGAGACCAGACATGAAGATCGTCGTCATCGGCGGAACCGGGCTGATCGGTTCAAAGACCGTGGAGAGACTGCGAAACAAAGGACACGACGTGCTTGCGGCGTCGCCGAATTCGGGCGTCAACACCGTTACGGGAGAGGGTCTGGCGGCCGCGCTTGCCGGTGCGCAGGTCGTCGTCGACCTCGCGAACTCGCCGTCGTTCGAGGAAAAGGCTGCCCTGGAGTTCTTCGAGGCATCCGGGCGTAATCTTTTTGCCGCCGAAACGGCCGCCGGCGTCCGTCATCACGTGGCGCTGTCGGTCGTCGGTACCGACCGGCTGCAGGGCATGGGCTATTTCCGCGGCAAGTTGCTTCAGGAAAAGCTGATCAGGGAGTCCGGAATTCCCTACACCATCGTTCACGCCACTCAATTCTTCGAATTCACCGCCGCCATCGCAAACACGGGCGCCGTCGGGGATACCATTCATATGTCGCCGGCCTACTTCCAACCCATGGCGGCTGATAATGTTGCCGATGCGATGGCGGACGTCGCGCTTGCCGCGCCGTTGAACGGCATGATCGAAATTGCCGGCCCGGAGCGTGTTCGCATGAGCGAACTTGTCGAGCGCTTCCTGAAGGCCACCAACGACCCGCGCAAAGTCGTCCCGGATCCCGGCGCGCTCTACTACGGCCAAGTGGCAATCGACGATCGAACGCTGGTGCCCGGCGAGAACGCGCGCATCGGCGCCGTGCGTTTCGATGATTGGCTCAGCCGATACACACCACCGAAGTAAGTAATCATCGGATAGGCCCGCCATTCGCACAACAAGGAGACCAGACATGATCAAAACACTTCTCTGCGCCGCGCTCACCTCCGCTTCCGTCACCGCAGCAATGGCCAATGACGCCGCCAACGTAAAGCTTGTCTACGACCAGGCTCTTCCAAACGTGCCCGGCAAGAGCATGAAAGCCGTGCTCGTCGAGTACGCGCCTGGGGGTACGTCGCCGGCTCATACCCATCCCAAATCCGCGTTCATCTATGCCACGGTCCTGGAGGGGGCGATCCGAAGCCAGGTCAACGACGGGCCGGTGAAGACTTATCGCGCCGGCGAGAGTTTCTCGGAATTCCCTGGCGACCGTCATGCCGTCAGCGAAAACGCCAGCAAGACGGAAGGCGCACGTCTGCTTGCTATTTTCGTCGTCGACACCAGCGAGACGGAACTTACGACGAACGCGAAATGAAATCGTAGCCCCCGGGACCATCGGGGCGTACGCGAAGGGACGGTCAGTGACATGAATTCGATCGCCATCCGCACACTTGCGGGGATTTTGGTCCCCGATACTCCGCTTGTTGGCCGAGCGATCGAACATGCCCGCCAGCGATGTGAACCCTACCTGTTCAACCACGTGGTCCGATCCTGGCTTTTCGCGGCCCGGATCGGACAGATTCAGAATATCCAGCACGACGCGGAGGTTGTTGCCGTTGCAACCCTGTTGCATGACGTCACGCTCAATGAGGACTTCGCCGGGCCGCGCCGTTTCGAAGTGGAAGGCGCCGATCTTGCCCGCACTTTCGTTCGGGAGGGCGGCTTCGACGAGCGGCGCGCCCAATTGATCTGGGACAGCGTCGCGCTCAACTCGACGCCGTCAATCGGCCTCTACAAGGAGGCTGAGGTGGCGCTTTGCACAGCCGGCATCTGTCTCGATGTCGTCGGCTTGCAATACAGCCTCATTTCGTCAGCCGAGATTGCAAAGATTATCGGTGAGTTTCCACGCCTCCAAATGAAGCGACGGATGACGCGATGCTTTTGCCATATCGCCGAGGTCAGGCCGGAAACCACCTACGACAACTTTGCCCGGGACTTCGGCGAGCGCTTTGTTTCAGGCTACAAGGCGACTTCGGCAGTTGATCTTGTGATGAACGCTCCCTTCGAAGAGTGAACGCAGTTTCGATCCAGGTTCTATCGACACCGGTCGGTTCAGCCTCGCCCTTCAAGTGACCCAAACGCCGCGCGCCTGTCGCATGCCTGCGCCAAAGCGAATTGCCGAGGGCAGCGGTCAGGTGCCAATTTCCACCTCCTATACTTCGGTTTAGGCGCCCCAACCAAATCGAGTGGCAATACATATCATCGGCACGATAGCAACAGCTCGTCTCACCGGTCATCCTTACGCTGCAATGGATTGCAAACACCTCAAGGAGATAAGTAATGAATATTGCAGCGTCACCGGTCGCTCCGAAGGGAAAAGCCGTCGCCCAACGCGCGAGTTATGCCGAGCAGTCGCCGGAACTTCTGAAGAAATTTATTGAATTTCTTGGTGCGACGCGAGAGGGGTCGATCGAAGAACCGATCCGCGACCTTGTTGCAGTCCGAGCCGCGCAGCTGAACGGGTGCACCTTCTGCCTCGATATGCACGTCAAACAGGCGAAGATCCATGGCGAGCGCGAACTGCGCCTTTACCACCTGGCAGCCTGGCGGGATTCGACCTTGTTCGTTCCTCGCGAGCGCGCAGCCTTGGCATGGACGGAAGTCTTGACCAAGCTGCCCGAGCAGGGTGTCCCGGACGAGATCTACGATCGGGTCAGGTCGCAGCTTTCCGAGAAGGAAATCTCCGATCTGACCTTCGTTGTCATGGCAGTCAACTCTTGGAACCGTCTGAACATCGGCTTCAAACCCGTCCCGGGCTCGGGCGATGCGAAGTTTGGCCTGAGCAAAGCAGCACTGAGCTAATCTTTGGAATGGGTCAGAATGGCGCTTGTTTGTGCGCCATTCTGACCGGCCGGGCGAAGGCGCCGAGCTCGGCGACCAACACTGGAACCGATCTCAGCCTCCCGGCCGCGGCCGCGAGGCGCTCTCAGGAGGGCGTCATGCGCATTGACAGTCTGCATCCAGTAATATCGGCCCGTCTCATGGTGGTCGATGTCGACGCTCCACTCCGCAGTGCGGCACTCTCACTTTCCAGGCCCGCAATAGGCCTGGTCGTGGTGTGCCACGGCAGTGGGGAGGCGGCAGGCGTGCTGAGCAAGTCCGACCTTGTCCGCCATCTGGCCAATTCAGGGCCAACAGAAGCGCCGATTGCGGCTTTGATGAGCACGTCCATCGTGTCCTGTGGTCCCGATGACGACCTTCATTCAGTCTGGCAGACCATGGCCGCGCAAGGCCTTCAGAATGTGCCGGTGCTAGGGGCTGACTCGAAACCGCTAGGCGTCCTCGATATCCGTGATGCGATGAAGGCGCTTTTCAAACAAGAGGAACTGCAGGAACGGCTGCTTGCCAACTACATCAGCGGGATCGGCTATCAATAGAGCTTGGTCTATCGTTTGGATATACAGAAGTATGTATCGGAGGCTTCTTAGATATAATTGACAATAAATGCCGTAAATTATAGCGTATTGAAGCAAATGGGTGTCGACTGAGCCAACGGGGTTATGAAATGTTTCGTCCGGACATAAAAGAAGATGTCTTCGACGGCCCGCCCGATGGTCTTGGAAGTGGTATGTCCGTGCAAATGTCGACGGCCGGCATCGTCCATGACCTGGGCAATCTCATTCAGGTCGCCTCGTCGGCGTTGAACCACCTGGCCCGCGATCCGAGCATCCAAGCGACTCCGGCGCTTGGGCCTGTAATTGCCGGCGCCAAAACGGCTTTGGAACGGGCTGGGGACCTTGTCCGGCAAACCATCAGCCTGGCTCGAGAGAGCCACGCGGAAATCGAATACACAAACGTAGATGCTTGCCTGGCTGAGATCGAAACCCTCGTGCGGAGCGCCTTGGATGCCAATTTCGGTCTTGAGCTTCGGGTTGGGTCCGACCTGCCTTTGGTGAGATGCGATCGCTTTGGGTTGCAAAATGCGGTTCTGAACCTTCTGTTCAACGCGCGCGATGCAATGCCTGACGGCGGTTTCATCTCGATCGATGCCGGCTTGGCCTCTGAGAGCTCTACCGCCGGTCAGGTAGATATCCGTGTCGCGGACAACGGTATCGGGATGACCAGCGAGACGATGGTCTGCGCCTTCGATCCGTTCTTCACCACCAAAAGCGAAGGCCTCGGCGGCGTCGGTCTGCCGATGGTGAAGCGCTTTGTCGAGCAGTCAGGCGGAAGCATCGATATTCAGAGCACACTTGGGGCAGGCACGACCGTCACTCTGCGGTTGCCTGCGGTGCGATAGCGGCCGGCCAATCTCCCTCCGGTGACAGACGTGACATACAATCGAGAGATAGAGATGGATGCACAAGTCGTTGAAGACGTCCAACAGCACCGTTTCGAGCTGCCGATCGCCGGCGATATGTTTGCGGCGGCCTACTATGGGCTCGAGGGCGGGAAGGTGGCGCTGATACACACCGAAGTCCCGTCGGAATTTTCCGGACAAGGGATCGCGTCGCGATTGGCCCAAGGGACCTTCGAACTGCTCCGCAAAACCGGCCGTAAAGCGATCTTGAAATGTCCCTTCATGAGCCGCTTTTTCGCCAAGCACCCGGACTATGCAGATGTCGTCGACGGCTAGTCAGGGCACGAATGTTGAGGGTTTCCCAGGGATATATCCAAATGCCTGACGAGTATGATTTGCAGAGGTTCGTCAGCGCACAGGATCCGGTCTACGACGACGCGCTGGCCATTCTACGTCGAGGGATGATGTGCACTCCCTATATGGAGCTCATCTTCCCAAGGTTGGCCACAAGGCCAAGTGGTGCAGCGCCTGAGCCATATGCAATCACATCGCTCGACGAAGCCAGCGCCTATCTGTCATTTCCGATCCTCGGAGGCCGTTATCGGGAATGCGTTGGCACCCTGCAACGGCTCTCCGGCCTAAGCGCTCCCGCTGTCTTCGGTGACGTTGATGCGAAGAAGTTGCACGCGTCCCTGACGCTTTTTTCCGAAGCAAGCAACGACGAGTTCCTGCTCGAGACAATCTTCGACGTCTGGTTCGCCGGTTTGCTCGATGAGGAAACGATGAACGATCTCTACTTGATTTCGTAGTGGTCTGCCTGCGCCACCCGGCCTAAAGCTGTCGCGGCGCTGAGGTCACCATCCGCTGCCTTATCCCTCACACGCTGCCATCTGGCAGAGGCATGAGCTCGTGCTCTCCCGGCACGCCGGGGAAGCGGCGTTCGCGCCAATCCGCCTTTGCCTGCTCGATCCGTTCGGCTGAAGAGGAGACGAAGTTCCAAAAGATATGACGTGGCTCGGCCAGGGGCTCACCTCCTATCAGCATCAGTCTCGCCGCATGGAAGGCAGGCGCCTGGAGCACAATCTCAGCGCCGGGCGCCAGAGCTACTAATTCGGCCTCATGAAACGTACCGAGCTGGCCGACAATTCCAACCTCACCGGCGACGATGTAGATCGCACGCTCACGGTGTTCGGGTTTCACCTGGTAGCGCGCACCGCTCGTGAGCACAATTTCGGCATAGACCATGTCGGAGAACGTCCGGTGGCGTGCGCTCGGAATGGACGATGCCCGACCCGGCCGTCATCCAGTTGGCCTCGCCAGGACGGATGGTCTGCACTTTACCCAAATTGTCGCGATGGACGATCTCGCCATCGATCAGGTAGGTCACGGCCGCAATGCCGATATGCGGATGTGGTCCCATATCGAAACCGTGACCTGCGTCGAACATAGTGGGGCCGAAATGGTCGAACAGGATGAAGGGCCGGATCATCAGGCGATTCGAGGACGGCAATACGCGCCTTATCTTCAGTCCGTCCGCAAAATCACGGATAGCCGGCTGGATGAGTGTATCGATGCCTGTGATATCGCTTTGGCGGATGGTCATGGATCTCTGTCCTTCTGCATGCCTTATCAGCCAGGTGCCCGAACGCGCTTGAACGGAGCGGCGCGAAAGACTGTCTGAATGGCTTTGAGGAGCGCGAATTTGGAGCCCGCGTGGTGCTGTCCGGCGATGCCGCTTTCATTAAGAGCCGACACCCTCATCGACAGGATCGCGGCAAGATCTTCGGCCATTTCGGGCCTGTCGTGCAGCAGCGGCGCAAAGTTTTCCTGGTCTATCTCGTAAACCGTGATGGGGGTCATTGCCCGCAAACTTGACATCTCGCCAATGCCGGCGAGCAAGCCGGTCTCGCCGAAGAAATCGCCAGGTGCAAGCCGGCCGATCTCCTGCAGTTGATCATCGCCCTCGCCAATTTGCCGGACGATGACTCCCGTCCGCACGATCATGAGCGACGGCAGCATCTCTCCCTGTCGTGCGATGATTTCGCCCTTATGGTAGGTGCGAACCGAGGCCGCTTTGGCGAGCGACTCCTGCTCGGTATCCGTTAGCGCCGAGAATACCGGTATGGAATTGATGAGTTCGATCGGGGTGAAGCCTTGGGAGGCCGCCGTCTCGTGGCCCGGCCGGTTGGTCATGGCAATCGAGCCCGAAAATGGCTCCGCCAGCAGCATGCCGGTCGACTTTGAATGGCGATAAATGAGATCGAAGATTTCGTTCCGAGCGGCACTTCGCTGGTCGATACTTGTGACGCGAAAAAACAACTCGATCTCGATAGCTGCGGCATCCAGGCTTCTGATGGTGACCGAAGGCGAAGGCTCCTGGAGGATTGAATTGCAGCTCAGCAAGACAGTGCGCATGAGCTCTACGATGATCGCCGGCGTCTTCGTTGGCGCCACCTTGACGGTTACGGCAAGTCCATGGCTCTCGTCCGGACCGCTTAGATTTGTTACCCCGATCTTGGCGAGAAGGCTGTTTGGCAGCGCCACGACATTGTGTGTCGGGGTCAGAAGTTGGGTCGACCGCCAATTGGTCTCGACAACGCGGCCTTCGGTTCCGTCGCCCAGAATGATCCAGTTTCCAAGCACGTAAGGGCGGCCGAGGTTAAGCGCGATCGCCGAAAATACGTCACCAAGCGTATTCTGGAGCGCCAGTCCCAGGATGACGGCAAACACGCCCGACGTGGCAATGAGCGTTCCGACCGGCACTGCAAAGACAAACGCCAGGATCGACAGGAACATTCCAGCGTAGACGACACCGACCACGACGTCCTGCAGGAGACGTGCCTCGCGCGGCTTTCGCTCGAAGACGAGATAGATACGGACAAATCCGATTAGCGCCCAGGCAAGGTGAACCCACCAGAGCAGCTTGACCGAGCCGATGAGGATCGCTCCTCCGGTTGTCTCGTTGTCCCCTGCGGTCTCGTATGGCACGACGCGCAGGTCGAGAACCATGGCCGACATCGCGAGGAAAAAGCCGAGTTGGACGACCAGCTTCGCATTGGCGAAGCGTCTGGGGATGAGGGACCAAACGACGATCCCGGCGAGGCCGAGCAACACGATGTAGACCAGAGGAGAGTTCCACCAGCTCATGAACGATCACCGCGATGCCAAGTTCAATGTTTGGTCTCCGGCCCGGCGATCGGGCCTCTGCCGCTGGCCTTGTCTTTTTCGAGAACTGCTTCGGTGATCGAATTCGGCAGCCGTCGCGGCTTTTCGATCAGCCCGAGCACCGGCATGGCGATGATGAAGAACGCAAAATAGTAAAGCGTCGCCAGTTGGGACATGACGATATATGCGCCTTCCGCCGGCCGGGAGCCGAGCCAACCGAGAAAGAGAGCATTGGCAACGAACAGCCAGAAGAGCACCCTGTACCAGGGCCGATAGACCGCCGAGCGTACCCTCGAGGTGTCGAGCCACGGCACCAGGAACAGCACCGCGATCGAGCCGAACATCGCGAGCACGCCGCCGAGCTTGGAATCGATGGGCCCGATATTGAAGGTGATGGCCCGCAGGATCGCGTAAAACGGCAGGAAGTACCATTCCGGGACGATGTGGGCCGGCGTCTTCAGCGGATTGGCGATGCTGCTATTGTCGGAATGGCCGAGGTAGTTCGGCAGGTAGAAAACGAAATAAGCGAAGAAGAACAGGAACACGAGGATGCCGAAGGCATCTTTGACGGTGGCATAGGGCGTGAAGTCCACGACATCGGTTTTCGATTTGACCTCGATGCCGGTCGGATTGTTCTGGCCGACGACGTGAAGCGCCCATATGTGCAAGGTCACCACGCCCGCAAGCACAAATGGCAGCAGGTAATGCAGCGCAAAGAAGCGGTTCAGCGTCGGATTGTCGACCGCGAAGCCGCCGAGCAAAAGCTGCTGGAGCCAGTCGCCGACCAGCGGGATGGCGGTGAAGAAGCCGGTGATGACGGTGGCGCCCCAGAACGACATCTGGCCCCAAGGCAGCACGTAACCCATGAAGGCCGTCGCCATCATCAGCAGGAGGTTGGTGCAACCGAGCACCCACAGCAGCTCACGCGGCGCCTTGTACGAACCATAGTAGAGCCCGCGGCAGATGTGGAGGTAGACGGCAATGAAGAAGAACGACGCGCCGTTGGAATGGAGATAGCGCAGCAGCCAGCCCGAATTCACGTCGCGCATGATCTGCTCGACCGAGTTGAAGGCCAGCCCCGTATCAGGAGCGTAATGCATCGCCAGCACGATGCCGGTCAGGATCTGTGAAACCAGCATGATCGTGAGAATGCCGCCGAACGTATAGGCATAGTTCAGGTTGCGCGGCACCGGATAGACAATGAAGCTGTCGTGCACCAGCCGCGGCAGCGGCAGGCGGGCATCGAACCAACGTTCGATTCTGGTTTTGGGCGTATAGGTCGAGTGTTTGTCGCCGCTCATCGAAATGCGCTCGCCTCAGCCGATACGGATCTTGGTGTCGGAAACGAATTGGAACACCGGTACCGCCATGTTCTCGGGTGCCGGCCCCTTCCGGATGCGGCCCGCGGTGTCGTATTGCGAACCATGGCAGGGGCAGAACCAGCCGTCGAAATCGCCTTCCTGACCATGCGGGATGCAGCCGAGATGGGTGCAGACCTGGACCATCACCACCCAGGCTTCCTTGCCCGGCATAGTTCGATTGGCGTCGGTTGCCGGCGCATCGGCCGGCAGGTTGGCGTTGCGGGCAATTGGATCCTTGAGCTCGGCGAGACTGACTGCCTGGCCGTCCTTCCTCTCTTTTTCGGTGCGGTTGCGCACGACCACCGGCTTGCCGTGCCAGTCGACGATCAGCGACGTTCCCGGCGTCAGCGAGGAGACGTCGACCTCGATCGCGGCGGGCGCTTCGACGCGCAATGTGTGCTCGGCTGTGGGGGTTTCGGAAAGGTCGGCCATGATGGCGACTCCTATTGTCGGAAGCTGCGTCATCGCGTTGGTGGCAATCGAGCAAAAGCAGGCCACGGCTTTCGCCTTTCCAGTCTGCTCACGTCGCGTGAAATATGCCGGCCGTGGCCGGGTGTGAGCCATCGTGCCAACGGCACGTGCGTCCAATACTTTCGTTTAGGATTTCCTGAGCGAAGGACTGGCTGGCCTGGCGATGCCATCATGGAAGGTTCTGGATTCCTCCAGATAACCGTTGGCCACTGAGCTGGCATACGTCCCGGCATTGTGCACGGCGATCCCGAACTTCAGCCCGACCATACCTCGGCATAGGCACGCCTGGCTGTCGGTGTCGTAGTCGTCGTCTCCGCGAAGTGCGAGTTTCTGGAGCGGTTGTCTCGCGTGGCGCGGGGCAGGTTTTCCGCTCGGCGACGACCAATTGCGGGATTCAATCGGGTTCAGAAAAGGGAAAAGCGGTGAAACTCTACTACAGCCCTCTCGCCTGCAGCCTGGCGGACCACATCGCTCTGGAAGAGGCCGGTGTTTCCTTCGAGCGCGAAAGTGTGAACCTCAAGACCAAACGGACAGGCTCCGGGGATGATTTCACTACCGTCACGCGCAAGGGCTACGTTCCAGCCCTCGTGCTGGATAGCGGCGAAACGCTGACGGAAAATATCGCCGTCCTCGACTGGATTGCGTCGCAATACCCGCCACTGGGAGTGGCGGGGCCGTTGGGCCGTACCCGCCTTCTCGAAGCGCTGACCTACGTCTCAACTGAAATACACCGAAGCTTCAAGCCGATGTGGCACCAAAGCAGCGATGCCGAAAAGGCCAGGGCGAGCGCGACGATTACGAGCCAACTCGAGTTCTTCGCTGACGGGCTCGAGACCGACTATCTGTTCGGCGACAAACCCAGCGTCGCGGATTTTTATCTTTTCGTGATGCTGCTTTGGGCGGCGCGCTTCCACGTCCCTGTTCCCGCGCCCTTGCAAGCCCTTCGCGCCCGAATGGCTGCCCGGCCGGCCGTGCGCATCGCAATGGATCGCGAGGGCCTCGTCTGAAGCCGAGGGCGACTTCGAGCATAAGATCAGATGCAACATATCCTCTCGCCCAAACAGAAGATCAGGAGTCATTCTCATGCTGCCGTTCCTGCGGATGCTACATCCAGCCGCTTCCAAGCGCGGGGATGGCCTACGTCTCGAATTTCTGAGGAGGGAAATCGAGGAAACGCTGGACCTTACCGACATTCAGTCAGAGCTCGCCGCACTGCCCCCTGGCCGAGTGGTTGCAATACTGGATTCGCCGCAGTCACCGTCGAAATAAGCGCAATGTTTCCTGTCGGCCGATGCGGCGGCCGGTCTAGTTGTTCCCGCTTGTCGGTCATCATAGAGGCTTCATCATGAATGCGAGTAAGGCTCCCGAGACGGTCGATTATCGCCGCCGGCGCATTGTCGGTGCGACAGCAATGACGTTCGCCGCCACCGAACTCGGCTTGAGCGCGCCGGCAGCCACTTGGATGGTCGAGGCGAGGGCGTCCGCGACGCAAGCCAGGCCGGAATCATTCGGCTCGCTCAGACAGGTCAATGCCGAAAAACTGAGCGTCGGATATGCGGAGCTGGGGCCTGCCGAAGGTGCTTCAGTGATCCTGCTTCATGGCTGGCCCTATGACATTCACACCTACACCGACGTCGCTCCTCTGCTTGCCGCAAAGGGGTACCGCGTGATTGTGCCCTACCTGCGCGGCTACGGCACTACGCGATTCCTGTCGGACGAGACGATGCGCAATGGCCAGCAGTCGGCGCTCGCCGCGGATACGATCGCCCTGATGGATGCGCTGGGGATCGAAAAGGCCACGATCGCCGGCTGCGACTGGGGCGCCCGAACGGCCAATGTCGTTGCCGCGCTCTGGCCTGAGCGTTGCAAGGCGATCGTCTCGGTGAGCGGCTATCTCATCGGAAATCAGCAGGTCGGCATGGTGCCGCTGGCCCCGGAGGCGGAGCTTCAATGGTGGTATCAGTATTACTTCGCCACGGATCGCGGCCGCGCCGGCTACGAGAAATACACGCGCGATTTCGCCAAACTCATCTGGCAACTCGCTTCGCCGCAGTGGAATTTCGACGATGACATCTTCCAGCGCAGCGCCGCAGCACTGGACAACCCGGATCACGTCAGCATCGTCATTCACAATTACCGCTGGAGGCTCGGCCTGGCACAGGGCGAGCCGGAATATGACGTTCTGGAAAACCGGCTGGCCGAAGCTCCCGTGATCACAGTGCCGACCATTACCCTTGAGGGTGATGCCAATGGCGCACCCCATCCCGACAGCAGTTCCTACGCCAAGAAATTCTCGGGCAGATACACGCACCGGATCATCACCGGCGGTATCGGCCACAACTTGCCTCAAGAAGCCCCGCAAGCCTTTGCCCAGGCTGTCATCGACGTCGGCGAATACTGATCAAAATCCATGACGTGCCCCGACCGTAAGGAATAACACGGGAAGATTCCTGGTTCTCGGCACAGCCTCCCGTCCGCTTAGGCGAGAACAGCTCTCCCGCCGACCCAGACCGACGCGATGTTGGCCCTGGAAGCGGAGTAGACGATCTTCTGAAGGATGCCGTCGCCGTCGTCGAGTTCGTCCCACAGGTGAATTGTGCCTCTGGGCGCGGCGGTGTCGACCAGGATCGCATCGAAATGGTAGCCAGGCGAGAATCGCCCCACAGGCAAGCCGAGTGCCGCGCCACCGCCTGCCGTCGCCAGGTGGAAGGACTCGCGAAAGTCGACGCGTGCTGTTCCGGCCGTGCCGCGCGTCTCGGCCGCTAGCGCCGGGTCGGTGCCGGTTTCCAGCATGCGCGACGACATGACCGTCGCGCGCATCGCATCGAACATCGAGGCGCTCGGTCCCCCGGAAATGTCGGTGCCGAGCCCGACCTTGACACCCTTCTCGAGGGCCGCCCTCAACGGGAACACGGCGCCTGCGAAGTAGGCGTTGGAGACGGCGCAGTGCGCCACGGCCGCCTTGCGCACGCGGATCGTCTCCATGTCGGCAAGCGTAATGAAATTGGCGTGCGCGAGCACGCTGCCGGCGCGCAGCAGGCCAAAGCGATCAAGGCTCGACGTGTCGCTGATCCCGTGGCGCTGCAGCACGTAGCCATGCGCCCAGTCGCTCTCCGAGCAATGCGTCTGCACATGGCAGCCGTATTCCTGCGCAAGCGTGCCGAGCCCTTCGAGGGCGGCGTCGGTACAGGAGGGGATGAAGCGCGGCGTAATGACCGGCTTTACCCGTCCCGTGGCATTGTCCGGATGCCCATGCACGTAGCCGATCAGAGCGCGCGTGCCATCGATGGCCGCGTCCGCCGAGGTATCGCGATAATAGGCCGGGCACTCGTCGGGATTGTCCATCGCCACTTTGCCGACCAGCGCACGTTGCCCGCGTTCGAGGCAAATGTCGACGAGCAGCCTTGTCGCGTCCTGGTGGATAGTTGCGAAGTAGAGCGCTGTGGTCGTGCCGTTAGCGATCAGGTCGTCGACCAGCAGGCCGTAGCTGCGCCGCGCGAAGGCGAGATCGGCGTAGCGCGCCTCCAGGGGAAACGTGTGTTTGTGGAGCCAGGCCTCGAGCGGCACGTCCAGCGCCCGGCCGAGCTGCGGATATTGCGGCGCGTGCACGTGAAGATCGACGAAGCCGGGCAGCAGATAACTCTGCGCCGGCAAGGTCGCCAGCGAACCGGTCCGGCGCGCGGCCTCCAGCGCCTCGTCATAGCCAGCACCATGCGGATGCAGCACCGAGGCGATGATGCCTGATTGATCGATTGCGATCAGGGCATGGCGCAACTCTTCCACGAGCCCGCGCTCCGGAGCGTGAAAGCCGCTGGCCAGAAGCGTCTTGCCGCTCAGGTCGCTCACCTGTCCTCCGCCGAAGAACAGCTACGCACTGCCGTCGCGAAGCGCCAGAGCGCGATTGCCCGTCCGTCGATGCCGATGACAATATCGGAAGGGCAGCCGCTCATGCGGCTTGCGCCGTCGTGCCGTAGGTGATGCCCTTCTCCTTCAGCCAGCGGCGATAGGCGATCGACGAGCCGTCGGCCCGCGTCGGGATTTCCGCGCGCGGCTCGAGCGGCAAAAGAAGTGGCCGCTGGTTCTCCAGGATGATGCGGTCCTGCAGGAAGATGAGCTGCTGGAACTGCACCAGTTCGGTCGTGGTCGATACGTCGTCGATCAGGAACATGACGGGGTGCGCGCGGCAGCGGTCCGGATCGAGGGGCTGCACGAACAGACAGATCACGTCCCACCGGGTAGCCGAGTTGGGGCAGGTCTTGTAGAGCATCACCGCGAAAGGATTGGCGACCCGGTACATGTATTGGGTCATGATGCCATCGGTCGCCGAGAGTGCCGCCTGCGGCTGGAAGAATTCGCAGTTGGTCGCCCACACCTCATCCACGTCGCGGCGGATTTCGGTTGTGTAATGCCGCACTTCCGTGTGCGGCTCGGCGCCCAATATGTCGGTATGGACGAAGGGGAAATGCGCCATGTCGAGGAAATTCTCGACGATGCGCAGGCCGGACGCCTTTACCGCGATCGCTCCGCAAACGACAGGCCGGCGGTCGTCCTCATAGGCCTCCGGGATCGACAGCACATCGCCGGCCGGCATGCCGAGCGTGATCCATAGATAGCCGTAGCGTTCCCTGGCCGGGACTTGGCTGCCGTCGCCGGCACGCGACACATTGACCGGGCCTGCCGTATCGCGGGCTACCAACAGATCGATGCCCAGAAGCCGGTTCGGCATCGTGCCGACCGGAATCTCGTTCAGCGCGTCAATGCAATACCATTGGTCGAGGGCCGCCTGCTCCGCAGCTCGCTTAATGGTCATTGTTGCGTCCTTCCTGTGCTATCTCACTGCCGATAGATGCGGTCCATCACGGCCCGGTGTTCGGCCATCGCCGCCTCGACATCGAAAGAGGCGAAGTCGCCTCTCGCGATAATCTGCCGGCCGTTGATGTAGGAATAGTCGACCTTGAAGGGTCCGCAAAGCACCAGCGCGGCGAGCGGGTCGCGCTCGGTGCCGGAAAGGCCGAGTTGGCTGCGTTTGACCGCGATGAAGTCGGCGCACATGCCGGGCGCGAGATGGCCGATGTCATTGCGACCGAGCAGGGCAGCGCCGCCGCGCGTCGCCATTTCGAGGGCCTCGCGCGCGGACAGCGCCGTCGGCGTGCCGCCGAAACCGCCGCGGCCGCCGGGCTTTTCGGAGAGGTAGTGGTGCGGCGCGACACGCTGAAGCATCAGCGCCAGCCGCGCTTCCATGAACAGGTTCGACGTGTCGTTCGAGGCCGAGCCGTCGACGCCAAGGCCGACCTTCACGCCCTTGTCGAGCATCTCGCGGATCTTCGCGATGCCCTGGCCGCAGCGCATGTTAGCCGACGGGCAATGGGCGACCCCGGTGCCGGTTTCGGCGAAGCGGTCGATCTCGTCGCCGGTCATGAAAATCGAGTGGGCGAACCAGACGTCGTCACCGAGCCAGCCGACGGATTCGGCGAACTCGACCGGCCGCTTGCCATAGATTTCGAGGCAGTACTTCTCCTCGAAAAGCTCTTCGGCAAGGTGCGAATGCAGGTTCACGCCCTTGTGGCTGCGCGCCAGCGATGCCGCATCGCGCATCAACTCCGGAGTCACCGAGAACGGTGAGCAAGGAGCCAGGATGATTCGGCTCATCGAATGCCGCGACGCGTCGTGATAGCCGCCGATCAGCCGTTCGGCATCCTTCAGGATATCCTCTTCCTTTTCGACGCAGCGATCCGGCGGCAAGCCGCCCTGGCTTTCGCCGCGCGACATGGCTCCACGCGCAGCGTGGAAACGCAGACCGATATCGCGGGCCGCACCGATCGTCGCGTCGAGCGTGCAGTTGTTGGGCAAGATGTAGAGGTGATCGGAGCTGGTCGTGCAGCCCGAATGGATGAGCTCGGCCATCGCTACGCGCGCCGAGACGCCTATCGCATCGTCGTCGAGCTCGGCCCAGATCGGATAGAGCGTCTTCAGCCAGACAAGCAGCTCGTCGTTCTGAGCCATCACACGGGTGAGGTTCTGGTACATATGATGATGCGTGTTCACCATGCCCGGCATGACGACATGGCCCGATAGGTCGAGCACCTCGTCGGCACTGGAGGCACTGAGTTCCGCGGTGGTGCCGACCGCTTCGATGACGTTGTCGTCGATCAACAAGGCGCCGTCGGAAATCTCGCGGCGCGTACCATCGAAGGTGGCGAGCAGATCGATGTTCTTGACAAGCAGGCGGGGCATGATGGTCTCAACGCATGTCGCGGAAATAGGGTTCGCCGAGAGCAGCCGGCGCGGCCATTACCCGGCGCATGCGCTGCCAGGCAAGCACCGGCACGATGATCAGGGCGATCGTGCCGAGATAGGGCAGCATCGACAGGATCGGCGCCGCGATCGGCCAGTTGCGTGCTTGGCCGACGAAGCCGAGAGAGGTGATGAGACCGAACAGCAGAGCGGCCAGCACGGCGTTGAGGGGCCGGTAGCCTGCGAAGATGACGAGAGAGACGGCAATCCAGCCGCGGCCGGCCACGACGCCTTCCGACCAGGAGGGCACGAAGGCAAGCGTGAGGTAAGCGCCGGCGCCGGCCGCCAGCGCCGAGCCCGCGGCGACATACCAGAAGCGGATGCTTTGCACCGAAATGCCGGCGGCGTCGGCTGCCGCGGGGTTTTCGCCCACCGCGCGCATGTTCAGCCCGTGGCGCGTGCGGAACATGATGTAGTGCAGCACAACCGGCAGGACGATGTAGATCAGGTAGACAAGGATGTTCTGCGTGAAGATCGCGCGACCGAGCAGCGGGATGTCGCTAAGATAGGGAATAGCGATCGGCGCGAAGGTCGCCGGCGCCGGCATGCCGGAATAGGCGCGACCGATCGTTGCGGCCATGCCGGTGCCCATCAGCGTCAGCGCCAGGCCGCACAACACCTGGTTCGCTTTGACGACGACGGTGCCAAGAGCGAAGACGCAGCCAACGAGGAAACCGACGGCAAGTGCAAGGACGAAGCCGAGCATAGGGTGCGGCGTGGCGACGACGACCGCGATGCCAGTGATTGCACCGAGCGCCATAAGCCCTTCGACGCCGAGATTGACGACGCCGGCGCGCTCGGAGAGCGTCTCGCCCAGCGCCGCCAGCGCCAGCACGCCGCCGGCGAGAATGGAGGTCTGGATCAGTCCGGCGATCATGTCCATGGGTGTTTCCTCAGCTCGCGGCCGGTTCGGTCCGCGTGATGCGGTAGTGAGCGAGTTCGTTGCCGATCGCCGTGAAGAACAGGATCAGTCCGGTGATGGCGAGCACGGCCGAGACGGTGATGCCTTGCGTCTGCAGGATGATGCCCGAATTCAGGATGACGCCCATCAAAGCCGCGCCTGCGAGCACGCCAAGTGAGGAACCGCGCGCCAGCACCGCGACCATGATGCCGAGATAGCCGAAATTGTTGGAAATGCCGCCCTGCAGGCGATGCACCGTGCCAGCAACTTCCAGCATACCGGCGATGCCGGCGATCGCTCCCGACATCAGCAGGACGACGATCAGACGGCGGCGGAACGGCATGCCCGCATAAAGCGCCGCGCTTGGATTCGACCCAGCGATCCTTACCTCGTAGCCCCAGCGCGTGTAGTTGAGCAGTCCTGCGATGACAAAGGTGAGCAGGATCGCCAGCGGGAAACCGTAGTGCACGATACCCCAGAATTCAGGCACGTCATGCGGCAGACGTGCGGTGGTCGCGAGCGCATGGCCGCTCGGGTCGAGCCATGGGCCGGTGGCGACGTAATAGACCATCAGCGTCGCCACGAAATTCAGAAGCAGGGTGGTGATGAGTTCGCTGACATCGGCATAGGCGCGCGCCAGCGTCGGCACCAGTATCCAGAGCAGCCCGCCGAGCGCGCCAGCGGTGAACATAACAGGCAGGATCAGCCAGGTCGGGCCGGGAATGAACAGCGCGACCGCCGTGGCGCTGAAGGCGCCGGCATAGAATTGGCCCTCCGCGCCGATGTTCCAGGCGCCGATTCTCAGCGCTACCCAGACCGACAGGCCGGTCAGGATCAGGGGAGTGACCAGAAGTCCGACGTCTTCCAGCCCGAAGCTCGAGCCAAAAGTCGAGCTGAGCACCTCCCAGGCGAGTTCGACGGGAGCATTGCCGCGAGCGGCCAGAACCAGGCCGGCGACCCCCAGCGCCAGCACGATCGCCAGGGCACGTGCCGCAAAGGCAACGGAGGGCTGCGCGGATGGAACGCGCTGAAACTTGATCGCCAAGGTCAGTGCTTCCCGGCAGCGGCCTGGGCGCCAGCACTGGACCGCATCTGCCCGCCCATCATCAGGCCGATTTCCTCGATGTCGGTGGAGGCAGTCTCCACCGCGCC
Organism: Mesorhizobium sp. M0816; assembly: GCF_040320005.1. NCBI lineage: Bacteria > Pseudomonadati > Pseudomonadota > Alphaproteobacteria > Hyphomicrobiales > Phyllobacteriaceae > Mesorhizobium > Mesorhizobium sp. M0816. The sequence goes on along the minus strand of NZ_JAMYOT010000001.1, from coordinate 110,080 downwards.
CATGATCCTGCCATGGAACATCACGGCGATGCGATCCGACAGATTGAACAGCTCTTCCAGCTCCTCGGAAATGAAGAGCACACCGACGCCGGCATCGCGCAATTCGACGAGGTAGTGCATCATCGTGTTGATCGCTCCGACATCGAGGCCGCGGCTCGGATAGGCGGCGATCAGAACCTTGCTTGCGATGCGCATCTCGCGGCGTGCGACGAGGCGCTGCTGATTACCGCCGGAAAGGTTGCGCATGGGCATGCCGAAATCGGGCACAGCAACGGATGCCGCTTCGGCGATCGTGCGCGCGAGAGCAGCCGCAAGGCGCGGTCGGAACGCGAAGCCCTTTGAAACAGGCGCCGACGCATATTCGCGGATTATGGCGTTGTCGGTGATTGACAGCGCCGGCGCCAGGCCGCTGTGCAGCCGGTCTTCGGGAATGTGGCCGACGCCGAACTTCGCGTAATCGACCGCGCCGGCGGTCGTGACGTCCTTTCCGCCGAGCAGTATCTGGCCGGAATGGATCAGCCGTAAGCCGGTGACGGCCTGGGTCAGCTCCTTCTGGCCGTTGCCGGCCACACCGGCGATGCCGAGGATCTCGCCGGCATGGATGTCGAGCGAAACCTCGTCGAGAAGGATGCCGCCCACGTCGTCACGCGCGACGACGGATTTGAGGCTGAGCACCGGCTCGGCGGAGATGTCGGCCGCGCCTGGCTGCCTGGCACGCAGATTGCTAAGCACGATCTCACGGCCAACCATCAGGCGCGCCAGCATCTTCTCGCCGCAGTCCGCGGTATTTTCGGTGGCCACCTTGCGGCCGCCGCGCAGCACGGTGATGCGGTCTGATATTTCCAGGACCTCGTCGAGCTTGTGGCTGATGAAGATCACCGCATTGCCCCGGGACACGAACTGCTTGAGCGCCTTGAAGAGCTCGCGCGCTTCCGCCGGAGTAAGCACTGCAGTCGGCTCGTCGAGGATCAGAACACGGGCATTGCGCGCGAGCACGCGTAGGATTTCCACGCGCTGCTGCTCGCCGGTCGAAAGATCGGCGACGCGCGCGGATGGCCGTACCGCGAGGTTCAGCTTGTCGGCCAGTGCGGCAGTCCGCGCCTCGAGCACCGACGAGCCAATACGCTTGGGCGTTTCGGACCAGCCGAGATGAATATTCTCGGCGACCGTGAAGGCGGTCACCAGCTTGAAATGCTGGTGGACCATGCCAATACCGGCGAAGATCGCATCGACTGGTGACGCGAAACGTTTGGCATAGCCGTCGACGACGATCTCACCGGCATCCGGCTGATAGATGCCGGTGAGGATGTTCATCAAGGTCGATTTGCCGGCGCCATTCTCGCCGAGCAAGGCGTGGATCTCCCCCGGCATCACGTCCAGGTCGACATCCTGGTTGGCAACGACGCCGGGGAAATATTTGCTGATGCCCTTGAGCAGCACGAGCGGCGGCGCGCCGGAGCCAGGCTCGTAACGCCCCGGGGAGGTGGACGGCACCTCCATGCCGCCGTAGCGGTGCTCGCTCGAAGCATGATGAACTGGAACAAAATCATTCATCCCGCTAGCTCTTTGCCTTCTGCCGCATAGTCTATCCGAAAACTCTGCAATCTTTCGGGATCACGCTTGGAGGCCGCTGACGCCTTCGATCGACCAATCCCAGTTGTAGAGTTCCTCTTCGGTCATGCGATGGCCGGCAGCCACCTTGACGTTGCCCTTGGTGTCCTTGATCTCGCCCTCGAACGGGCTCCAGCCGCCGAGAATCTTGTCGCGCACGGCATCGGCCTGCTTTGCGACCTCGGTGGGCACCGTCTCGCCCCAGGCATCGCGGTCGATACCGCCGCCCATCGGCAGGATGGTCTGCGAGGGCGTCCACTTGCCTTCGAGGCGCAGGCGCACCTGGTCGACATAGAATTTCTTGAAGTCGATGGCGATCGAGGAGACGTAGGCCTTCGGCCCGTAGCGGCGGATGTCGGTATTCCACATGACGGCCTTCGCGCCGCGCTGCTCGGCCACCTGCAGATAGCCTGCTTCGTCCATGATGCCGAACAGAAGGTCGGCGCCGTTGTCGATGAGTGCGGTGCCGGCCTGGGTGGCAGCCTGCGGATCGAACCACGAGTTGATGACGATGGTCTGCACCGTGGCGTTGGGATTGACCGAACGGGCGCCCATCAGGAAGGCGTTGGTGCCGGAAAAGACCGACGGAACAGGGAAGGAGGCGACGTAGCCGAGCTTGCCGCTCTTGCTCATCAGGCCCGCGGCGACACCGGTGACGTAGGTCGGGTACCAATGGGCGAGGTAATAGGTCGAGAGATTTTCGAGCGGGTTGCGGCCATCGCATTCATAGAAGGCGACGTCCGGCGAACGCTTGGCCACGTCGTAGAGGAAGTCGCCATAGTTGGAGGTGGCAAACACCATGTTGGCACCTTCCGAGACGAACTGGCGGAAGGTGCGGGTCGCGTCGGCCGAATAGGGGATGCTTTCGACGAACAGCGTCTTCAGCTTCGGGAACGCTTCCTGCACGGCCTTCATGCCCTGGTCGTGGCTCCAGGTCCAGCCTTCATCGGTCACCGGACCGGTGTGGCCGAAGGCGATGACAGCGTTTTCCTCGGCGACGGCGGCGAGCGGCGTCTGTGCATGGGCGGGCGTGATAAGGCCGGATTTCGGCAGGAGCAGCGAGGCGCCGGCTGCGGCGCCCATGTTGAGGAAGCCTCGGCGGGAGAGATTGCGCAGGTCGATCATGCGTCGGTCCTTTGTTCCGTGTTGTGTTCAGTTCGGGAGAGACAGTTCGGTTTCCATGAGGCGGTCGATTTCTGCCGACCAGTCGGCCAGCCATGCCTGCTTGATGTCGTCGTCGAGCCATGCGGCGGACAGGCCAGCCAGCGCGATCCGCTTCAGTGCCGGCGGCCCGAGCGCGAAATTCTCCGCGATCAGCGCGTATTCGCGGTCGAGCGTCGTGGCGAACATGGGCGGATCGTCGGAGTGGATCGTCACGGTAAGTCCGGCCTCGATCATGCGGCGGATCGCGTGGTCGGGCGCGGAAAGGTCGCGCCAGACAGTGGTGGCCAGCGTCGTGCTCGGACAGCAGGTGAAGACGATGCCCATTTCCCTGCACTGTTCCATCAGCGCCGGGTCGTCGACCACGTGGTAGCCGTGGTCGATCCGTCTCAGGCCGAGGACGTCGACGGTATCGCGGACGTAGCCCGCCGGGCCGTCCTCGCCCGCATGGTTGGTGACATTGAGCCCGGCCGCCCGGGCTCGCTCGACGATGCGCGCGAACATCGGCGGTGGGTTCGGGCGTTCGTCGTAATCGAAGCCGATGCCGATCACCTCAGCCGGGCGCTCGGCCAGAACCATGTCCAGGAAGCGCTCGCCACCTGCCGCGCCGAGCGGCTTCGCATGCGCCGGTATCAGCTTTGCTATAAGCCCATAGCGCTCCTTTGCGCGGTGAAAGCCGTCGAGGATGCCTTCGAGCATAGTCGAATAGGCCACGCCATGAGCCAGATGCGCATGCGGGCTGAAGAACAGTTCGACGTAGCGCGCACCGGCCTTCGCGCAGCGCTCCAGTGCCTCGAAGGTGATGCGAGAGAAATCGTCCGCAGTCCTGATCGAGGCGCAAACCAGATCGTAAATCTTCAGGAAATCCAGCAGGTTGCCGTAGTTGTAGAGCTCCGATGTCGGTCTGCCGTCCGGCAGCGGCACCGCGTTCAGCGCCGCCAGCTCGGCGAATGTCTCTGTGGAGACGGCACCCTCGAGGTGCAAGTGCAACTCGACCTTGGGTATAAGCTGAATGAAACTTGACAACGACATCGACGCTCACCCGCCCGGACCGGCAATCCCAAGCCGCACCTGGTTTTCTTGGGCGACGGACGGCTGCCGAGTTGTTCGATAATCGCGGCTTTTTCCAACTGTCCGATCACCTGATACGCAACAGATGCCAGGGAAACGGGGCTTGCACAAGCCAAAAAATGATGCCTAACTAGACACATTCTAAAACTGCTTAAAAAATGTGCAGGCCGGGAGAAATATAGGCATGAAGCACCTACTGGAAGCGCAGAACCTTGCGCCTCCGCCTCAAACAACGCGCCTGCGCTTCGTCGGCCAACTGGTGTCGTCGAGCTTTAGCGAGTTCGCCGACAGGCGTGCCGCTCGGCTCAATCTCGATCTGCTGGTGTACGAAGCCGCGGAGGATTTTTTTGTCGTCCAGGTTTCGGGCCAGCCCGATCTCATCGATGCCTTCGAGATGGCATGTAGCCTGGGACCAATCGACTGTCTGGTGATGGACTGCGAACGGGCCGAAATTCGGGGATATTCCAGAGAGGAAGACGCAGGATGACGATACAGGCTGGATGGCACCCAGTGGCGCTGTCGGGATCGATCGAGCCGGGCAGTTCGGCCGGGATCCGCCTTGGCGGAAACGAACTGGTGGTGTGGCGGGACAACAGCGGCGCAGCGCATGTGTGGGAGGATCGCTGCCCGCATCGCGGTATGAAGCTGAGCTTCGGTTTTGTCCGCGGCGATCATATTGCCTGTCTTTATCACGGCTGGCAGTACGATGCGGCCGGCCAGTGCCGATACATTCCAGCCCACCCCGATCTCAGGGTGCCGGCGTCCATTACCGTGTCTGCCCACAGATCGGTCGAGGCGGCTGGCATGATCTGGACGACGCTGGACCCGGCAGCAGCATTGCCTGAACTGCCTGCCTTGCCAGAGGAGGTGGTGCCGGTCCGCAGCCTGTATCTCGACTGTTCCGCCGGGATGGTGATCAATGTCGTGCAGGCCATGCCGCCCACATCTTCCTCCGGCGGATCCGGCCTCGCTGATCTGAAGGCGCTGAGCGGGACGCTGTTCAGCCTGAAGGTCGGCGAAGAGACGCTGCTTCTTGGCCTGCAGGAGCTGACCGGCAAACGATCGGCCCTGCATGTCGTGATTGACGGACCGGCGGCAAAATATGCCGGCAAGGGACAGGAGCATTTCTTCGCTTGGACGAGTGAACTGCGCCACCACCTCGAGACCGGGCGTGCCGGCGCGACCTCGACGACGCGGGCCGCATGATGGCGAGGATCACGCTCTACAACTACGAGCTGGACGAAAGCTGCTACAAGGTGCGGCTGGCGCTTTCCATGCTTGGCCTGGAATGGCAGACCGTCGCAGTCGATGCATTTCCGGGGGCGGAGCAGAAGACGCCGCCATTCCTGGCCATGAACCCGGCGGGCAGCCTGCCCATTCTCCGCGACGACGAGATGACGATGTTCGGCGCCGAGTCCATCATCGCCCATCTGGCGCGCAGCCACGATTCAACGGGTGCATGGCTGCCGGCGGATGGTGCGGATTTCGCCAAGGTGATGCAGTGGCTTTTCTTTGCTGCCGGCGATCTCGGCGTTGCCGGCGCCGCGCGCCGCCATGCCATGTTCGGTGCCGCCGGCGACGAGGCTGCGTTGCGTGCCGGTGCCGCGCAAGCGCTCCGCGCCATGGACGACCACATGACCGCGCGGGGTTTCGAGAAGAAAGAATGGTTCGCTGCGGACCGCCCGACCATCGCCGACATCGCGCTTTTTCCGGCCTTTGCGCTGAGCCGCGATTTCGGCGTCGACCATGACGAATATCCGCCGCTGCGCCGCTGGGCGCGTCGCTTCCGCGCGCTTCCCGGCTTCATGACCATGCCGGGCATTCCCGACTACCATTGACGCCCAACATCCAACGAGGACGAGGCTAGCAACAGAATGACCTCTCTCACGCGCTTTTCCGTCCAGCCGCTCTCGTCCATGACCCGGCGACTGGCCGGTGTCGCTTCCGGGCGAGCCGATCCAGATCTGGTCATTGCCGGCGCACGCGTATTGTCGACCTATTCGGAGCGCATTCTTCCAGGCCGCGAGATCTGGCTATCGGGAGGACGGATCGCCGCCGTGAAGCCGGCCGGCACCTACAAGGGCGGCAGCGCCCGGATATATGACGCCAGGGGCGGCATCGTCGCGCCCGGCCTGGTCGATCCGCACATCCACATCGAATCCTCGATGGTGACGGCCTGCGCCTATGCCGAGGCGGCGCTGCTCAACGGCACCACGACCCTCTTCTGCGACAGCCACGAGATCGGCAACGTCATGGACGTTGCTGGCATCGAGGCGATGCTGGAGGACGCGCGCCTGGCGCCGTTGTCCATTTTCCTGACGGTTCCGAGCACCGTCCCGGCAACTTCGCCGTTGCTGGAAACGGCCGGTGGCGACCTGACAGCCGAGAAGATCGGCGCATTGTTCGACAAATGGCCGGAAGCCGTGGCGCTCGGCGAGAAGATGGATTTCGTGCCAGTGGCTATGGGCGATGAACGCAGCCATGCCATCCTCGCTGCGGCGCTGAAACGCGGCCGCCCGGTATCGGGACACGTCTATGGACGCGAGTTCGTGTCGGCCTATGCCGCGTCCGGCGTCACCGACACCCATGAGGCGATCGACCGCGAGATCGCCGACGACATGCTCGAAGCCGGCATCTGGCTGTTCCTGCGTGGCGGCCCGCCGACGACACCGTGGCACAGCCTGCCCGCAGCGATCAAGACGATTACAGAACTCGGAGCCTCGCACAAGCGCATCGCGGTCTGCACCGACGACCGCGATGCTGACGACCTGATGCTCTTCGGCCTGGACTGGGTGACGCGCGAGGCGATGAAGGCCGGCATGACGCCGGAGCAGGCCTGGTCGATGGGCTCGCTGCATGGCGCGACGCGCTTTGCAATGGAAGGCGAAATCGGAGGCCTCGGTGGTGGCCGCCGTGCCGACCTGGTGCTGCTCGACGACGGCTTCGATCCCGTCAGCACGTGGTATGGCGGCGAACTCGTCGTCGATGACGGCAAGATCACGCCGCTGCTCGACCAGGCCCTCTCGACCCGCTACCGCTATCCGGACACGGCCTACCACACAGTGAAGCTGCCGAAGCAGATCAAGCTAACGCCGGACCTGCCAACCGGCAAGGTGGTGGCGCATACCATCCGCACCGAACTGCCGGGGATCACGCTCGGCCACCAGAAGATCACGCTCGATCCGGCCAACGACTGGCAGAACCATTTCGACCGCCACGGCCTGTGCTTCGTCACTGTGGTCGAGCGCCATGGCAAGTCGGACGGCAACGTCGCTTACGGGCTGCTCAGCAATTTCACGCTGCGACGCGGCGCCGTCGCATCGTCTGTTGGTCACGACAGCCACAACATCATCATCGCCGGCCTCAACGAGGCCGACATGCAGGTGGCGCTGCGGGCGATCGAGGAAACGCAAGGCGGCGTCTGTGTCGTCGTCGACGGCAAAGTGACTGCCATGGTTGAACTGCCGATCGCCGGCCTTTTGTCCGACAAGCGCGTCACTGAGGTCGCGGAGGAGGTGAAGATACTCAAACGGGAATGGGAGGCGGCCGGCTGCTGCATTCCCTATATGGGCTTCAACCTCATCCCGCTCTCGGTCATCCCCGAAATCCGTATCACCGACAAAGGTCTCGTGCTGGTGCCGGAAATGGAGATCGTCCCCGCCTTCGAGGCCGCCTGAGTGGATCCCTTCCGGCTTGGCCTGGTCTCACCGCGCATCCATTATTTCCAAATGGTCGCGCGGCTGGGCTCGGTGCGCCAGACCGCGCAGGCGCTCAACGTGGCGCCATCCTCTATCAGCCGCGTCATCAAGAGCCTGGAGGACGAACTGGGCACGCCGCTCTTCGAACGCGTGCGCCAGCGACTGAAACTGACCAGCGCAGGCGAGCTTCTGCTCTACCACGCGCGTCAGAGCATCACCGAGTTGGCCCGCGCCTCGTCCGAGATCAACGATCTCAGTGGCCTCAACCGCGGCTCGTTGTCCGTGGCAATCGTGGAGAGCGCGGCGCGCGGGCTGGTGCCGAACGCGCTGAAGGAATTCTGGAAGCGCCATCCGCGGATATCGGTCGATGTGCATGTCGCCGGGTCGCAGCGCGCCTGCGATGCGGTTGCCGACGGCGAATGCGATCTGGCGCTTGCTTTCGACGTGCGCGTGCCGCGCAACGTGCGCAAGATCGCGAGCACGCCTCTGCCGCTGGGCGTCGTCGCTCATCCGGACAGCCGCCTTGCCGGCCGCAAGGAAGTGAAGCTGTTCGATCTTGCCGGCGAACAGGTCATCGTCTCGGACAACAGCCTTGCTTTGGGCATTTCGATCGACGATGCGATCGGGCGCTCCATGATCGACATCACGCGACGGTCGCGGACCAACTCGATCGGACTGATGACCGAGATGGTGCGCCTCAACCTCGGCGTGGTGCTTTGCACCAAGCTCGGCATCGAACCGGAAGTGGCTGACGGATCGCTCGTTTTCGTGCCGTTGCGCGATTCGCGCATGAACCCGCACCGACTGATGCTGCTCGCCCGACTTGAACGCGAAATGTCGGATGCGGCCTCCGCATTCGCGGCGCTACTGGCCCACATGGTCGAGGCACTGCATGATTAGTTGTTGCACTTTGCGCATCGATAAAGCGAGAAATTTGTCTCTATCTCGAACAACTGTGCTTTGCGAGACTTCCCGACCTAAGGGGATGTCATGAAGCAGAGTGCGGTCGACGCGGTCATTCGGGGGCTCAAGCGGGCGGGAGTGAGCATCGTCTGCTACCTGCCCGATTCGCTGTTCAAGGAGCTCTATCCGGCTCTCGATGCCGATCCGGATATCCGAACGATCCGCGTCACCAACGAAGGCGAGGGCGCCGCGATCTGCGGCGGGGTCTTCCTGTCCGGCAAGCGCGCGGCACTGGTCATGGAAAACTCCGGCTTGCGCGCCTCGGTCGAGCCGCTGGCCCGCATGGGCCTCGGGGCGGGCATCCCGGTCGTGATGCTGATGAGCTACCGCGGCGAGCTCGGCGAGAACAATTGGTGGGCAATCCCGCACGGCATCACCATGGAGCCGGTGCTGAACGCGCTGCGCGTGCCGTACCGGATCGTCACCGAGGAGGCGAAGATCGAGCGCGCCATCGTCGACGCCTATTCCTGGTCTTATGCGTCCTACTACCATTCGGCCGTGGCGCTCGGCGGCGAGGTGGTGCGATGAAACGCTTCGACTGCATGAAGGCTCTTGCCGCGCGGCTGAAGGATGAGCTGGTGATCCTTTCGCTCGGCGGCAGCGTTGACGAGTGGTACAACGCCGCGCCGCATATGCGCGAGGCGAGCCTGTTCCAGCAGCAGCTCGGCTGCGTCACGCCGCAGGCCTTCGGGCTCGCCGCCGGCCTGCCGCACCGCCGCGTCGTTTCGCTCGATACGGATGGCGGCCTGCTCTTCAACCTGGGCATCCTGGCCACGCTCGGAAACGAGCAGCCGAAGAACCTCTTCGTGGTGGTCTGGGACAATGAGTGCTACCAGTCGATCGGCGGTCCGCCGACCCACACGGCGCTGGGCCGTGTCGACCTTGCCGCGATCGCGCGCGGCGCCGGCATCGAGAATGCCCATACGGCGCGCACGGTGGAGGAGTTCGACGCGCATTGCGCAAGGGGGCTCGCCGTAGATGCGCCCTATGTGTTGGTCGCCAAGGTCTCGGGAACGGTCCAGCCGGACATCAAGCGCAAGCACAGTGACGGCCGCGAGGACAAGTATATCTTCGTCCGCCACGTCGAGGCGAGCGAAGGCATCGTCATCATGGGCCCGAGCGAGCACAACTGACGAAACCATGGGCGCCATCCGATCCGTCATCCCCCGACGCGCGCTCAAACCCGGCTACGACTATATCGTGGTCGGCTCGGGTTCCGGCGGTTGCGCGGTGACGCGACGGCTGGTCGACGCCGGTGCGGACGTCCTCTTGATCGAGGCCGGTCCGGCGGGTCTTGGGGTCGCAAAGATCGACGACCCCGGCCAGTGGGTGCCGCTCGGCCGCGGCACCTATGACTGGGGCTATGACTACGCTCCGACATCGCGCGTGAACGGCCGTACCATCGGCATCCCGCGCGGCCGCGTGCTGGGCGGCTCAAGCGCCGTCAACGCGATGGTGTGGTATCGCGGCCATCCGAATGACTACGATGCCTGGGAAGCCGGCGGCGCGAAGGGCTGGAGCTTCGCCGACGTGCTGCCCTATTTCCGGCGCTGCGAGGACTGGCGGGACGGCGCAAGCGAGTTTCGCGGTGCGGGCGGTCCGCTCCGTATCGAACGGCCGGCGATGCTGCACCCGGTCGCGCAGGCGCTGATCGACGGCGCGGACGAGATCGGCATCCGGGTGATCGACGACCCTAATGGCACCAGCAACGAGGGGGCTGCTGTCGCGAATTTCAACATCTGCGACGGTAAGCGCTGGAGTTCGGCGACGGGCTATCTCGTGCCGATCCTCGATCACCCGATGCTGACGGTGCTGACCGGTTCCGCGGCCATCGGCCTGACGGTCGAAGGCAGCCGATGCGTCGCGGTCAAGCACCTCGTCGGTGGCGAAATCCGCGAAACACGCGCTCGCGAGAGCGTGGTGCTCGCGGCCGGGGCCATCGACACTCCGCGCATGCTGATGCTGTCGGGCATCGGCGATCCGGTCGAGCTGAAGCGTCTTGGCATCGCAGTCGTTTGCGCTCTGCCGGGCGTCGGCCGGAACCTTCAGGACCATCCGCTGGCGCAGGCCTGCGTCTTCCGCGCGAAACGACCGATCGGACCAATGGTGGGCAATGGCGGCGGCTCGATGGTCAACTGGAAGTCGCGGCTGGATCTGCCGCAATCCGACCTCCACGCCTTCCCGGTCCAGGGCAACAGCGCCGAACCTGCGATACGCGCGCGCTACGATGTATCCGGCGATGTCTTTTCCTTCGGTGCGGGTCTCATGCGCTCGAAGAGCGTCGGGCACTTGAAGCTGCTCGACGGCAAGCCCGGCGGGCCGCTCGAAATCCAACCGAACTTTCTGGCGGAACCGGAAGACCTCGACGCCATGGTCACTGCGGTCGAGATGGTGATGGAGATGGCGGCTGCAAAGGCGAACGCCGGTGTCTTCCGCAACTTTGCCGCACCTGACCGCCGACTGACCCGCACCGAGACAATCGCCTTCATCCGCGAGGCGTGCACGACGTTCTTCCACACCTGCGGAACCGCCAAGATGGGCGACGACGCGATGGCTGTCGTCGACAGCCGCCTCGCCGTGCACGGGCTGGACGGCCTGCATGTTGCCGATGCCTCGGTGATCCCGACGATCCCGACCTGCAACACCCACGCGCCCGCTACGATGATCGGCGAGCGTGCCGCCGATTTCCTGCTCGCTGCAGCTTGAGGACGTCATGAACGACGGAACGCACACGGAGTACCCGCGATGACCCAAAGCCTCATCCTTGCTGCCGACACGCTGCTGACCATGGATCAAGATAATCACGTGTTGCCCGACGGCGCCGTGCTGGTGGAGGATGGTCGTATCGCCGCGGTCAGCGCACTCGCTGCATTGCGCGCCCTTCATCCGGCCGTAGCCGTGAAGAAGCTCGACAATGCGGTGCTTTTGCCCGGGCTGGTCAATGCGCATGCGCATTCCGGTCTTCTGCGCGGCACGGCGGAGCACCTGCCGGTTTGGGACTGGCTGACGCTCCATATCAATCCGATGCATCGCGTGCTGCAGCCGCACGAGGCCGAGGCGGCATCGTGGCTCTGCTACGCGGAATCCGTGCTCGGCGGCACGACCACCGTCGTCGACATGTGGCGGTTCATGGAAGGCAGCGCCAGGGCGGCCGAGGCGATCGGCAACCGCCTGGTCGCCGTGCCTTACATCGGCGAGCATCCCGACTACAACTACTTCGACACGCTCGACATGAACGAGGCGATGATCGAGGGCTGGCATCGCAAGGCGGGCGGCCGCATCAACGTCTGGGTCGGGCTGGAGCATCTGTTTTATGCCGACGAGGCCGGCCAGCGCCGGGCGATCGAACTCGCAAGGAAATACGAGACCGGCTTCCACACACATTGCAGCGAGGCCGAGATCGAGATCGCGGAATTTGAGCGGCGCTACGGCAAACGGCCGATGTTCGCGCTGGACGACCTCGGCTTCTTCGAAACGCCGCGCGCCATGATCGCCCACGCCGTCTGGCTCGATCGAGAAGAGATCGAGCTTATTTCCAAGCGCCGCGTTTCGGTGGCCCACAATCCCGTTTCCAACATGAAGCTGGCGAGCGGCATCGCGCTGGTGGCCGAGATGCTGAAGGCCGGCGTGTCGGTTGGCATCGGCACGGACGGCGAGAAGGAGAACAACAATTTCGACATGTTCGAAGAGATGAAGGTGGCTTCGTTGCTAGGCAAGCTGAAGGACCTCGACGCCGCCGCAATGGATAGCTGGCAGGTTCTGCGCATGGCCACGATCCTTGGTGCAAAGGCGATCGGCCTCGATCATGAGATCGGCTCGATCGAGGTCGGCAAGCGTGCCGACATCATCGCGGTCCGCACCGATACGCCGCGCATGACGCCGGTCTTCCGCGACGGACCCTATTTCAATCTCCACCACAATCTCGTCCACGCCGTGCGCGGCAGCGACGTGTCCCTGACGATGGTCGATGGCGAGATCCTCGTCGAGCACGGCGTGCTGCGCACCGGCGACCTGCGCGAGATCATTGCCGAAATCCATCGCGTCGCACCTGGCCTGTTCGCCCGGCGCGCCGCCTTCCTCGCCGAGAATTCCGGCGGCAGCCTGCAGTGGACCCAATAAGGCGAGCCCCGGTCATGAAGACGACGGACAAGGCGGCACTGGACGACTGGTACGCGGTGGAGACGGCGGCCGATCTAGGTGGCGCGCCAAGCCGCACGCGGCTGCTCGGACAGGACATCGAACTGGTCCGTGACGCCGCGGGCGCAATTACCGTCCGGGAGGTCCTGGACGACGGCGGCCGCGGCCCCGCGCTGCCCGTCCGGCAGCGCTACGGCTGCGTCTGGACCACGCTGGGCGAGCCCGGGAAGGAAATCTTCAAGATCGCCGAGGCATCGGAACCCGACCGCCGCTACGTGCCCTGCGGCTGGGTGACGATGCGGGCGTCGGGTTTGCGTGTCGTAGAGAATTTCCTCGACATGGCGCATTTCCCCTTCGTGCATACCGACATTCTCGGTTCGGAGCCGCACACGGAAGTGCCGGCCTATCTGAGCGAGATACGTCGCGAGGTGGACGAGGTCTGGGCGACCAACTGCACGTTCTTCCAGCCGCGCATTGCCGCAACGGAAAGCTCCGGCGCGTTTGTGCATCTAACCTATCGTGTGCCGAGCCCATTCGTTGTCATGCTTTACCGTATATGTCCCGGAGCGCCCGGTCGGCTCGATGCGATCGCGCTGTTCATTCAGCCCATCGAGGAAGACCTCTGCCGCGCCCAGCCGGTCATGTATCTGGTCGACTCGGCTTCGACGCAGACGGCGTTGCTCAACTTCGAACAGGTCATCTTCCTGCAAGACCGGATCATCGTGGAGAACCAGCGGCCGCTGCGCCTTCCACTCGAGGCGCGGATGGAAATCCCGACCCGCGCCGACGGGTCCTCCATCGCCTACCGCCGCTGGCTGAAGGAAAAAGGCATCCGTTTCGGCACGACTGCGGGAGCCACATGACCGGACCGGGTCTCCAGGTGCTTCGCCCGGCCTCCGTTGCCGAGGCGCTGTCATTGGCAGGCGAGGGCGCGTCGCAACTGGTCGCCGGGGGCACGGCGCTGCAGCTCGGCTGGGCGAAGGGCCTGCCAAAGCCGCGGCGCCTCATCGACATCGGCCGTATCGCCTGCCTGAAGGGCATCCAACCGGCCGGCGACGGCTTTCGCATCGGCGCACTGACGACACTGGGTGCCTTGGAGCGTGACCGGGCGATAGGCGAGAATTTGCCTCTGCTCGCAGCCGCAGTCCGCGCCACGGCGGGACCCGCCGTCCGCAATCTCGCAACGCTGGGCGGCAACGTCGCCGGGCGGACGGGTTGCCTTCTGCCGGCCCTGCTCGCGATCGATGCGAAGCTGGAGATCGTCTCACCGGCTGGGCGCGCCGTCGTGCCGCTCGCGCAATGGTTGGCCGACGCACCGTCAGCCGGTCTCATTGAGACGGTCATCGTTCCACCGCAGCCAACTGCCGCTCGCTGGACCCATCGCAAAGTCGGCCTGCGCGCCGCATTCACCCCAAGCGTGGCCGGTGTCGCCGGGCTGGTCGAGACAGCGTATGATCGCATCACCGTCGCGCGGCTCGCGGCCGGCGGCGGCGGGCAAGCGGCCCGGCTCAGTCGCGCTGAAGCACTGCTTGTCAGCCGCCGCCTGCAGGAGATCGATTGGGCCAAGCTGCACGCCGCAATTCTCGAAGAGGCGCCGGCGATCGATGATGCATGGCGGTCCGACCGCTATCGGCGCAGTGTCGCGGCGAATGCGCTGGTCTTCGGGCTCGGCGGCAAGTTGTCCCAAGGAGCACATTCGCCGCGCCGGCGGACCGTGCCGTCCGGAAAGCCGCCTGCCGAGGTTCTTGTGTCCCGATCGGAAACCGGCGCACGCTGGTACCAGCGGCCGGACGGCGCGCCAAAAATCGCCGGCCGGCTTGAATACCTGACCGACCATCGCGAGCCCGGTATGCTGGTCGGGCGCATTCGGCGCGCCGGCATTCCCCATGCAAGGATCGTTTCCATCGATACGAGCGCGGCCGAGGCGCTGCCCGGCGTCGCGGCGGTTGTCACGCACCGCGACATTGCCGGCAGCAATGCCTTCGGCATCGTTGTGCAGGATCAGCCGGCACTGTGCTTCGACAAGGTCCGCTATTTCGGCGACGCTGTTGCTGCCGTTGCCGCTGTTGACACGAAGACTGCCGAACGCGCGCTTGCTCTCGTCAGCGTCGAATACGAGCCGCTGCCAATTGTGAGCGATCCCCAACAGGCACTCGCCGCTGGAGCCGAGCCGGTCCACGCCTCAGGCAATCTGCAGTGCAGCTTCGAGTTCACGCGTGGCGATGCCGCCGCGACTTTTGCCAAGGCAGCTCATATCGTCGAGGCTGTCTATGAAACGCCGTGCCAGATGCACGGCTTTTTGGAGACGGAGGGCGGCTACGCTTTCGTCGGTACGGATGGTACCCTGAACGTCTTTGCCGGTGGGCAGCATGGCCGCCGCGACCGCATGCAGCTCTCGCGCATCCTCGGTATGCCGCAAGAGCGGATACGGGTGGTCACCAGCCCGACTGGTGGCGCTTTCGGCGGCAAGGACGAGCTGACCGTGCAGCCGGCCCTGGCCCTGCTGGCGCTGAAGACTGGACGCGCCGTGCGGCTGCATCTCGACCGGGCGGAATCCGTCATCGCGGGCACCAAGCGCAATGCCATGCGCATCCACATGCGTACCGCCTGCGACCCCGAAGGTCGTCTGCTCGCCCAGCAGGTGGATGTGATCGCGGATGCCGGCGCCTACGCGTCGCTCGGTCCGGGCGTGCTTGAGACGGCCCTCGAACACGCCTGCGGGCCATATGTCGTTCCCAACGTCCTCAGCTCGGGCAGGCTCGCCTACACCAATAACGGCGTCTGCGGCGCGTTTCGTGGCTTCGGTGCCAACCAGATGGCCTTCGCGGTAGAGTGCCAGCTGGACCGGCTAGCCGAAGCCGCCGGCATCGACATTATCGAGATACGGCGCCGCAATTTGCGCGAGCCTGGCACGCGAGGCCATCTCGGCCAGCAGGTCGCGCCGTCCGAACGTTTGGCCGAGATGCTGCAAGCCGCCGCTGCTGACCCGATCTGGGCCAAGCCGCGTGGTCCGTCGTTCGACGGCTGTGAGACGATCGGCGTCGGGATGGCGATGAACTATCAAGGCAACGGACTAGGCACGCTGCCGCCGGACCCGGCCGGAGGCGCGTTGCGCTTGGCTGCGGATGGCATGATCGAAGCTCTCTACGGCCTGGACGAGATGGGACAGGGCCTGCTCACCTCGGTCAAGGCCGCCGTAGCCGGAGCGCTCGGCTGCGGTCGCGACGATGTCCGGCCGGTCACCGGCGATACGGCGGCGACGCCCGAATCCGGTTCCTCTACCGCCTCGCGCGGCACTCACGTGGTCTGGCGGGTCGCGGCAGTCGCCGCACCAGCTTTTGCGCGCGACCTGCTGGCCGCAGCGGGCCAACTGCTTTGCCGTGAAGCCGGGACGCTGGCGCTGGGGCCCGGCGGCATCGTCGAGCGACATTCCAACAGCGGCTCAGTGCTCATGAGTTTCGCCGAGCTTGCCGAGGCGTTGCCTCCCGACCGGCTGCCAGCTGCTGCCGTCAGCTTCGAGTTTCCGAAATCGGACTATCTGGAAGGCAATGCACGCCTGATCTTCGCCTTCGGCGCGACACTGGCGCGCGTTGCCGTGAGCCGCATCACTGGGCAGGTACGCGTGCTCGAGCTCCATCAGCACACCGCGGCCGGACCGATGCTCGATGCTGCCGCCTATCTTGGCCAGATCGAAGGCGGCGGCGTCCAGGGGCTGGGCTTCACCCTCACTGAGAACGCGGCGATGCGGGATGGCCGGTATCTTGCCGGCAACCTCGATTTCTACATGCTGCCAGGCATTGCCGACACGCCGGAAAGCCTCGCGACCTTCGCGTTGGAGGATTTGGACGAGGACGACCCGTTCGGTCCGCGCGGAGTTGGTGAGCTTGGCATTGGCGCCGTGACGCCAGCCATCGTCAACGCGATTGCGGACGCCACAGGGGCTTGGCCCGAGCTCATCCCGGTCGATCCTGAATGGGTACTCGACGCCCTGCAAAGGAGTGCAGCGTGAGTGCCGAGATCGCGATTACCTTTAACCTCAACGGCTGCCGCCAGGCGCTGGCCGTGCCCGCCGAGTTGCGCCTGATCGACCTGCTGCGCGATCATTTCGGCATGACTGCCGCCAAGATGGCTTGCGGCATCGGCCGC
Source organism: Mesorhizobium sp. M0816 (assembly GCF_040320005.1). Lineage (NCBI taxonomy): Bacteria > Pseudomonadati > Pseudomonadota > Alphaproteobacteria > Hyphomicrobiales > Phyllobacteriaceae > Mesorhizobium > Mesorhizobium sp. M0816. The sequence goes on along the minus strand of NZ_JAMYOT010000001.1, from coordinate 93,293 downwards.
TGCGGCGCTTGTTCCGTGCTGATGGACGATCGCGCGGTCAATGGCTGTCTGCTCATGTCGTGGCAACTCGACCGGGCCACCATCATCACGCCGGAGGGTTTCGACGACCTTCCCGAAGCTATTGTCCTGCGCCAGGCCCTGGCGGCCGAAAACGCCTTCCAGTGCGGCTACTGCGCACCCGGCATCACTGTTGCGCTGACCGCTCTGCTGCTGGAGAATCCGGCTCCAGACGAGTCTCAGATCCGCACTGCGCTCGAAGGCAATATCTGCCGCTGTACCGGCTATCATTCCATCATCCGCGGTGCTCTCGCCGCGGTCGAGGCACTCGGTCGCGGGATGCGGACATGACGATCACCATTCGAAACGGCGAACCCAGGCACGAAGGCGTCAAGGCGTTCCTGGCCAAACCTAGAATGCAGCACCTGATCGGCGGCGGCTGGTGCGACGCCAGCGATGGCGGAACCTTGCCTGCGACCGATCCTGCGAGCGGCGGCACGCTCGCGCTGCTGGCGCAAGGCACAGCCGATGACGCCGGGCGCGCCGTTGCTGCGGCGCGTGCTGCTTTCGAGGGCGAGAGCTGGCGCGACATGACGCCGTCGGCGCGCGGCAAGCTGCTGTGGCGCATCGCCGACCTGATTGAACGCCATGCCGATGAGCTTGCAGAACTCGAGACGCTTGACCAAGGAAAGTCGCTGAAGACCTCACGCTTCGCCGAGATTCCCGCCTCGGCCGAGCAGTTCCGCTATTTTGCCGGTTTTGCCACGAAAATCCTCGGCACGACCATCCCCACCTCCATCAGCTACCAACCGGTGGGCAGCAAGATTTTCGCCTACACGGTGCGAGAGCCGATCGGTGTCGTGGCAGCCATAACGCCATGGAATTCGCCGCTGCTTATGGCCTCGATGAAGCTCGCCCCGGCGCTTGCCGCCGGCTGTACGATCGTGCTCAAGCCAGCTGAGGAAACGTCGCTCACCGCGCTCAGGCTCGGCGAACTGATGATCGAAGCCGGCTTGCCGGACGGCGTCGTCAATATCGTGACCGGTCTCGGTGAAACCGTGGGCGCAGCATTGGCTGCAGATCCCGATGTCGATAAGGTCGCCTTCACCGGCTCGACGGAAGTCGGAAAGATGATCGTCTCCGCAGCGCGCGGCAATCTGAAGAAGCTGACGCTCGAGCTGGGTGGCAAGTCGCCGGCCATCATCATGCCCGATGCAGACATGGGGCTCGCAATCCCCGGAGTGGCTCGGGGGATCTTCGCCAATGCCGGCCAGGTCTGCGTCGCCGGCTCGCGTGTCTATGCGCATCGCTCGATCTACGACCGTCTGGTGGAGGGGCTGGCGGAAGAGGCGCGAAAGCTGCGTCTCGGACACGGGCTTGACCCGGATACCGACCTTGGTCCGCTGGTCAACGGAACCCAGGCTGCGCGCGTCGCCTTCTACGTCGGCGATGGTGCCTCCAGCGGCGCCGAGATCATCGCCGGCGGCCGGCGCTTCGACAACTTCTTCGAGCCGACCGTGGTTACCGGCGTTCGCCCGGACATGCGCATGATGCGCGAGGAAATCTTCGGCCCGGTCGTTGCCGTGACACCGTTCGATGACGTCGCGGAGGCGTTAAGCCATGCGAACGACTCGCCCTACGGCCTCGCCGCAAGCGTCTGGACCCGCGACCTTTCCGCTGCGCATCGCCTTGCCGCACTTATCCGGTCGGGCACCGTCTGGATCAATTGCCATTCCTACTTCTCGCCGGAATTGCCGAAGGGCGGCCACAAGCAATCCGGTTGGGGCTATGAGAACGGCGCACCGGGCCTGGAGAACTATCTCGAGACGAAAACGGTCTGCGCGGTGATTTAGCCGCGCCTTTCCCGCGATATTCGTGGATCGGCGGCTGACAGCCCTTCCATCGGCGGACAAGGATTGATCGAAAATTGCTCGGATCCTCCTGAGGACCAGTTCCTTGGCGGCGCTGGTCCACATCGACGTTGCGCTTGACTCGTCCATATTATCCATAATAAATCATACATATTGCCATGAAAAAAGACGGCAGGTCTGGGAGGACCAATGAAAATCACGGCCATCAAGGCTCGCGTCTGCAATGCGGAAATGCGCAACTGGGTCTTCGTTCGGGTCGAAACCGACGAGCCCGGGCTGTTTGGCTGGGGTGAGGCAACGCTGGAATGGAAGACCCGAGCCGTCGTTGGGGCGCTTCAAGACCTTGAGGCCCTGCTCATCGGGCAAGATCCGCGCAACGTGGAGCAGTGCTATCAGATACTTACGCGGCACGGATTTTGGCGTCTCGGCGTCGAGGGAATGTCTGCCGTCAGCGGCATCGAGATCGCGCTCTGGGACATCCTGGGCAAATCATTGGGCGTCCCCGTCTGGCGCCTTCTGGGTGGCCAGGTTCGCGACTATCTGCGCACCTATACGCATCTCGGCCTCGGGGACATGAAGGCGGTCTATGAGACCGGATCCGCGGACGCGATCGTGGAACGCGGACGCATCGTGACGCAAGCAGGCTACGATGCGGTCAAGGTCGTCTGCATTCCCTACACCCACTACGTATCGCCCGCCAAGGCAGTCGACTCCGTTGCCAATATGGTTGGCTCACTTCGCGAGACCATAGGTCCGGACATCGACATCATGGTCGATTTCCATGGACGCCCTGCATCGGTTAACGCTGCGATGGATTACCTCAGAGCAATCGAGCCGGCCCGCATCATGTTCGCAGAAGAACCCGTGCCGCCCGAAGATGTTGCCGGACTGGCGCATATCACGGCGCGATCGGCCGTGCCGATCGCTTCCGGCGAGCGGCTGATCGGACGTCGCGAATTCACGCACTCGATCGCAGCCCGTGCCTTCAACATTGCCCAGCCTGATATCTGCCACACTGGCGGTCTGCTGGAGACAAAGAAGATCGCGGCCATGGCGGAAACGGCAGGCATCGGCCTTGCGCCGCACAACCCGCTCGGTCCGATCGCCGGTGTGGCTGCTCTTCACTTCGGCATATCGACGCCAAACGTCGTCATTCAGGAGGAGATGTCCGGTGCCGTCGCCTGGTACGACGAGGTCGTTACCTGGCCAATTCGGCGTAAACCAGGCCGCTGGGACCTGCCCGAACTGCCGGGCCTTGGCGTCACCGTCAATGAGGACGTGATCGCGCGTCACCCCTTCAAGCAGGAAGTGCTGCATGCCCGCAATGCCGTCATGCCGGACGGCACCGTGGTCGACTGGTGAATGCAATGGCAGGCCGGCTGCAAGGAAAGATCGCAATCGTCACGGGCGCCGGCCAAGGCATAGGTGCCGCCACCGCCCGGGCTTTTGCGATGCATGGGGCAAAGACCGTCATTGCCGAACTGAATGCGGCAAGCGGCAAAGCGATCGCTGACGAACTGCGTGCCGGAGGCGCCGACGTATTGTTCGTCGAGACGGATGTCACGGACGCATCCGCGGTCGCGGACATGGTCGCCCGCACGATCACGAGCTATGGCGGCGTCGACGTTCTGGTCAACAATGCCGGTGCCAACGTCTTCTACGAACCATTGATGATGCCGGATGAGGAATGGGAGCGCTGCCTCAAGCTCGACCTCCAGGCCGCGTGGTTCTGCGCCAAGGCGGTTTTGCCGACGATGCTGGCGAAGGGCTCGGGGTCCATCGTCAACATAGCGAGCTGTCACGCCTTCCAGATCATTCCCCATACGTTCCCGTATCCGGTCGCCAAGCATGCACTTTTGGGCCTGACCCGTTCGCTGGCCATCGAATATGCCGCACGCGGTATCCGGGTGAACGCGATAGCACCCGGCTACATCGAGACGCCGATCGCGGAAGCCTACTGGAACACATTCCCGAACCCCGCCGAGGAGAAGCGGCGAGCCTACGACCTCCATCCGCCCAAGCGTATTGGCCGGCCGGACGAGGTTGCAATGACGGCGGTTTTCCTCGCTTCGGACGAAGCGCCGTTCATAAATGCCGAGACGATCACCATCGATGGTGGGCGCTCGGTTCTCTACCACGACTAGCAACCAATAGAGCTCTCAGGGAGGATATTCATGAAAACCACAACAAAGGCTTTGGCGACATTTGCGGTATTGGCTGCCGGACTGATGAGTGGCGCAGCAAGCGCAGACGACATCAAGATCGGCTACATCAACAAGATGGGAGACCATCCATGGTTTGTCGCCGAAGTCGGCGGCGCCAAGAAAGCGGCTGAGGCGGCAGGGGCCGCGTTCGTGTCGCAGGACGTTCAGTTCGACGCCAATTTGACGATCACGACCTTCGATACGATGGTCGGCGATGGCGTGAAAGGCATCGCCATCGTTGTCCCCGACAAGGCGCTGGGACCGGTCATCGCGGAGAAAGCAAAGGCCGCAAAAATTCCCTTGGTGGCGGTGGACGACGATATCTACTACCAGGATGGCACCCAGGTCCCCTATGTCGGCATGAATGCTTACAATATCGGTGCGCGGGTGGGCGAAGAGCTTGCCAAGCTCTACAAGGCTGAAGGCTGGGCGGGCAAAGAGGTGCGCATCGCCTCGATCGAGGACCGCAAGGCCGATACCTGCATGCAGCGCAACAAGGGCGCGGAAGAAGCGTTCCTGAAGGCGGTGCCCGATTTCAAGCCGGGCAGCATCGTTCGCGTCCCCTACGACAATACGATGGTCAACGCCATCGATGTGATGACCACCACATTGACGGCCAATCCCAGCGTCACGAACTGGATATTCTATTCATGCAACGATGACGGCGTGCTGGGTGGTGCGCGAGCACTGGAGAATGCCGGCTATTCCGCAGACCAGGGCATGGGGATCGGCATCGACGGGAGCCGCGCCTGCGATGCCTTCGGATCCGGAAAGCCCTCGGCGTTCCGTGGTACGATGTGGCTCAATTCGGAAAATCATGGCGCGCTGGCGGTGAAGATTCTCTTGGCCTCCATCAAGGACGGAACGAAGCTTCCCGTTCAATCCTTCACTGACCCGGAATACATCACCGCCGACAATTTTGCGTCGGACTACAAAGCCAAGCTCTGCCACTGAACCAGATATGCGTCATGCGCCGCAGTGCGCATGACGCTCTTTGGGCCGGCAGTTCGTCGGCGGGCACACGGAACCGATCCTCGGGAGGAGCTTTTGATGCAATCGGATTTCTTCTCGCTCGACAGGATATCGAAGCGCTTCGGCGTCGTGCAGGCGCTCGACAATGTCTCGATTGCCTTTCGGCTAGGAGAGGTGCTTGCCCTGGTTGGCGAGAATGGCGCCGGCAAGTCGACAATGATGCGAATTCTCGAGGGCGTGTTCGCACCGGACACCGGCACCGTGCTGCATGGCTCCACGCCGATCGTTTTCAGCGAACCGCGCGACAGCCACAGAGCCGGAATACGCGTCATCCATCAGGAGCCGGAGATCGTTCCGAACCTGACCGTGGCCGAGAACATTTTCGTCGGCGAACTGCCGCGGCTGGCAGGCGTCCTGCTCGACTGGCACAGGCTCGAGGACCAGACTGATAAGGTGCTTGCGACCTTCGGCATGCAGCAGGATATGCTGCCGCGTCAACTCTGCAGCACACTCGGTCCGGCACAGCGCCAGATGATCGAAATCATGCGCGCCATACGTGCCGGCGGCCGGCTGATCGCATTCGATGAGCCGACCTCGTCACTGACCGACGACGAAGCGCGCCGTCTGTTTTCAGTAATTCGCCGGCTGCGCGGCGAGGGCACTTCGATCGTCTACATCTCTCACAGGCTGAACGAGGTCATCGACCTTGCGGATCGCATTGTCGTCTTGCGGGACGGCCGGCTGGTCGATGATTCCCCCGCTGCCGGTGCCAGCGAGCAGACCATAGCCAAGCTCATGGTGGGCCGCGACATCGCCGATCTGTTTACGCGCGAGACGTGGCAATCGGGGCAACCGTTGCTGGAGGTGACGGGCCTGACCACCGACCACGTCACCGATGTGAGCCTCAAGGTCCGCCGTGGCGAGGTGCTCGGCATTGCCGGCCTTATGGGTGCGGGTCGATCCGAACTGGCAAAGGCGATTGTCGGCTATGATAGGCGCGTCGACGGAACCATAACGATGAATGGTGTGCCCGTTGGCCCCAACAGTCCGCATGCAGCGATCGTGGCGGGCATCGGCTTTGCCCCGGAAGACCGCAAGCACGAGGCGCTGCTGTTGTTCCGAAGCATTCTTGATAACGCCTCGCTTTGCGTGCCCGACAGAACGTCGACCTTCGGCTTCTTCAACCGGCGCAAGGCACTGGAGATCGTCTCACCGCTTGCAGCAAAGATGTCGATCAAGACGCCCAACCTCGACGAACAGGTTTCGAAATTATCCGGTGGCAACCAACAGAAGGTCGTTCTCGCGCGCTGGCTTGCGCGGCAGCCGATGCTTCTCATCCTCGACGAGCCGACCCGCGGCATCGACATCGGCGCCAAGGCGGAAATCTATCGCCTGATCGACGAGCTCGCCGCCAGCGGCATCGGCATAATCCTGATTTCCTCGGAAATGCCGGAACTGATCGGGCTGGCCGACAGGGTGCTTGTTATGGCTGGAGGCCGGATCACGGCCGAACTTTCCCGCCCTGACATCGACGAGGCCACGATCCTCAGACATGCCATGCCTCAATCTGCAGCATCGCTTGGAGGACAAATTCAGTGAACAGCCTTGAGCTCAGGACAGCAACAACGCAAACCGGCAAAAGGCGCGCTTCCTTGCGCATCGCAGAGCGCATCGGCATTCACAACATAAGCCTTCTTGTTGCTCTCGCCATTCTCGTCCTCATTTTCGGCACCCTGAGAGGCGACGTGTTCTTCTCCAGCCGCAACCTCCTGAACATCGGTCTAGGCATTACCATCCTGGGCGTTCTGGCGATGAGCCAGACCGTGGTTATTGTCGCCGGAGGGCTCGATATTGCCGTCGGCGCAATTGTCGGTCTGACCACAGTATCGACGGCAATGGCCATCCAGGCCACCGGATCACCCGCCGCGGGCATTCTTGCCGGCCTGGTCCTGGGCGGTCTTGCCGGCCTCGTGAACGGCATCATCATCACCTATGGGCGGGTCAACGCTGTCATCGCGACTCTCGGTACGATGGCGATCTTCCGCGGCATCGCGTTCATCATGTCCAATGGGCAATCGATCGCGATTTTCAGCGACACTTTCCGCTTCATCGGGATCGGACGAATCCTCGGCCTGCCTCTGCTGATCTGGATTCTCTTGCTGACCGCGATCGTGTTCCATCTCTTCCTTGCCCGCTCGATCGTTGGCCGCAACATCTATGCCCTGGGCGGCAATCCCGTTGTCGCACGCTTCTCCGGCATCAACATCAACCGCTACCGCGTCGGCATCTACATCATGAGTGGAGTGGCGGCCGGATTGGCCGGGATTCTGTTGGCTGCCCGTACCGGCTCCGGGCAGCCCGTATCCGGATCCCAAGGCCTGGAACTCGAGGCCATCACAGCGGCCGTTCTTGGTGGCTGCGCCTTGCAGGGCGGCAAGGGCACGATCGTCGGCGCACTGCTGGGCGTCGCCATCATTGGCGTCCTCAACAACGGAATGATACTGACGTCCGTGCCAACCTTCTATCAGTTGCTTGCCAAGGGCTCGCTGCTGATACTTGCTGTGGTAATTGCCGAGTACCACTTGAACAGGACATGACGATGGACGCGGCGATCGCTTCGACTGGCCAAGGCAAGCAGGACATTCCTGCCGCAGATGGCACCACGTCATCGCTCAAGGATCGCATCGCACGCGATCTCGGACAGCGCATCCTCGCCGGCTCCTACGCCCAGCACTCCGTCCTGCCGACGGAAGCCGAACTTTGCGTTATCTACGGGGCAAGCCGCACCGCGCTTCGCGATGCTCTTCTGACGCTTTCGGCGAAAGGATTGATCGAGGCACGCAAGCGGGCCGGGACGCGTGTGCGCGTGTCGAGCGAATGGAACAGGCTGGATGCACAGGTTCTGGAATGGATGCGCGATATCGAGCCCGATCTCGATTTCGTCCGCGGATTGATCGAGGCGCGGCTGGTCATTGAACCCGCTGCCGCCCAACTTGCGGCCAAGATGGCGACGTCAGGCGATCTCGCAGTCATCGAAGCGGCCTATGAAGCCATGCGCATTGCTCCGCAGGACAATCTCGCTGCGTGTCTCGATGCCGACGTCAGGTTTCATACCGCCATCCTTCGTGCCAGTCGCAACCCGGTGTTCGCCAATCTCGGCAATATGCTTGCGGCCGCCCTCAGCTTCTCCTTCCGCTTGACCACATCGGCCACCGCTAATTACCAGCAGACGCTGAGCGCGCATGGCGACGTGCTGGAGGCAATCAGGATGCGGAGGGCCGACGATGCACACGATCAGATGAAGGCGCTCATCGGGATCGCGTCGAACGACCTTCTTGCAGTGGCTCGCAAAGGCCGCCATCAACAGCCGATCGCCGCTGCCAAGGCCGATACCGTCTGAAGCGGATGGTCGGGACGATCAAGATCAGAAGCGGAGACCTGTCCGCTGAAATCGTCCCATCGCTTGGGGCAGGTCTTGCGAGACTGGACCATGGACGCGTGCCGCTCTTCAGGCCTTGGCCAAACGGCGGGAGCAGCAAACCGTTCGACCTTGCCTGCAACCTGCTTTTGCCATGGTCAAATCGCATCTCGGGCGGCGGGTTCACATTCGACTCCAAATTCCACGAACTGCCTGCCAATGTTGCAGGCGAGCCATTTCCCATTCATGGCAATGGATTTTCGAGCGAGTGGGACGTCGACAGCGTAACGCAGGACAACGCAAAGCTGTCGCTCATCAGCAACGGGCCCGGCCCATACCGATATCGCGCCGAGGTGAGCTACGCGCTGGCCGGACAGGGGCTCGAGTTGAAACTTCGCATCGTCAATCGGGCCTCGATCAGATTGCCGTTCGGGCTTGGCATCCATCCATGGTTCCCGAGAACGGCACGAACCGCGCTTCATGCGCCGGCCTCGCAGGTTTGCCTCGAACTGCCCAACCACCTCCCTGAACGGTTTGTGGATGTCAAAACCCATCCCGACTGGGATTTCGGCGCCCCAGTCGTATTGCCGAGTGGATGGATAAACAATCTGTTTGCCGGTTGGAACGGCGTCGCTACCATATCGTGGCCGGAGCACAGTTGCAGCCTGCGGATTGAAGCTTCATCGCCCTTGAATTTCTACCTGGTCTATTCGCCATCGGACGAGAGCGACTTCTTCTGTTTTGAACCGGTCAGTCATGCTGTCGATGCTCACAATCGTGGTTCGATCGACAAATGGAATGGACTGTCGGTGCTTGGGCCCGGCGAGAGCCTGGCAGCCCGTTGCAACTTCGCCGTCGGTTAAACGGACGTCTGCGGCGCCCTCGAATTGGCGGATGTCGATGTCCGACAGCATGTCCGGGGAGAACGAAGCCGGCTTTTTGTCCAAACGGAGTTTGGGAAAAGGGACTCAACCGACCGGGAACCCGTGAGCCGGTTCGACGTTTGCCGAACGTCACGGCGCTCCAAATGTGCCTGGCAGGATTGGATCGATGACAGGTGTTGAACCAAAGGAATTCGTGCTCGCAGGCATCGTCATGAAGCGACTGGTCTCCGGCGAACAGACGGGAGGCTTGTTGAGTCTCTTCGAAAACAGAAGCGACGGGCACACGAAAACGCCAATCCATGTTCATGCGAATGACGACGAGACGGTCTACGTCATCGAAGGGCACTTGACCGCAATTGTGGGCGGTGTGGTCCGAACGCTCTCGCCCGGCGAGAGCATGTTTTTGAAGCGGGGCATCCCGCACCAGCTTATGAATCCCGGCAATCAGCTCGTTCGCTATATCCTGATAGACACGCCAAGTGTGTTCGAGCAGTTTCTCGCCGAAGGTGGCCATGAACGCAGCAAGGGAGAGGTGGTGGGGCCGCCGACGCCTGCCGATATCGAGCGGCTCAAAGTAGCCGCGCCGAAGTTTGGGATTACGCTTCTGCAGGACTGGCCGGCAAGAGAGTAGATGGCTTCGTGATGGCGGCTTGGATCGCCGCTAAAGCCGGCCCTTGCCCGAGGAACCGGTATTGGCTAGCCGCCGGCAATCCAATCCGAGAGGCTGCGGGCAAAACTTCGCGGCACGATGAGTTCGCACGCGGTCTCGCCGGTGCGCAGGAAGAGCACGGGCACGTGATGGAAGGATGTTTGCACGGCGCGGCCCGGAGCGGCGGCCGGCGCGTGCCAGTCGACGGCAATGCAGCCGGACAGAAGTCTTGCGATACCAGGGCCGGCCATTTTCAAACGAACACGACCTTCCCCGAGGGGCACGGAACAGCCGAGATCGGGGTCGACGATAAGGGCTGGCGCTTCTGTGCCTTCGTCGAGAGCCAGCCAAAGGCGGCGAGGTGCAACGCGGATGGTTAAAAGGCCCTTGTGGCGAACCGTCTCTCCGACCGAAGCGGGAAGTTTCGTGTTGAGCGACGCCGAGACGCTCTTTTCGAATTGTCTCAGTGTCGCGTCCCAGCCCTCGATCTGGATAAGCGGACAATCCGCCACGGACAGGCTGAAATCCCGAGAAGAGGTCAAGCTAGCCATGCAGCCGTTCTCCCTGCGGATCGATGAATACCGGCGAGACAACGCGGGCGCGAACCGTTTCGGCCTTCATCGGATAGACCGCCACGAGCTCGCTTCCTTCTGCCGCGACATCGCCGGCAAGCAGCGCCAGTCCGACATAATGGCCGCGTTCGGGGCTGTAGGTGACGGAGGTGACGCGACCGCGCCCATGGCCATGGGGTTTCTCATCCGGCAGGAACAGGATGGCGCCGCCGCGCAGGCGTTTTCCCTCTTCGATGCATTCCAGCCCGACCAGGCGCTGCCGGTCGGGAGCCTGGAAGGCGGGGCGCCGTCGCAGGACGTCGCCGACGAAGCCGCTGCGTTTGCCGGCCATGCGGCCGAGGCCGAGATCGTCGAGCGTCGTGCGCCCATCGATCTCAGGTCCGGCGACATGGCCCTTTTCGACGCGCAGCGCGCCGAGCGCCTCGACGCCGTAAGGCTTCAGGTCGAATGATCTGCCGGCCTCGAGCAGACGGCTCCAAAGCTGTTCACCGGCAGTGGCGCCGATATAGACTTCGTAAGCGCGCTCGCCGGAATAACTGAGACGCAGGATGCGGAGCGCACGGCCCTCCCATTCGCTTTCGAGTAGCCCCATATGCGAAAGCGCCGCGTCGGAAACCTCGAGACTAGGAAAAGCAGCGCTGAGGATCGCGCGGCTGGCAGGCCCGGCAACCGACATCGCCGCCCATTCATCGCTGACCGAGGTAACGGCCACGCGCAAATCCGGCCAGGCCGTGTCGAGCAGGAATTCGAGACGCGACAGCACATCGGCGGCCTTGGCGGTCGAAGTGGTCATGAAGAACCGGTTTTCCGCCAGCCGCGTCGTGGTGCCGTCGTCGAAGACGATGCCGTCGTCGCGCAGCATGACGCCGTAGCGGGCGCGGCCTACCGCCAGTTTGGCAAAGCCGTTGGCATAGACGCGGTCGAGGAAGATTGCCGCATCCGGGCCCTGGACATCGATCTTGCCGAGCGTGGAGATGTCCATCAGGCCCGCCGCCTGACGTACGGTCCGCATTTCGGCGACGTAGGCCTCGTTCACGTTACGCCCCGACTGCCGGTAGAAATAGGGCCGCATCCAGAGCCCGACCTCGAGCATCTCGGCGCCGTTTGCCATGTGCCAGTCGTGCATCGGCGTGCGGCGGATCGGCTTGAAATGATGGCCTATGGCGCGCCCGGCAAGCGCCCCGATCGCCACGGGCGTATAGGGTGGCCGAAAGGTCGTGGCGCCGGTCTCGGGGATTGTTGCCTTGCGCAGGGCGGCCATCGCGGCAAGTGCGGCAAAATTGCTGGTCTTGCCCTGGTCGGTGCCCATGCCGAGCGTGGTGTAGCGCTTCAGGTGCTCGACCGATTCATAGCCCTCACGATGGGCGAGCTCGATATCCCCGGTCGTCACGTCCATCTGGAAATCGACGAAGGCCTTTCCACGTCCAACGGAAGGGATCTCGCGAAGTGAACTCGTGGCGGTCTTGTCGAGATCGAGTTTCGACGGAGCGGGCACCGGCGCCGACTTGCCGCAGGAGGCTGCGGCCTCGCTACCGGCGCGATGACCGTCGTCGATGGCATCGGCCGTCGCATAAGTTCCCATCATCGCGCCGGCGCCGAACCGGCCGGCCGGAAACGAACCCGGCACGAAGCCGTCGATGTCGTCGCGGTAGGTGGGCTTGCTCCCCAGGTGCGAGGTGAGATGCACAGTTGGCGACCAGCCGCCGGAGATGCAGACCAGGTCACAGGCGGCCGAGGATTGTCCCTCCGGCCCGTTGAGCGTTACTTGCCTGACGGCATGGCCGCCGTGCAGGTCGACGATGCGCGTTGCGGCCCGCACCACCACGCCGAGCCGTGCGGCTTCCGCGGCAAGTGCTGCGGGCGGGACGGCGCGCAGATCGGCAACCGTCACCTCCGCGCCGGCTGCGGCATAGTCGAAGGCGGTGCGCCAGGCACCGTCATTGGTGGTGGCGACAATGATTTTCTTGCCCGGCAGGACGGCGAATCGATTGAGGTAGGTCCGGGCGGCCGAGGCAAGCATGACGCCGGGCCGGTCATTGTTCGAGAACACCATCGGCCGCTCGATGGCGCCGGTGGCGAAAACAATCGAGCGGGCGCGCAGCATAGTGACCGTTTGCCGGGCCTCGCCATTCGGCTGCGGATCGGTTGGATCGCGCTGTTCGACCAGTCCAAGGACATTGCCGTCATAGCTGCCGAAAGCGGTCGTCCGCTTCATCAGCGCGACGGTTTCGAAGCCCTCCAACTCGGCCTCGGCCTGCCTCAGCCATGCGGCCGCTGCGCTGTCGGACGGTTCCGCCAAAAGCTGGCCGCCAAGCAGAAAATCCTGCTCGATCAGCGCAACCCGCGCCCCGGCCGCGGCCGCTGCCCGCGCCGCCGACAATCCCGCCGGGCCGCCGCCGACAATGGCGACATCGGCGAAGGCATGACGAACCTCATAGCGGTCGGGATCGGGGTCGGTGCCGGCCCTGCCCAGGCCGGCCGCCTTGCGGATGAAATGTTCGTAGAACATCCAGGCGCGGCGCGTCGGGCCCATGAAGGTCTTGTAGTAGAAGCCGGCGGACAGAAACGGTGCCAACAGCCCGTTGACGCTTTGCACGTCGAAGGCAAGCGATGGCCAGCGGTTCTGACTCTCCACGACCATGCCGTGGGCGAGTTCCAGTGTCGCCGCCGGCAGGTTCGGCTCGCGCCTGCCGGCGCTCCCGAGCGTAACCAGTGCATTCGGCTCTTCGGGCCCGGCGGAAAAAATGCCGCGCGGGCGATGATATTTGAAGCTGCGCCCGACCAGGGTAACGCCGTTGGCGAGCAGCGCCGAGGCAAGCGTGTCGCCGCGATACCCAATCAGCTTGCGGCCGTCGAAGGTGAAATTGACCGGCACCTCGCGACGGATACGGCCACCCACTGGCAGGCGTTTGCGGTTCGAACTCATGCCGGTTGTTTCCTGACAGTCGATTTCCTGGCGAAGTCGACGGATGCGATCGCGTGGTTGCGTGTGTCGCGTTCGATCACCAGCCATTGCCGGCAACCGGTCACGTGCTGCCAGAATTCACGGTGCGGGCCGGCCGGGTTTGTCCTGATATAGACGTAGCGGTACCAGGCCTCCGGATCGGGATCGTCATGGGCCGGACGCGTGACCGAGGCATCGCCGCCATAGCGGAACTCGTCATGGTCGCGCGGGCCGCAGCAGGGGCATTCGATGCGCAGCATTTTGTCCCGCCTCCTATTGCAGCCAGGCGGAAGGGCCGACACCGGCCTCATCGAGCGTGTGGCCGGTGCGGAAACGATCGAGCCCGTAGGCCGCGACCAAGGGATGCGGCTTGCCGGTGGCGATCGTGTGGGCGAAGCACCAGCCGGACGCCGGCGTCGCCTTGAAGCCGCCATAGCACCAGCCGCCGTTGAGATAGAGGCCGTCGATCGGCGTCGGGCAGATGATCGGGCTGGCATCGGGCGTCATGTCCATGACGCCGCCCCAGTGGCGCAGCAGCCGGACGCGCGAAATGCACGGCATCAATGCAATCGCCGCCTCCGCGACCTCGCGCACGACACCGAGATTGCCGCGCTGGGCGTATGAATTGTAGCCGTCGAGATTGCCGCCGAAGACCAGTCCGCCCTTGTCGGACTGGCTGACGTAGAAATGGTCGGCGCCGTAAGCGACGACGTGATCTACCAACGGCTTCAGCGGCTCGGTGACGAAAGCTTGCAGCACATGGCTTTCGATCGGCAGTTCAAGGCCGGCCTTGGCACCGAGCACGGATGTATGACCGGCAACAGCGAGGCCGACCTTGCCGGCGCCGATCCGGCCTTTCGTCGTTTCGACGCCGACGATACTGTCGCGGTCGCGGAGGAAGCCGGTCACTTCGCAGTTCTGGATGATGTCGACGCCATGGCCGTCGGCGGCGCGCGCATAGCCCCAGGCGACGGCGTCGTGGCGTGCCGTGCCCGCCCGGCCCTGGAAGATAGCGCCATGGATCGGAAAGCGGGCGGTGTCGGAAAAATCGAGATAGGGCACGAGACGGCGCACCTCGTCGCGGTCGAGGATATCGGCATCAATGCCATTCAGCCGCATGACATTGGCGCGGTGGCTGAAGCCGTCGAGCTGATCGGCCGAATGCGCCGTGACGAGCTGGCCGCGCTGCGAGAACATGACATTGAAGTTCAGCGCCCGCGACATGCCCTCCCAGAGCTTCATCGAGAATTCGTAGAACTGGGTGTTGCCGTCGAGCAGGTAGTTGGAGCGGATGACGGTGGTGTTGCGGCCGACATTGCCGCCGCCGACATAACCCTTTTCGAGCACGGCGACGTTACGGATGCCGTGGTTCTCGGCGAGGTAGAAGGCGGTGGCGAGGCCGTGTCCGCCGCCGCCAATAACGATCACGTCATAGGACGATTTTGGCTCCGCTGCCCGCCAGGCGCGCTGCCAATTCTTCTGGCCGGACAGCGCGTTGCGCAAGATCGAAAATGCCGAGTAGCGCGCCATGTGTGCAGGCCTATCGAACGATCGGGCCGGCCGGCGTGCGGGTAAGCACTTCGGCGCCCGCATCGGTCAACAGCACCGTGTTGGAAACGAAGTCATCGCCGCGACCGGTGCCCATCAGCCATGACAGGATGTGGAAGCTCATCCCGGTCTCGATCTCGAGGTCGGAATCGTGCCTCAAGCCGGTCACCGAATTGCCGCCGGTCCATGATGGCGGCTGGCCGGCGCCGACAAGATAACCGCAGTGATGGCGGCGATAGTGGGAAAGACCCGCCTCGTCAGCGACAGCCTGCCAGGCGGCGTAGACATCGCGCGCCTTGGCGCCCGGCCGCAACGCCTCGACGACAGCGTTGAACGCCTTGGCGGTCACTTCCGCCATTGCGGCGTCTTCGTCGCTGATGTGGCCGATGCGAACGAGCCGGCCGAGCGGGGCGTGGTAGCGTGAGATGCACCCGGACAATTCGACAAAGACCGGCTCGCCCTTGCGGTAGATCCCGTCGCCCCAGGTCGTGTGTTCTTCACCCAGGCGCGCGGCCGGGCGGATGAACGGTCCGAAGCCCGGCGCATGACCGCCGGCGCGGATCATTGCCGCAACACATTGGGCGGCGACCTCCTGTTCGGAAGCGCCATCCGAGATCGCGGCGATCGCGGCACCGGCACCGGCGTCCGTCACCTTTGCGGCCCGCCGCATCAGCACTTGTTCGTCGGCGCTCTTCACCCGCCGCATCTTGTCGATCAGACCGGAGACATCGCTCCACTTGGCATCGGCTTGCATCTGGAGTGCCACGGCAAGTCCATGGCTAAGGCCGGCCGTCCAGTATTCGAGACCGATCCGCTTGCCGGACAGGCCGAGCTCCGCAAGCACCCGCGCGGCAAGGTCGGCCGCCGTTTCGCTGTCGGAGTGACCACGGAATTCCGCTGCCTTTACCTGCTTCTCGATCGTCACCATTTCCATCGAGCGGGTGACCAGGACAGGTTTTCCCTGGAGCGGGACGATCAGCAGGTGAGGGGCAAAATACCCCCAGTGATCGAGCCCGGTGAGATAGAAGACGTTCTCCGGCGAGGCGAAGACCGCCCCGTCGAGCTCGCGCTCGGCTAGAGCAGTACGGACCTTGGCAAGGCGGCCAGCGATTTCGGCTTCGGAAAACGGATTGCGGTCCATCGGGCGTCCTCGTGCTTGTTGCCGGCTTGCTGGCGGGCATGGTCTTTTCGGCAGCCGGTTTCCCGGCCGCCATGTCAGTCGATGACGACGAGTTCGCGCGCCACGTCGCAGAGGCGTTCGCCGCCGCGATCCGTGACGACGAAGGATTCCGAGATGGCGATGCCGAAATCGTCGAGCCAAACGCCGGCCATGAAATGGAAGCACATCCCGGGCTGCATCTCGGTGGTGTCGCCGGGACGAAGGCTTGCGGTGCGTTCACCCCAATCGGGCGGATAGGCGAGCCCGACCGGATAGCCGACGCGGCTTTCCTTCTTCAGCCCGTTCTTCCTCAACACTGCCTGCCAGGCGGCTTCCACCTGTTCGGCGGTGTTGCCGGGGCGCGCCTTCTCGAGGCCAGCGTCGACGCCCTCGACGATCACCTTGGCCATGTCGAGGATGGCTTGCGGCGGCTTGCCGAAATGTACCGTCCGGGTCAGCGCCGCATGATAGCGGCGCCGCACGCCGGCGATCTCCAGAATGGCGAGGCCGCTGTCCGGCAGCGGCGCGTCGGACCACGTCAGATGCGGCGTGCTGGTGCCCTCGCCAACGGGCATCAGCGGACAGATCGCGGCATAGTCGCCGCCCGCTCCGGGCACGCCCATGATCTGTGCGTGATAGATTTCGGCAATGACATGGTTCTGCGGCACGCCAGGCCGCATTTTCTCGATGGCGCGGTTCATGGCATGCGTGCAGATCGCACCCGCCTCGCGGATCAGCACCAGCTCGGCCTCGGATTTGACCAGCCGCGCCCAGTTGACGAGATCGTGGTTGTTGGCGAAGTGCGCGTCGGGCAGCCCTTGGACCAGATGGGCGTGGCAGCGCGCCGTATAATAGTGCGCGTCCATCTCGACGCCGATGCGGGCCTTTCCCCAACCGCGCGACCGGATCAGTTGGGCGAGTTCGTCATAAGGGTGTTCGACGGGCTGCTGCACCAACCGTTCCGAGAACGGCACGATGTTTTTCTCGGGCAGGCCGGTGGTCAGGCGTGCGCTCTTGGCATCCTGTGCCCTGCCGAACCAGATCGGCCGGTCTTCCTCCAGATGGACGAGCACGCACTGCGGAACGTAGAACGACCATCCATCATAGCCGGTCAGCCAGCACATGTTGGCGGGATCCTGACAAACGATGAGATCGAAGCCGGCTTTTTGCATGCGTGTCTTCACGCCGGCGAGGCGTTGCCCATACTCCGCTTGCGTGAATGTCCCGAAGCCGTTCGCGGTCGCCACCGAAATCCTGCCTTCCAGGTACGCCGTTTGCCTTTTGTAAATGGCAACTAGGCCAAATTGTGCACAACTCGACGTCAATTTGCTGGCTAACTGCGAACTATCGTCGAATTTTCATGGTTTCTATATCTCTGCTTGCGAAATGTCTAGGGCAGTTGTATACGTCTGATCAAGCAGGCGTCGACCTCGAAGAAGGCCGCGCCCTGGGAACCATCCACAGTTGTCCAATGGGAGAAAAGCATGCTCAAATCATCGATATCGCGCCGTATGGTCGTGAAGGCGGCTGCCTGCATCGCGCTCGCCGCGACGTCATTGACCTCGTTGTCCGCTCACGCGGAAACCACCCTCGAACGGGCCAAGAAGGACGGCTACATCCGCGTCGGTTTCGCCAACGAGGCGCCGTTCGGTTACGCCACGCCAGACGGCAAGCTGACCGGCGAGGCCCCTGAAGTCGCCAAGGCGGTGCTCGCCAAGATGGGCATACCGCAGGTCGACGGTGTTTTGACCGAATTCGGCTCGCTCATTCCGGGTCTCAAGGCCGGCCGCTTCGACATCATCGCCGCCGGCATGTTCATCACTCCGAAGCGCTGCGCCGAGATCAACTACTCCGAGCCGTCCTACGGCATCGGCGAGGCTATGCTGGTGGCAAAAGGCAATCCGAAAGGCATCAAGGATTTTTCCAGCATCAAGGACAATCCGGATCTCAAGCTTGCCGTGATGGCCGGCGCCGTCGAAGGCGGCTTCGCCAAGGAAGCGGGCGTTGCCGGTGGGCAGATCGTCTCCTTGCCCGACCAGTCAAGCCTGGTCGCCGCCGTCCAGTCGGGCCGCGCCGATGCGGCCGCGCTGACCGCTCTTTCGATCGCCGACATGGCCAAGAAAGCCGACGGCGTCGAATCGACCAAGCCCTTCGGCGAGGTCGCCGGCAAATCGGTAAAAGGTCATGGCGGCTTCGGCTTCCGAAAGGAAGACACCGACCTGCAGGAGGCTTTCAACGCCGAGCTGAAGAAGTTCCTCGGTTCGCCGGAGCATATCGCGCTGGTCGAGCCACTCGGCTTCGGCAAGGATTATCTCCCCAACAAGACCACCGCAGAGCTCTGCGCTGGCAAATAGGTTCCCAACTGCTGGCGGCGCGAAAGCGCCGCCCTTTTTCCTTGGGGGAATCGCATGGGTATCCGTACGCTCGTTGCCATGCTGGTCATCGCGCTTGTCGTGATCGGTGCCTTGGCAACACAGGAATCATATCAAGTGTTTATGCCGGGGCTGCTGCAAGGCGCGGTCCTGACAATCGAGATCGCCGTCCTCGGCAGCCTGCTGGCAATTGTCATGGGCGTGCTTGCGGCACTTGCAAGGATGTACGGCCCGACGCCGCTCAGATGGCTGGCCACGGTCTATGTCGAGATCTTCCGCGGAACGTCGGCACTGGTGCAATTGTTCTGGCTGTTTTTCGTGCTCCCGCAATTCGGCGTCACGATCAACGCGTTCGTGGTGGCGGTGCTCGCGCTCGGCCTGAATGTCGGCGCCTATGGATCGGAGTGCGTGCGCGGCGCGATCCTGTCCGTCGCCCGCGGGCAGTGGGAAGCGTGTACGGCATTGAACATGAGCCGCCCGCAGATGTTGCGTCGGATCATCCTGCCGCAGGCCTTTGTCGCGATGATCCCACCCTGGGGCAATCTGTTCATCGAGCTTCTGAAATCGACGGCGCTGGTCTCGCTGATCACGCTTTCGGATCTCGCCTTCAAGGCGCAGCAAATGAACCAGAACACGTTCAAGACCATTCCGATCTTCACCCTCGTTCTTTTGATGTACCTGGCAATGTCGCTGGTTGTGACCATCGGCATGCGGCTTCTTGAAAGGCGGGCGTCGCTCGGACTGGCGCGGGGGAAGGCGGCATGATCTGGGATTGGGGATTTGCCCTGGAAATCCTGCCGGTGCTTGCCCGCGCCGCCGTCATTTCCATCGAAGCGACGCTGATCGGCTTTGCGCTTGCCGCCTCGCTCGGCCTGGTGCTGGCCGTTGTCCGCATTGCCGTGCCATGGACCAGCTGGACGATTTCGGTGCTGGTCGAGCTGATCCGCTCGACCCCGCTGCTCATCCAGATATTCTTTCTCTATTTCGTCTTTCCGAAATTCGGTGTCGTGCTCGACGCTTTCACCGCCGGGGTGCTGGCCATCGGCATCCACTACGCCGCCTATTGCTCCGAGGTCTATCGCGCCGGTTTCGACAACATCCATCGCGGCCAGTGGGAAGCTTCGATCGCGCTCAATCTCTCGTCCTGGACGACGTTTCGCGACATCATCATTCCGCAGGCGATCCCGCCGATCGTTCCGGCGCTCGGCAATTATCTGGTGGCCTTGTTCAAGGAAACGCCGTTGCTTTCCGCAATCGCCGTGATGGAACTGATGCAGACCGCCAAGATCATCGGCTCCGAAACGTTCCGCTACACCGAGCCGATCACGCTGGTCGGCCTGTTTTTCCTTGCCATGAGCCTGGTTTCGGCGGCGCTCATCCGCTCCCTCGAAGGGCTGCTCAACCGGAGGACCACCCGATGACTGAACAACCGATGGTCCGCTTCGACAATGTATCGAAACGCTACGGCACGTTAACCGTTCTCGACGGGCTCAATCTCGAAATAGCGCGCGGCGAAAAAGTCTCGGTCATCGGTCCGTCGGGTTCGGGCAAGACGACGGTGCTGCGCATGCTGATGACGCTGGAGACGATCAATGACGGCGTCATCTGGGTCGAAGGCGAGCCGCTGACCCATATGGAAAGGAACGGCAAGCTTGTTCCCGCCGATCTCGCCCACATCCGCAAGATCCGCGCCAAGATCGGCATGGTGTTCCAGTCGTTCAACCTGTTTCCGCATATGACGGCGATGCAGAACTGCATCGAGGCGCCGATAACGGTGCTCGGAATGAAGCGGGCGGACGCCGAGGCACGAGCGGCCGAGCTGCTGGAGCTGGTCGGTCTGGCCCAGAAGAAGGACCACTATCCGTCACAGCTTTCTGGTGGCCAACAGCAGCGCGTCGCCATCGCCAGGGCGCTGGCAATGCGGCCCAAGATCATGCTGTTCGACGAGGTGACGTCGGCGCTCGACCCGGAGCTTGTCGGCGAAGTGCTGCAGGTGATAAGGCAAATCGGGCGCGAGCATGATCTCACCATGCTGATGGTCACCCATCAGATGGGCTTCGCCAAGGAGTTTTCCGACCGCGTTTGTTTCTTCTATCAAGGCAAGATCTGCGAGCAGGGACCGCCAAGCGAACTGTTTGGTGCTCCCAAGAACGAGCGGACACGGCAATTCCTGCACGCTGTCCTGGAGGCTGGGTGACGATCGAGACAGAGGCCAAGCCGCCCACGACGGTGACCGCCGCGCCGCCGCGCCCGCTCTCCGCGCGGGAGCGGTTCGAGCGCATCTACCGGATATTGCGCGACCGCATCTGCCTGCTCGATTATGCGCCGGGAAGCCACCTTTCCGAGGAAGAACTTGCCCAGGAATTCGAGATCAGCCGCACGCCGGTCCGGCGCGTGCTGGCGCGCCTTGAATCCGAGGGTCTGGTTCAATCCGTCCACGGCGTCGGCACGATCGTCACCGACGTCGACATCGAGGAATTACAGCAGGTCTATCATCTGCGCCTGGAGCTGGCGCTCCTCGTCGGCAAGCTTTCGCCGATCCCGCGCACGGCGGACGACCTCGACCGGATACGGGCGCTCATCGCGCGCTGCGATTCCGATATACTCAATCCCGACCAGCGCGCTTTCCTGCGCCTCAACATGGACTTTTTCTACGAACTCACAGCCATGACCGGCAACCAGCCGCTGCGCGAGATCAGCGAGCGCCTGTATTTTCAGGTCGCGCGCGTCGTCCTGAAGCTGATGCCGCAATTGGGCCTTGTCGAGGAATTCACCGCGTTCCGCCGCGAAATGGAAGAGGTCCTTGCCGCGGCCGAAATCGGCGACTGGGAGTCCATCGGGCACATAAGGCGGGCGCATATCTCAATGAGCTTCCGCCGCATGATGCGTCACGCAGGCGAGGCGAATCTGGATAGAGCTACATAATCAGCCCCCGTAAGATTTTTGCTGGTGGACTGCCGTCGCGCTGCGTTTGCCAGGGAAAGCATGGCCGCCAGCCCGATGCCGACAGAATTTGCCAGCACCGGCGATGACTAACGCGGTTCGATACTGCAGGCCGGCGCCGCCCTTAAAGAGGATCCTCACTCGGTATGTTGGCGGGATTCCAGACGACCTCCCACAGATGTCCGTTCGGGTCGCGGAAATATCCGGCATATCCGCCAAAGAACGTGTCCCGGGCAGGCTTGATGATCTCGGCTCCGGCGCGGGCGGCCTCATCCATCACTTGATCGACTTCTTCGCGGCGCACAACGTTGTGGCCGATTGTGAACGAGGTCGAGGTAATCGGCGCCTTGGGCAGGCCGGTGTCGTAGGCGAGGTCGTCCTGAGCCCAGATCGCGAGCTTCAACCCGCCGGACAGCGTGAAGAACGCGACGGCGCCATGCTCGAACTCGCGGCCGATGATCCCTTCCGTCGGCAAGCCGAGACCGTCGCGGTAGAATGCGAGAGAACTCTCGAGGTCGGCGACGGCGATAGTCAAAACCGAAATGCGCGGTTTCATGGCAGTCTCCTCTGGTTGTCGGAGATACCAGGATAAAGTCGGGCGACAGTGAAGACTTGAACAAAACGGCCAACAGCGTGCCGCCAAGTCGAAGAACGCGCCGAGGTTTCACTCGTTGTGCAGCAGGTGATGAATCTGTCGCGGGGTGCTTCCCGTCAGGCGGCGGCTCTCGCGGACAAGATGCGCCTGATCGGAATAGCCCGCCTCGGCCGCCAGCATGGCGGTGGAGCTGTTGGAGTGGCTCGAAAGCCTCAGAAAGTGCTGGTAGCGGAGGATACGGTCAATCGTCTTAGGGCCATAGCCGAAGCTCGTGTCGAAGCGCCGGCGCAACGTCCTTTCGCTCATCTCGAGCGCGCGCATCAACCAAGGGACGAGAGGCGCGTCGGGTGGCGGCCCGCGCTCAATCAAGCGATATGCCGCCTGCATGGGAACGTCTGGCGCGCGGGAGGCCGCCTCCTCGGCGACGACCTGTTGGAGCGAGCAGGCCAGATCCTCGAGATTGTCGCCAGCGCGCACGCGGCTGGCGAGGCGGCGAGCTCGCGCGCCCCACAAATCCTCGAGCGACAGCCTCTGGCCGACAAGCTCGATTTGCGGCACGCCGAGCCATGCCGCCGCCGTGGCAGGATGGAAGCGCAAGCCGATCACGACCTCGTCTGCCGCCAGAACCTCGGTCTGCGGCTCCTTATCGGGGCCGGCAACTCGGAAGCTGCCTCCGATCCATTGCAGATCGATCGTTGCGTCGGGCATGATGACGATTGGCGGTGCGCCCGCCGGGTCCATTCGATGCACCCACACCGAAGCAAAGCTCCCGTGAAGCCGCGCCGACGCTGGACGTTGCTGAAATGAACCCGTTGCCTGTGCTGGGACGGGATCGCTCATCTCGCTCCTCTTCGGACTAGCGGCGGTGAACCTACGGCGCAGCGGCTGCGCCCGGCCGTCGCTCGAGGCAACAATCTGCACGACCGACAACGTCTTCCAATCGAGAACGGTTGCAAGAATCGGTCGTTTTCTTCCGGCCGGAATGAAGAGGGCAGGTTAGGGGTGATGCCACGCGCATCGCCTCGGCAGCGCCGTGTGAAGCCATACGTCGATGGCCGTTTCGTTTAATCCGGTAAGCGAGATGCGTGCTTATCTTTCGGCGTCGTACATCACACGAGAGGTATGCGTCATGAGCAACAACAACGATCAACGGATCGACTACGTCGAATTCAACGTGAAAGACATTCAGCGGTCACGCGACTTCTACGGAAAGGCCTTCGGCTGGACCTTCACCGACTACGGCCCGCAATATTGCGAGTTCAACGACGGGCGCTTGTCAGGTGGCTTTGCCGCTGGCCCAGCGAGGTCCGGAGGAGGCCCGCTCGTCATCCTCTATGCAGATGATTTGCCGGGAACGGTCAAGCGGGTCGAGCAGGCGGGAGGCAAGATCGTCAGGCCGATCTATGGATTCCCGGGCGGCCGGCGCTTCCATTTCGCGGACCCGGATGGTTACGAGCTTGCGGTTTACACCGAGGACGGCAGCAAGGAATGATCGCGTTCTTCCACCACCTCGGATTGGTTTTGCTCGGCAGCGTCTTTATCTGGGCGGGCGCCGAGCATTTCCTCAGGTTCCGGGCGGTTGCAGCGTCCCTGGCCGAGCGGGGCTTTCCTGCTCCCAGGCCTCTTCTCGCGGCCGGATCGGTGCTGGAGATTGCAGGCGGCTTTTGCCTAGCAACGGGCCTTGGTGGACCCTTTCCCGGCGCGGCCTTGGCCGTATTCACCATTGCGGCGTCTTTCATGGCGCTCAACTTCTGGCGCTACAGCGGTGATGAATGCGAAGCGCTTCGTACCGGCTTCACCATCAATGTTGCCGTCTTGGGCGGGTTGATTGTCGCCGCGACCACTAGCCTGTGATCATCGTTTCGAGGCGGCGGGCCACTGGACACCACGTCAGAGCCATTCCATGACGCTGCGCTGCTTGAGCAGTTCATTGATGGCTTCCGCAAGGCCGGTCTTCCGGCGTGACCTCCCAAACGGCCAGCATTGAACGCGGCGCTCTGTACAAAGCCTACTTCAAGATCGCGGCGACGATGAATCCCATCCCCTGCGGTCCTCCTCTAAGGTAACGGCGCCTTGGCTGTCACGGGTCGCCTTAGGCGCTCACGAATGCCTTGGGCAATGTGGATGAAGGCAGCGCACCTCGTAAACATGCAAGTTCACATTTTTAGCGGCGTGAGCAGGCGGTCCCTGAAAATCCGTGTTCTGATGTCGTTGCCTCCTCGGCACCGTTCGTGCGACCTATTCCTCAAAGCGACCCGTGGCGTCACGATCGCGCTCGTACCGTCTCGTGAGCGGAAACGGCGGCAACCAGGACTCGCGTCGGATGATCCAGCTTTCGTAGGTTGGCATCAGTTGGTCAGGCGCATCCAGGGACCCCAGGTTTACTTCGATTTCGTCTGCGGTGCGTCCGAAAATGGAGGAGCCGCAGCGGGGACAGAAAAACCGCCCGGCGTAGTCGCGTGTTTCGCCGTCGATCGTCACCGCATCCTCAGGAAAAATCGCGGAAGCGTGAAAAAGGGCGCCATGATGCTTGCGGCAGTCAAGACAGTGACAAAGGCCGACCCGGTATGGGCGCCCCGACGCGATAATTCGGACGTTGCCGCACAGGCAACCGCCGGTGAATCGGTCCATGCTGCGTCTCCTCCAAAATCAAGCGGCCGGAATGGTTACAACGACCGGCACTGTTGTTGCAATCGCCGCGCCGCGGGCGGGGACACGTCGTTCTTCCGTGGCGATGACATTGCAGCCGCCTCTCTATGCCTTGCGCGAGCTTGCCGCCGAAAATAGGCTTTGGTTTGTCATATGGAACGAAACGGCGCGTTCCATTGAGCCGCCAACTCGGCGGCCGAGGCGATCTTGACACCGCAGTCGGCGAGTATGCGTGCGACGGTCGCTACCAGTTCGGCGTTGGACGAGGCTATGCTGCCGTCCGGAAGGAAAAGATTGTTTTCGAAGCCGACCCGGACATGGCCGCCAAGCAACGCGGCGGCGGTCACGCACGCCGCTTCGTTGCGGCCGAAGGCGCAGACGCTCCAATGGTCGAAGCGCGGCATGTTCGCCGCAAGGAATGGCAAGAGATCGGCAGGAACGGACGTCTGTCCCGGCGTGTAGCGGCCCAGCACGTAGAGAACCGGTATGCTTGCCCACGGGATCAGTCCGCGCTGCTGCATGTCCGAAAGCCTGACGGCCTCCTCGGGCGAATAGAGGATGATCTGCGGCGCAACCCCCTCGGTGTGCAGCCAGGCCATGAAGCGCACGAAGGCGAGTTCCGATCCGGCATCAGGAACGATTTCGCGAAGCGCCAGGGAGACAGCTTGCGGCTTTACATCTTGTACGACGGCCATCTGTTGGGCCGGCGAATAGATACCGAGCGCTTCGGAGGTGATCTGGATTACCAAGCGGTCGCCGGCAGCACCGCGGATGGCGGCGATCGCCTGGCGGTAGGCGTCGGCGTCGAGCAGATGATTGTCGCTTCTGTCACGGACATGAACGTGGATCATAGCCGCACCGGCATCGGCGCATTCCGCGGCCGTCCTCGCAAGTTCGGCTGGTGTCAGCGGAATCGCCGGATGGTCGGCCTTGCTGCGACGTCCCCCGTTCGGGGCGACGGCTATGGCGATGCGGTCGAGACCATGGGCCGGCTTCATGGGGACGTTCTGTGAGTGACAAGATTCATATGAATCGATCTTTGATCACACTGAAACAGACGTTGCAATCGCTGGTCTGGCGAGCTAGCAATATCCATGGACCAGGGAGAGCTTGCTGGACAGATCGTCAGTGCCTTCGACGGCATGTCGGCGCAGCTTCGGTCCGCTGCGCGCTATGTCCTTGATAAGCCGTATGATGTCGCGCTGTTGTCTATGCGCGAGCAGGCTCGGCACGCAGGAGTGCAGCCGGCGACGATGACGCGGCTGGCCCAGCATCTCGGCCTTGATGGCTACGAGGCGGTACGCGATATCTACGCCGCCGCGATCCGGGACGGCGAAATCGGTTTCGCCGGCAAGGCGGGCCTTCAGGTGGCCAGCCAAAAGCTCAAGGGCGACCACGCGCTGGCGGCCGATATTCTGGATTCGATTTCCAGCCAGCTTTCCCATCTCGCCGAAGGCAGGTCGATCGACCGTCTGGTCGAGACGGCCAGGGCGCTGAGTGCGGCAAGGCGCGTCTATTGCCTCGGCCTGCGCTCGAGCCACGCAGTCGCCTGGCATCTGCATTACATCCTGTCACTGATCGGCGAGAAGTCGGTGCTGCTGCACGGCATCGGCGGAACCGATGGCGACGCTCTGGCCCATGCGACCAAGGACGACGTGCTGATCGCCGCCAGCGTCCTGCCCTACACGCGCTTCACCATCGAGCTTGTCGAGTACGCTGCCGGCCGCGGCGTACCGGTCATTGCGATCACCGACAGCGGGGTAGCGCCCTTGGCGCTGCTTGCCGATCACCTAGTCGTCGTGCCGACCGGCAGCCCGTCCTTTTTCCACACCATGACGCCAGCTTTCATCGTTGCCGAGGTCCTCGGTGCTCTTGTCGCAGGGCAGGCAGGCGAGGGCGCTGTTGAGTCGCTGCGACGTTTCGATGAGCAGGGCGCCGCTCTCAAGACCCATCTGAACCAACGTCCGCCGAAGAAAATGCCCATGAGGGACCGTCGATGACACACATTCTTCATCGAACCATCCACTCGACGCTGCCGGTCGCCATTCGCGGCCAAGGCATCGAACTGTTCGATGCCGAGGGCAAGTCCTATATCGACGCGTCGGGCGGCGCGGCCGTGTCCTGTCTCGGCCACGGCCATCCCGACGTGATCGCTGCACTGCACACCCAGCTTGACCGCATCGCCTACGCCCACACCAGCTTCTTCACCACCGAGGTGGCGGAGCGCTTGGCGGATCGGCTGGTCGAGGACGCGCCGAAAGGCTTGGACCACGTCTATCTAGTCAGCGGCGGCTCGGAGGCGGTCGAGGCCGCGCTCAAGATGGCCAGGCAATATTTTGTCGAGAAAGGCGAGCCGCAACGGCGCCATCTCATCGCACGCCGGCAGAGCTATCACGGCAATACGCTCGGCGCTCTCGCCACCGGCGGCAACGAATGGCGCCGCGCCCAGTTCAGGCCGTTGCTTATCGAGACCCACCATATCGACCCCTGTTACGCCTATCGCTATCAAAAGCATGGCGAAAGCGACGAAGCCTATGCGGCGCGCGCCGCCCAGCAGCTCAAAGACAAGATCCTCGAACTCGGCCCGGACGAGGTCATCGCCTTTGTCGCCGAGCCGGTGGTGGGTGCCACGCTCGGCGCGGTGCCGCCGGTCGCGGATTACTTCAAGCACATTCGCGCGATTTGCGACCGCTACGGCGTGCTGCTCATTCTCGACGAGGTGATGTGCGGCATGGGCCGTACCGGCACTCTGCATGCGTGCGAGCAGGACGGCATCGCTCCCGACCTGCTGACCATCGCCAAGGGACTTGGCGGTGGCTACCAGCCGATTGGCGCGGTGCTGCTCGGCCGGCATATCTTCGATGCCTTTGCCCAAGGCTCGGGCTTCTTCCAGCATGGGCATACCTATATGGGCCATCCAATGGCAGCGGCGGCCGGCCTTGCCGTGCAGGAGGTCATCCGGCGTGACGGTCTGCTCGACAACGTCAGCGCAATGGGCGCGCAGCTGGACGAACGCCTGCACCAACGCTTCGATAACCACGATCACGTCGGCGACATTCGCGGGCGGGGTCTATTTAGGGGAATCGAGCTGGTGGTTGATCGCGCCAGCAAGGAACCATTCGACCAGAGGCTTGAACTCAACGCCCGCATCAAGCGCGAAGCAATGGCCCGCGGCCTGATGATTTATCCGATGGCCGGGACGATTGATGGTGTGCGGGGCGTTCATGTGCTTGTGGCGCCGCCATTCATCATTTCCAAACAGAATATCGATCGGATCGTCGAACGGCTCGGTGAGGCGATCGACGCTGCGATCGCTTCAGCGGCCTGACCCGCACGACGCGGACCGCCTCAACTAGTTCCAACGCGTCATCGGCGACGGGCCGGGACACCCACCAGAGAGGTAGCGACCATGTACAGTTCAATGAAAACCCTGATCGGCGCGGCGGCCTGCATGCTGCTGGCGCTGCCATCCGTCGGAGCCGAGCAGCGCTTCGTCACGGTCGGCACCGGCGGGGTCACCGGCGTCTACTACGCCGTCGGCGGCGCCATTTGCCGGCTGATGAACAAGGACCGGCAGAAAACCGGCATCCGATGCTCGACGGAGTCGACCGGCGGTTCGGTCTTCAACGTCAACTCCATCCAGACCGGCGACCTCGATTTCGGCCTGACCCAATCGGACGTGCAATACCAGGCCTATGAGGGGACCGGAAATTTCGACGGCAAGCCGTTCAAGGATCTGCGGGCCGTGTTTTCCGTCCATCCCGAGCCGTTCACCGTGCTGGCGCGGCCGGACGCCGGCGTCACCAAATTCGAGGATTTCAAAGGCAAACGCTTCAACGTCGGCAATCCCGGGTCAGGCACCCGCTCGTCCATGGAGGAGTTGCTGAAGCAGATGGGCTGGACGCTTGGCGATTTCTCGCTTGCCGCGGAGCTGAAGGCGGACGAGCAGGGCAGCGCGCTGTGCGACAACAAGATCGACGGTTTCTTCTACGGCGTCGGTCATCCTTCCGCCGCGATCCAGGATCCGACCACGGCCTGTGGCGCCAAACTCATCCCGCTGACCGGTCCGGCAGTGGACGCGCTGTTGGCAGCTCATCCGTACTATTCAGTCGCCACCATCAAGGGCGGCATGTACGCCAACAATCCGGACGACGTGACGACATTCGGCGTCCGCGCGACAGTGGTGACGAATGCCAGCACACCCGATGAGGTGGTCTACGAACTGGTGAAGTCGGTCTTCGAAAATTTCGATGACTTCAAGAAACTGCATCCGGCTTTCGCCAATCTCGATCCCAAGGAGATGATCAAGACCGGTCTGTCGGCGCCAATGCATCCGGGCGCGGAGCGCTATTACAAGGAGAAGGGCTGGCTCTGAGGCCTTCAATGCGAGGCGCCACAGGCGCCTCGCATCGCAAATAATTGTGGGGAACGATGACAGATCAAAGCCAGCGGGCGGCAGGGCCTGACCAACCCGTTATCGACATTGACAAGCTTAGCGAGATCGTCGCCGAAGCCGACACCGGTGGGCGCAAGCCGACCGGCCGCACCGCGAAGCTGATCCTCAGCGTATCGCTGGCATGGTCGCTGTTCCAGCTCTGGTATGCCTCGCCCCTTCCGTTCATGCTCAATTTTGGTGTCGTCAGCGACGGCATCGCCCGCTCCATCCATCTGGCCTTCGCCCTGTTTCTGGCGATGCTGACGTTTCCGGCCTTCAAGACCTCGTCGCGCAGCCGGGTGCCGCTGCCCGACTGGGTGCTAGGCATCGCCGGGGCGGCGTCCGCCCTCTATCTGTTGGTCTTTTACAGCGATATCGCCCATCGGCCGGGCCTTCCTACTACGGCTGACCTGATCGTCTCGATCGCCGGCGTCCTCATCCTGCTCGAGGCCGCCCGTCGCGCCGTCGGGCCTGCCATCACCGTCATCGCGGCGATCATGCTGATCTATATCTTCGCCGGACCTCACCTACCTGGCCTGCTCGGCCACAAGGGCGCGACGTTATCGCGCGCAGCCTCGCAGATGTGGCTGACGTCGGAGGGGGTCTTCGGTGTTGCCCTCGGTGTGTCCACCAACGTCGTCTTCATGTTCGTTCTGTTCGGAACATTGCTGGAGCGCGCCGGCGCCGGCGGCTTTTTCATCCAGCTTGCCTTCTCGCTGCTCGGCAAATACCGCGGCGGTCCGGCCAAGGCCGGTGTCGTCGCTTCCGGCCTGACCGGCATGATTTCCGGGTCGTCGATCGCCAATGTCGTGACCACCGGAACCTTCACCATCCCGCTGATGCGTCGCGTCGGATATTCTGCGGTGAAGGCGGGCGCCATCGAATGCGCGGCCGGCGTCAATGGTCAGCTGATGCCTCCGGTGATGGGCGCCGCCGCGTTCTTGATCGCGGAATATGTCGGCATCTCCTATGCCGAGGTGGTCAAGCACGCCTTCTACCCGGCGCTGCTGACCTACGGCTCGTTGTTCTACATCGTCGATATCGAGGCGATGAAGATGGGGCTGAAGGGTCTGCCGTCGCGCAGCGCCCATTCGGCCTATCAGGGTGCGCTGCGCGGGCTGATGGGCGTATGCGGCTTCATCGTCCTCGCAGGGCTTGTCTATTACGGCATTGGCTGGACGAAGATCGTTTTCGGCGCGGCCGCGACCTGGATGATCACTGCCGCGCTGATCGCCGTTTACATCGGCCTTGTCGCCTACCGGGCGCGTTATCCCGACCTGCCGCTGGAGGATCTGGAGGGCGAGATCGTCAGGATTCCCCACTTCGGCGAGACGGCGCGCACCGGCCTGCATTTTCTGCTGCCTGTGATCCTGCTGATCTGGTGCCTGATGGTGGAGGAGTTGTCGCCCGGCCTGTCGGCATTCTGGGGCGCTGTCGCCCTTATGGCGCTGATCGTCACGCAGCGGCCGCTCACCGCCTTTTTCCGCAAGGACCGAGCGCTGGCGCAGCATTGGCTTCACGGTTTCGACGATCTGGTCGGTGGCCTGTCCGCCGCCGCACGCAACATGACGACGGTCGGCATTGCCACTGCGACGGCCGGCATCATCGTCGGCACGGTTCTGCTCACGGGCATCGGGCTGGTAATGACCGAGCTGGTCGAATTCATCTCGGGCGGCAGCTTCATCGTCATGCTTTTGTTCACCGCGGTGATCTGCATCATTCTCGGCATGGGCATGCCGACCACTGCGAGCTATGTCGTCGTCGCCACTTTGATGGCGCCGGTCATCGTCGATTTGGCGGCGCAGAACGATCTTGCCGTGCCGCTGGTCGCCGTCCACATGTTCGTTTTCTATTTCGGGCTGATGGCGGACGTGACGCCGCCAGTGGGGCTGGCGGCTTATGCTGCTGCGGCAATTTCAGGCGCCGATCCGGTGAAGACCGGCATTCAGGGCTTCAAGTACGAGATCCGTACCGGCCTCTTGCCATTCATCTTCATCTTCAACACCGGACTGCTGATGATCGATCTCGAAGGGCCGTTCGACTTCGTCGCGATGGTGGTCACATCGACGCTCGCCATGGTCTCGTTTGTAGCAGCGACGCAGAATTGGATGCTCGTGCGCAACCGCTGGTACGAGACGATTGCGTTGCTTGTGGCCTGTTTCATCTTGTTCAGACCGGGATTGTTGCTCGATCAGGTGAGCGAACCTTATCGGGCAGTGCCTGCCTCCGAACTCAGCCGTATCGTCGACGAGACAGCCGAAGGCGGAGCGGTTCGCCTGCGCCTGACGACACTGAACCTCAACGGCGATGAGATATCGAAGCTGGTTCGGCTACAACTCGGGCCCGCAAATTCATCGGCCGAACGCCTGAAGGCTGCGGGCCTGGACGTCAGTGCGCTTGGCGATAGCGTGACAGTCGGCGTCGTGCGACTGGGCAGCCAGGCGGCCAAATTCGGCCTGCAGCCCGGCGACGAAATCAACCAGGTGCTTGTCCCTGCGGAACGGACGTCGCGCTATTGGTTCGCCATTCCGGCTCTGCTGTTGCTCGGTCTCGTCGTCTGGGGCCAGAAGCGGCGAAGGCGGGCGGTTGGTCTGTAAACGTCTTGTGAGCGGAAGCGTCTTGGCCAGCATGTCGGTAACCAAAGAACCAAACGACGCCCTGGAGCCGGCTAACGCGGAAATGCGCATGACGACGCGCGACCGCCCCTTCGAACCCGTCGACTACGGGCTTTACGCGCTGACGGTCATTGCCTGGAGCGCATCGTGGTTCGCGATCGAACTTCAGGTCGGCAGCGGCGTGTCGAACGAGGTCAATCTGGTCTGGCGCTTCGCCATCGCCACGCTGCTGATGTTTGCCTGGGCGGGTTTTTCCGGTCGGCGGCTCCGCTTTCCGATCGCCGATCATTTGCGCTTTGCTGTGCTTGGCATCCTTATCTTCTCGTCGAACTTCCTGTTTTTCTATTATGGCGCCGGCTATCTCGTCAGCGGCTTGCTCTCGGTCGTCTTTTCGCTCGCCTCGGTCATCAACATGCTGCTCGGTGCCTTGGTCATCGGCGAGCGCCCGGCGCCGCGCATTCTCGCCGGCGGCATCATCGGCTTCGCCGGAATAGCGCTGATGTTCTTTCCCGAAATCGCTGCCAACGGGCTTTCCGGCGGCACGTTGGTGGGCCTTCTCCTGTGCCTCTGCGGCACGCTGAGCTTCTGCGCCGGCAATCTCGTCTCCGTCGCAAACCAGCGCCGCGACCTGCCGCTCGTTTCAACGAGCGCCTGGGGCATGCTTTATGGCACTTTGTGGTCGGCGTTCCTGGCCTTCCTGCTTGGTGAGCCGTTCGTGTTCGCGACGACCGCCCCTTATATCGGCTCGCTGGTCTTCCTCGCCGTCATATCGACGGTCATGGCTTTCGCCGCCTACCTGACGCTGCTCGGACGCATTGGCGGCGCCCGCGCCGGCTATGCGACCGTCATATTTCCCGTCTTTGCGCTTTTGATCTCCACGGCGCTGGAAGGTTATGACTGGACTGCGTACGCGATCATCGGGCTCGTCCTCGTTGCCGCCGGAAACGTCCTGGTCATTCGCGGAGGACGGCGCTGACGCATGCAATACTTCGCAATGCGCCGCCTTCCGCTGCGCGGGCCGCGCCACATAGGTGCACCGGATAGATGGGTCAGGGCGCCTTCTTCTTCTGTCTTTTTTATCCAGCTTGACTCTCTTGGTCGTCAGTTTAGGCTGCGGTCAATGGGTCAGACCAATGTACCAGGGTTGGCCCGGGAGGGAACTAAACGCGCATGCCGATCCAGGCCGTTGAACCACGCCGGCTTTACCGACAGGTAGCCGATCAGCTCAGGCAGCTGATCGATGCCGGCGAGTTTTCCGTCGGCGACCGCCTGCCGACCGAGCGGGATCTGGCCGACCAGCTCGGAATTTCCCGCCCGACAGTCCGTGAAGCGCTGATAGCGCTGGAGGTCGAAGGCCGCATACGCATCCGCGTCGGCTCGGGTATCTACGTCACCGATCCGCCGAGCGCCGCCGCCTCCGAACCCGAAGTCGAGGAAGGCCCGTTCGAGCTGTTGCGCGCGCGCGAATTCGTCGAAGGCGCGATCGCCGCCGAAGCGGCCCTCCATGTCCGGCCTGCAGATATCGAACGGCTCGACGACGTGCTGCGCCGGATGGAGGCCATGCGTCACCCCAACAAGATGACCATTGCGCTCGACCGGGAATTCCACACCGCTGTCGCCGGCATTCTCGAGAACGCGGTGCTGGTGCGCTTCATCGGCGAGCTTTTCGACCAGCGCATGAACCCGTACTTCGAACGCCTGTCAATCTATTTCGAGACCAGCGATTCCTGGCAGGTCGCGGCAAAGGAACATCGTGCCGTGCGCGATGCAATTGCCGCGCGCGACCCCGAGCGGGCCAAGGCCGCCATGCAGCAGCATCTGCGCCAGTCCCAAATCAGATTCTCACGCAATTTCGATGAGAGAGCCGCAGCCAAGGAGGTTGCGGAATAGCAGTTGGCCGGGGGGAGATCCGGCCGTCAAATTCAACCAGGGAGGAATTAGATGCTGAGAAAATACGCAGTTCTGCTCGGTGCGATCGCCGCAATTGCTATACCCATGGCGTCGGCCTCGGCGGAAACGGTCCTGAAATGGGCGCATGTCTACGAGACGACGGAGCCCTTCCACACCGAATCCGTGTGGGCGGCCGACGAGATCAAGAAGCGCACCCAGGGCCGCTACGCCATCGACGTCTATCCGGCCTCGCAGCTTGGCAAGGAAGCGGACATCAACCAGGGCCTGATGCTCGGCACCGTCGACATCATCATTTCCGGATCGAGCTTCGCGGCGCGCGAATATCCACCGATCGGCGTCACCTATTTCCCATACACTTTCCGCGATGCCGACCATCTGCTGAAATACACAAAGAGCGACGTCTACAAGGCCCTGACCAAGGGCTATGAGGACAAGACCGGCAATCATATCGTCGCCACCACCTATTACGGGACGCGGCAGACCACCTCGAACCGGCCGATCGCCAAGTGCTCCGACATGCAGGGCTTGAAGATGCGCGTTCCCGACGTGCCGGCCTACCTGGCCATGCCGCGTGCCTGCGGCGCCAACACGGCGCCGATTGCCTTCGCCGAGGTCTACCTGGCTCTGCAGAACGGCACGGTCGAGGCCCAGGAGAACCCGCTGACCACCATCGAAGCGAAGAAATTCTACGAGGTGCAGAAGAACATCGTGCTGACTGGCCACATCGTCGATCATCTCAACACCATCATATCGGCGTCGCGCTGGGCCTCGCTGTCCGACGAGGACAAGAAGATCTTCACCGAGGTGATGCAGGAGGCCGCCGCCCGCGCCACGGCGAAGATCGTCGCCCGCGAAAAGGAACTGGTGCAGGTATTCAAGGATCGCGGCATCACCGTAACCGATGTCGACCGTGCCGACTTCGAGAAGAATGTGCTGGAGAAGGTCACCTTCGAGGAGTTCGGCTACAACAAGGCCGATTGGGAAGCGATCCGCGCCATCAAGTAGGGCATCGGGAAATCGGATGCTCAACCAAGAGGATAGGGCGGCAATCGGATTCGCCACTTGCCCATCCGTCCGGCTTCAAATTGCGCCGGACGGCCTTTCCAATCCTTGACGACCCACCAGCTTCGGGAGCCCGCGCCAATGGCCGAGGAACACCACACCGAGATCACCGTCGAAGAGATCGCGCACGCCTTCGAGGAGGTGCCGGTCGACGTCGACCTGTCGGACCACGGTATCGAGGATTGGGTCACGCTTGCCGTGTTCTGGGGCATGGTCGTCTGTGTCTTCCTGCAGTTCTTCACCCGCTATGCGCTGAACAACAGCTTTGCCTGGACCGAGGAGATCGCCATCAACGCGCTCGTCGTCGTTGTCTTTCTCGGTGCCGCCATGTGCGTGCGCCTTTCGCGCCATATCCATGTCGACGTGCTTTACCACTATCTGCCGGAGCGTGTCGGCCGCTGGCTGGCGCTCGCCGTCGATATTGTCCGCATCGCATTCTTCGCCTACGGATCGTGGCTGATGTGGCGCTACGTCACGATCGTGGCGCATGAGCGCATGGTCACCGTCAACCTGCCGCGGCGCTGGTTCTTCTACGCCGTACTGGCGGGCTTCGTGCTGATGCTTCTGCGCTCGATCCAGGTCTTTATCGGCAATTACCGGCGCGGCTATTCGGTGCTCGAGCGTCCCGGTGCGTTCGAGACAGCGGGGGTCTGAGCGATGCTGCTTCTGGTAGGGGGCTTTCTTGTCCTGATGCTCATCGGCGTGCCGGTCGCTGTTTCGATGGCGGCCGCCTCGATCCTTTACCTCGTCATCTACGGCGTGGCGCCCGATATCATCGCAGCCCAGCGCATGATCGCCGGGGTGGAGAGCTTTCCGCTGCTCGCCGTGCCCTTCTTCATCCTGGCCGGCAACCTCATGAACATCGCCGGCGTCACCGGGCGCATCTATTCCTTCGCCCTTGCCCTGGTCGGCTGGATGAAGGGCGGCCTGGCGCAGGTCAACATCATCGGATCGGTGATCTTTTCCGGCATGTCGGGCACCGCGCTCGCCGACGCCGCCGGCATCGGCACCATCGAGATCAAGGCGATGAAGGACCACGGCTATCCTATCGACGCCGCGGTCGGGGTTACCGCCGCTTCCGCCACGCTCGGGCCGATCTTTCCGCCCTCGCTGCCCTTCGTCATCTACGGCATGATGGCCAATGTCTCGATCGGCGCGCTGTTCATGGCCGGCATCCTGCCCGGCGTGGTCATGACCGTGCTGATGATGATTACGGTTGCCATCTTTGCGTACAATCGCGGCTGGGGTTCCGACACGCCTTTCGAGCTTCGGCGGCTCGCCGAAGCGGCGGGCGAGGTGCTGGTGGTGGCTGCCTTTCCGATTGGCTGCTATGTGCTTGTGCAGCTTGGCCTGTCGATCAACATCGCGGTCGGCATCGCGCTGCTGCTGCTGATCGCCGCGGACTGGTATTTCGATTTCTCCGCGGTCATGGCGCTGATGACGCCGGTCATCCTGATCGGCGGCATGACGATGGGCTGGTTCACGCCGACCGAGGCGGCGATGGCGGCCGTGATCTGGTCGCTTTTCCTCGGGCTGGTGCGCTACCGCACGATGACGCTGCGTTTGCTTGCCAAGGCCAGCTTCGACACGATCGAAACGACCGCGTCGGTGCTGTTCATCGTTACCGCCGCATCGATCTTCGCCTGGCTGCTCACCGTCAGCCAGGCGGCACAGCTGTTTTCGAACTTCATTTTCGCGCTCACCGAAAACAAATGGGTCTTCCTGATCCTGGTCAACATCCTGATGCTGGTGGTCGGCTGCTTCCTCGATACGATCGCCGCGATCACGATTCTGGTGCCGATCCTGCTGCCGGTCGCCGCCGTCTACGGCATCAACCCGGTGCATTTCGGCCTGATCATGACGCTCAACCTGATGATCGGGCTTTTGCACCCGCCGCTCGGCATGGTGCTGTTCGTGCTGTCGCGCGTCGCCAAGCTTTCGGTCGAGCGCACCACCATGGCGATCCTGCCGTGGCTGGTGCCGCTTATCGTGGCGCTGCTTCTGATCACCTTCATACCCGCCATCACGCTTTGGCTGCCGACCGAGATGGGACTGATCCGGTGAGCGGCCAGGTGACTGCGGCGACGCTGTTCGGCCCGCAGGACCTGCGCGTCGTGGAGCATCCGCTCGAACCGCTGGCACCAGGCATGGTGCGGGTGCGCTTTGGGGCAGGGGGCATCTGCGGCTCCGACCTGCATTATTTCCGCCATGCCCGGACCGGCGACTTCGTCGTCACCTCGCCGCTTGTCCTCGGCCATGAAATCTCCGGCGAAGTCGTCGAGATCAACGGCGCGGCACCCGGCCTGGGCGTCGGCGACCATGTCGCGGTCAATCCGTCGCGCTGGTGCGGGCATTGCGCGCGATGCCTGGAAGAGCGCGCCAATCTCTGCGAAAACATCTACTTCATGGGTTCGGCATCGAAGACGCCACATATGCAGGGCGGCTTCGCCAGCCTGTTCGACGCCACGCCCGCGCAATGTTTCAAGGTTCCATCTGACGTGGCCTACCAGGCGGCCGCACTTGCCGAGCCGCTGGCGGTCAGCCTGCACGCCGTTGCGCGGGCGGGCGACATCAGGGGCCGCAACGTCATCCTGTTCGGTGCCGGCCCCATCGGTCTCTTGGCCATGCTTGCGGCCAGGCTTGCCGGCTGCGCTGAGCTTACGGTCGCCGATATCGCCGCCGCTCCGCTCGCCTTCGCCCGCAGTTTGGGCGCCGACAGGACGATCGACCTTTCCGGCGGCGACGCCGAGCTCCAGGCGCTTGCTGCCGGCGGTTCGCTTGATGTGGCGTTCGAGATTTCAGGTACTGCCGCCGGCCTTGCCGCGGCGATCGCCAGCGTCCAGCGCGGCGGCACGGTGGTCCAGGTCGGCAATCTTCCCGGTGGCCAGATCCCGCTGCCTGCCAATGCAGTGATGGCCAAGGAGATCGACCTCAAAGGCACATTCCGCTTCGGCACGGAGTTCGGCCGGGCGGTCGATCTCATCGTTTCGGGGGAGGTGGATGTCCTCAAGCTGGTGACCGCCGAGCGCACGCTTTCTTCCGCGCCCGACGCCTTCCTTCTTGCCGCCGACCGTTCACAAAGCGTCAAGGTCGTGCTCACTGCGGACTGATCGGGAAACGGCCCAAACGCATTGAGCCGCGCGAGAACGTTGGCAGTCAAACTCAATCACTTGTTCTGTGCTGACGTTTCGTGGAACGGGTCGCTCAGATGGAACGCCGGCTCAGGGAAGAGGGAAATCACGCCGTGTGCAGTCCGCCAAAGATAGTCCTGGCTTTGAACTGCAGAACCAAGTTGTTATGGGCGGCTGGAAGCGACTAAGTGCCGTGTCCATTTCGGACAACATGTTCGCATCTGTCTGCTTGCAGTTGTCTGGGCTGTCGTTACAGACGAGGATAGCGCCCGCGGCACGTTTCGACTGCTGGCCGGTCATCGTGCCGAACGCCGTTGAGAATTGCATTGCGCGTGCGACCGCGCTTTTCCACAAATATATCGGCTCAATGGGGATTGCATGTGTGTCGTTTACACAGTCGGCTATGGTTTTGTCGCTCAGCCGCATCTGCGTCACCATTCCAGCACAGAATTGCGACTGTAGTTCCGCTTGCTCATCTCCGATTGCGAGCCCTGCAATCTCTGACCTTGCGCGGTCGGAAAGTGACACGATGTAAGGGGGCCGCGGGCCGTACCGGTCAACATAAGAAAATTCACAGGTATTCATACCCGTAGCTGAATCGTGTTCTTGAGAACCAGTAAGCTTTCCGAAAGTGATGATCGACTGTCCGGCGTCCAAGGTTGGAAAAAACTTCCTCTGGGATTGAATGTCATAGAAGTCGAAATAATAATCCATGCCGGCGCCGTCGGAGGTCTGCAATGCGCAGCGAAAATTCGATCTGATCGAGGCGGTAGAATAGCCGGTATTCTTTCCGCCGACGCGGATCAAAGAGATGTATTGCGTCACCCTGTCCGTTTGGTCGCTCACTCCGCGATCGTCTAGACCTACATTGACAATGTCGGGATTAAATAGCTCGGCCGTCACATAGGCTCTGTCTTGGTCGAACCAACTCAGCATGGCAGCGACCGTCGGGGTGAAGAATGCAGTTAATAGCGCAGCCACTGCCGCAGGAAACCCGATCCAGTCGCGTACGAGTTTTGCACCAAGTGTCACCTTTTGCCATCCGGTTGCCCCTCTACCGAGATCTGCCAGGCAGTGAGGGCATCGAATGGCTTTTAAGGAGATCGGCTCGTCACATTTCGGACATTGCCTCCCAGAGCCGGGGAATACAGATCTCGGGTCGGCCGCTGCCGTTGCCTTCTCTGTGCCGTCTTCCATGCTTGCCTCCAAATAATCGCGACTTACAGTCGTGCCTTCATGGTTTGTTTGGCACGACGTCGCTGATCTGGACGTAAGGGGGTGGCTGGTCTCCCTTATTAAGTTTCGAGCGCGACGAGCCTGATGAGGTAAGCACCAGTTCAGCTGGACGTTTGCTCAGCAGCAGCTCGCGCAATTGGCTGCCGGAGTGTCGTTTGCTGCTGTCGGCAAGTGCCTTCGCTTGAATCAACGAAGCCAGACCTGCAATCAGCGCCGATGCGGCCGAGGTTCCGCCGAAGCGGGTATAGAGAAGCCCGGTCGGCAGGGGTGTTGTTTCGTCGATGACGTCCGCATCGCCGGCCAGGCGGGCAGGTACGTCAATCGCCAGAACACTGAAGGGTGAATATTCGGCTCCGGCCTTCGCACGTGCTGGCCCAACCGACCTGGCAATTGCGCTGCCCATCTCAGCGGCGAGGTCAATTCGTACGACATGGTCGGTGATCATAGCCTCGTCGTCACTCGGGCCGTAGATCGTAACGCCTGAAGCGTAGGTGCCGCTCGAGTAGGCGGAACGCCACCCCAGCTGATTGCCCGCGCCAACAACGATCAGAGATGTCGCTCCGAAGGGTGCCTCCGTCGCAGTCGCCAATGCCGCGGGATAGGCCGGTTCGGCCATTCCGTCATTCCCGGCCGCGAGAATGACCGGACGATCCGCTGCGATCGCTGCCAGGAGATGCTCAAAGATCTTCTTGTCGGTGGCCAACGCCTCGTCGTCGTCGAACCGCGTCATGCGAACACCCGTCCCAGACGCGTTCTTCCCTCTGGCCAACCTGCCGAGATCGTTCACCGATCGCGGCAGCAGAATGACATCGGCGCGACAGGCGACCGCGTGCAGAAGCGCGGTGACAAGTGGAGCGATTTCATGGCTGTAGGGGGTGGCGACCGGAATAATCGTCGCAAACGGATTCACGCCAAAGTACGGCAAAACGGCGCCATCGAGCGCAGGCGCCGACCCCGCCGGCGGCTCCTTCAGTGTCCGGCCTGCTATAAGACCGGCGCAAGAGGTGCCGTGTCCGGCAAAACGCTCTGCCGGATCGGCAGCGTTGACAAGCCGGGGCTCCCCTTCGGACATCGCTTTGATGCGCCGGGCAATATCGTCGCGAACGGCGTCGTCGGCGATCATTTTCAATATTGGAGCCATCGTCGCTTCAAGGTTCTGCCAGCCATCCCGGGCGGCGCGCCGGTCCTCCTCGCGATAGACTACTCCGTCGGTCGACACCGCCACGTCCAGCCGGGCTTCGATGCAGCTAGCTGGCAGATTTGGATGCCTCGATGTGCAGCCGCTGTCGATAATGGCGACCCGGCTCTCAGGCAGGCCCTTTGACCAGATTGGCGGCACAACGCCTGGTCTTTGCGCGTCGAGCAAGCCAATGCTGGCAAGATGCCAGAGATAGAAAAGAGGGGACTCGGTCCGCTCCTGTCCTGGTGCAGTGTCCGGTTCCATAGCTCCCCTCCCTCAGTGCCATTCCAGGAGAGCTTGACGCATCTCGCGGCTGCACAAATTGATGAAAAACGGTGCGAACTGCCTGGCCAGAGCCTGGCCGGCCTCCGTATCCGAACGGTAATGTAGCCCCGCGTGCTCACGGTTTTCGGCGACGCGCTCGGCAACGAAGAACAGTTCGGTTGTGCCGGGATGTTCCGGTATCAGGCGCGTGAGAACCTCGGCGATGCAGAACATTTGAAACGAATGGTTGCTTGGAAATGCCGCATGAGGCGGAACGGGGATGAATGGCCTCAACCGGGAGTCCACCTGGTTCGGTCGCTGGCGATTGAAGACGGCCTTGTAAAAGTAGCCAACGCGCTCGGCGACCTGCAGGATCAGTTCGATCATCCTCTCAGTACTGTCGAAGCCGCCGCTTTCGATGCCGAGAGGGGCAAAGATGTCCGACAGATTGGATGTGTCGGCCTGCGACAGGATCTCTTCCTGCCTGGCGCGATCGTTGACAAGGCTCAGTTGGTGAACGTGAAGCGCTGCAATTTCGGCGGCAGCTTCCGACGGACCCGGCGGCGGTTTTATCTGCAGGGCCTCGAAAGGGTAAGTCCCGTCCAACATCCCCGCAGCGTAAAGCCGCCTCACGACGTCCCAGGACGCGAGAACCTCGCCGACTGCGCCGCCGCCGCGCTCCACCTGCGCAGTTGATCTTGAACGTGATCGCGATCGCGATCTTGACCGCGAGCGGGACCGTGAGCGCGAAAGGACTTCGAAGCTGCTGCGGGAACGCGATAGGGATCCCGCAAAGGCCGCAGCGAACTTGTTCGCATTGGGCAGATCTTTAAAAAATTCCGTGAAGAGAGCGTTGTCTGTTTGAAGAAAGCCGATTTCGCCGCGTCTTGTCAGGACGATATTCGAACTGATCCTAAAATCCAGTTGGTCAACAGGTTGAAGTCCCATCTCTTTGTCCCCCATTTGCCCGGCAGCCTTCTTCGAAAAGGCTGCCCCGTGTTATAATTTCTGCAAGCGGTCGTCATGCCGGCTTCTGGAACATCGCCTTCAGTTGGTTGGCCGCGTATGGAAGAAAGAGCGATGCGCCGTAGAAAAGAAAATTCCCGACACTGGTGACGATTCCAGAAACC
The DNA here is from genome assembly GCF_040320005.1 of Mesorhizobium sp. M0816. Lineage (NCBI taxonomy): Bacteria > Pseudomonadati > Pseudomonadota > Alphaproteobacteria > Hyphomicrobiales > Phyllobacteriaceae > Mesorhizobium > Mesorhizobium sp. M0816. Next base: position 51,552 of record NZ_JAMYOT010000001.1, on the reverse strand, counting down.
TGATCGGGCCGCACGATCGCAAAGTAGAGGACGACGTTGCTCGCGCCCCAGAATAGCGTAACCATCAAAGATGCCCCAAGCATGCCGGCTACACGACTGTAGCTCTCGACAGGAGCTACGCCGTTGTCGTCCTGGATATTCTTCTCCAACATAATCGATTTGTAGTCAATGCTTGTGAATACGGAGCGCAGAAGAAATATAGTCGCTCCGTTGAAAGCAATCAAAAGTCCCCATACCGGATAATTGTCCATTTTATTTCTCCCACAGAGTGATCGCGTTTCGGGTGTGGACGCCACCGCAACCGATGGCGTCCATTGATTTGGGGAATGTCAGGCGGAAGACGACTGCAGGGCGTCGAATATCCACCCGCCGCAGTTCAGGCGTCCGTTTCCATCATCGGTGCCGTAGGCTCGCAATCGGCGAATCCCGTCGGCCCCGATGCTTAGGCGGCAGTCATGCGGCCGGCCTGCAAGGACTAGAAACGGCTTGGCGTCCGGCTGATCGATTTTTTCCAGCATTTCGAACACGGTGTCGTCGCCGTCCTGTTTGACCTTGCGTGCGTGAATGCGGTTATTGGCGGCAAATAGCCCATGCTTGCTATTCGGGAAGTCGAACAGATGCGTGTCGCTGATCGAGAGCGTGTCGTCCTTGAGCTCGACGATTAACGTCTCTGACGAGGCCGGCGTGATCGGCCGAGCTGGATCTTCACAGCGGCTATGACTAAGTTGGTTCGCCATACGCGTGCGAAAGTTGTTCATCACATCATCTCCTTTGCTTTGGCGGCGAGTTCAGACTCGAAAGGATCGTCGGGGATGATCGCGTGCAGAGGCCCAACGGGGTTGGACTTCATGACGTCGATCAGGTTGCGGCCAAGACGCACACCTTCGACAGCGTCCATCTGCCAATGCACACCGAGATAGAGACGGCTGACGGCATTCTCATGGATTGCCTGGGCAAGCGTCATCTGGCGGACATGGTGGGGACGCACGGACCCGTCCGGGTCGATGGCGCGGCCATCATACTCATCGGATACGAAGGCAAAGACGAGATCTTTGCCGCCGCCCAGAGCTTCAAGCAGCTCGCTTGCGAGCCCGAAGCAGGTTGAACCGAAGGTCGCATGCCCCGATGGATAGGCCGGAAACTGCGGCGTTCGTGACTTCGGACCATCGCCGCCACGCGGGACGGAATTCGTCTGTGGTGCCCCGAGGGGGGCCCAATGCGCATCCGATTCGACCAGCGAAGGTGTGTCGGGTGGCAATTCGAGCCATGCCTTGATGGAGGTATAGTCCGGTTTGCCGGCCTCTCCGGCGGGCATTGAGAGCCTGGCCTGATCGAAGGTCGGCACGGACGCGGTACCCTCCCTGAATCCGGCCTCGTTGGTGCGAAGCAAGGTTGCCGGCCGTGCGACATGATAGGTGAATTTTTCGCGCCACGCGGCAATGCCGGCATCGGCCATTCCCAGGTTGCAGATGGCCAGCAGAACGGCCAACGCCTCCGTCGAGAAGTTCGCCTGCTCCGCGATCGCGTGAAGACATTGATTGTAGAGGCGCGGCGGCAAGCCGATCCCGCGAACCCCGTCATAGGCCCAGAAGGTTCCGATGAGCGTTTCCTCGGCTGTTCGTGTCAACCGGTCGGTCCCTGGAGCAGCGCCTTTGCCGGCGACCAGGTCGCGATCCGCCGGCCAGTTCATTGCTTCGAGAAACGACCCCAGGGGCTCTGTCTGGCCCGGCTGCGGCGGCCGCTCTCCAAGGGCCTCGCTTGGCCCGACAAACTCTATCGCGCCGGCAGGGTAGGTGACGAAGGGCCTAACGTCGAAACCCCATGTCGCACCCAGCACGGCGGCGCCCAGGGGCGAATAGGGGTCAAGGCTGAAGGTTCCTGGTAGGCCGAAGGCGCGGTATTGCCTATCCCGTGTTCCCGAACCGTCGGCGGACCGAGCGTCCGCGAGCATCCGGCCGATGGCAGCGCCATACTCGAGCCCGTTTTCGATCGCCTGCGCCGACTGGCCCTTTTCATACAGATGCAGTCGGTATTCCGTAACGAGCTGCTCAACGAAGGCGTCTTCGAACAACAGCCGGATCGTGACCGACGCCGCTCCGGCGACAGCGGCTTCACGGCTGATCACGGCAGGCGCGGCAGGGAGCATGGGCTGATATGCGGCCAGCCGAGCAAACCGATGATGGTTGTTGTGGAATGAAGCCGGATCGGCCATCAGCAGGGCGTCGTACATGGCGATATGCACGATTGCCAGCGCGCGGGACGCACGCGTCGGCCCGCCCACTTTCGGTTCAAGCTTTGTTCGGCCTTTTCCGGCCTCGTCGATGCCCGTTCCATCGCCGAACGTATAGTCCTGGCGTTGCGCTTCGAGTGAAGCCCTGCTCCAGAACAAGATCGGATCAAATTGATCTAACATTTTTTTAGCCTCCATCTTGGTAGCGCAAGCAAGATTTTGATTTCAGTGCGCCGCCGACGCGGGAAATGACCATGCCCGCGTTCCAAAACCGTCCGAATTTCCGTCGTTGTTGCGTGAAAAATGCGTGAAAAGACCATCACTGAACGCGCGATCGAGTGAGATTGTGTATTCTTTTGCGGTCTATGCTATAGAGATGGCCGGGGTTTCGAGGGTAGGCTGGAAATGGCCATGCAACTCATCGCGCGGCTTACGCTGCGGGGCATCTTTCGACTTGAGGATATGCACGGCCGTCAGATTGCCGTGCCGAGCAAGAAGGCACGTGCCTTGCTTGCGATTCTTGCGTTTTCCCGGAACGGGGAGCGTTCCCGAGCCTCGCTGCAGGACATGCTATGGGGGCGATGCGAGAAGACGGAGTCTCAAAACAGCCTTCGACGCGAGCTGTCATCGTTGCGCGCGCTGCTCGCGGGGGACTTGGCCGATCTGCTTCATATCGATCGCGAAACCGTCTGCCTTCGGCTCGACCGGTGTGACGTCGACGCATTGGGCGAGGGTGAAAGCGCTCAGACGAACGGAACGCTTCTTGAAGGCCTCGACATTGCTGGAGAGGAAGGGTTCGAGGAATGGCTGCGCGAGAGGCGAAGCCAGCGGCAAACGGCGGCGCCGAGAGTGACCAGTCCGGGGGCCGACGACACTCGACGCAGTGGCGCGCAGCCCGACAGGCGTCTGGTCGTGAGCATCGGCTTGGATGCTTGGCACAATGGTGCGGTCGGCGCCATGATTTTGCCTGAACTCTTTCGGCAGGCCGTCATCTCCGGCCTTGAGGAAACGGGCTGCTTTCGGGTTTCCGTCCCGGATCCCGCTCGCAACGGGCCGCGAAGTGCTGCCGACGCGCAGGACTTGGATCTGCTGATCAAGACGGAGAGCGCCTACGATACTCTGGCGGTTGCCATTATGTGCGTCGGTTCGACCAACCGGGACGTTATGGTCAGCATGAGTACGGTGGTAAAGCTTGGCGGAAAGACGCTGGCACTGGAGCGGGATCTTCAGGCCTTCGCAACCAACTGTGTTGACCGTCTCCTGCACCGGAACATTCTCTCGCTCGATGCGCTGGACGATTCCCATCTCAGCCGAAAACGGCTTCTGACTGCTACAGCGCAGATGTTCAGCCTTAGCCCGTCCGACGTCAGAGCCAGCCGTGCGACGCTGACCGAAGCAAATGGACTCAGCCGCCAGGGCATCTTTCATGCTTGGCGCGCGTATCAGGCTGTATTTCTTTACGACCGTTCGCATGCCTACGACTATCGCCTTACGATCGAAGAGTGCAAGGACGACATGCGCGTGGCTATGGACCTTGATCCATTTAATGGCGCAGCCCTGTCTCTATGCGCCCACGTACACGCGTTCCTCCTTCAAGATTTCACTACTGCCGGAGAATATTTGGAAAAAGCAAGGCAGACGGGTACACAAAATGTCATGTACTACGACGCATTCTCTATGCTAAACTTCTATACTGGACGTTATTCAGAGGCTAGGGCAGCGGCTAAGAAGGCAGAGATACTTGGAAAGAACTTGACGTTTCGATATTGCTTCGCGACGTCACTGTGCATGATTGAGGCGATGTCGGGTGATTTCGAAGCGGCCGCCCGCGAGGGGCGTCGCGCTCTCGCGCTTGAACCGGGGGGGCGCGAGATTTCGTATCCCCCGACACTCCGCTATTATGGGGCTGCGTTGGCGCATCTCGGCCTCAAGGACGAGGCCCGCGAACTGTTCGGCCAGCTTCGGACGAAGGACCCTGATATCGCCAGCCAGAAAATCAGAAACAATTTCGGGCCATTTCCCAACCCGAGAAGCGTTGAATTGATAGGTTCGGCTCTGGCTAGCGTCGGTCTTTAGGCGGCATTTCATCGACGACGTATCGAGATCGAACTCGGTCGTTCGGATTGATTGGGCCTCGGCCGTTAGAGCGGTGCAGCCTCCTGCCGATATGTCCGGAACGGACCCTTGAGCGACCCGAGACACACCCTGTCGCCAGCGTTGTCGACATAGTAGTGTCGTTGCCGCCATAGCCGACCATCGTATCGGCGCCGCCACGGCCGGCGGCTTCGCCAGCCTGTTCGACGCCACGCCCGCGCAATGTTTCAAGGTTCCATCTGACGTGGCCTACCAGGCGGCCGCACTTGCCGAGCCGCTAGCGGTCAGCCTGCACGCCGTCGCGCGGGCGGGCGACATCAGGGGCCGCAACGTCATCCTGTTCGGTGCCGGCCCCATCGGTCTCTTGACCATGCTCGCGGCCAGGCTTGCCGGCTGCGCTGAGCTTACGGTCGCCGATATCGCCGCCGCTCCGCTCGCCTTCGCCCGCAGTTTGGGCGCCGACAGGACGATCGACCTTTCCGGCGGCGACGCCGAGCTCCAGGCGCTTGCTGCCGGCGGTTCGCTTGATGTGGCGTTCGAGATTTCTGGCAGCGCGGCCGGCCTTGCCGCGGCGATCGCCAGTGTCCGGCGCGGCGGCACGGTGGTCCAGGTCGGCAATCTTCCCGGTGGCCAGATCCCGCTGCCTGCCAATGCAGTGATGGCCAAGGAGATCGACCTCAAAGGCACCTTCCGCTTCGGTACGGAGTTCGGTCGCGCAGTCGATTTCATCGTGTCGGGAGAGGTGGACGTCCTGAAACTGGTGACCGCCGAGCGCACGCTTTCTTGCGCCCCCGATGCCTTCCGACTTGCCGTCGACCGTTCACAGAGTGTCAAGGTCGTGCTGACCGCGGACTGAATCATGGTTTTGCCAGATCGTTAGCAGCCATAACTCATTGCGAACGGACGAAACTCAGAACGCGCTCGACGTATATGCTCCCACCCAGGTCTCCGGTTAAACTCGGGAGCAATACCGGCAGCTTGCTGTCAAAATTGTTGGCAGCAAATCCGCTCGCGATTAAAGCCCCTTCGTCGCGAGATTTTGCTTAGTTCGGCCATTCCTCGTCCTGCCAACCGCGCGCTGCGTGGATCACCCGCAAAATTGAAATGCTTTCCCGGCCGCCCTTGGCGGTCACGGCATAAGCGATGATGTAGGGCAGGCGACTCACAGGCTTTTCATAGGTGCCGGATAGACGGCCGGGTCGCCCGGTTGCCATTTCCCCAAGCGCGGCCCCTGCGTCCAGAATCCGGTCTGCGACCAGGCGCGCAGCGCGCGGATTATCCTGCGAGATATAGGCGATCTGTTCCTTGATGTCGTCCAGCGCACCGCGAGACCACTGAACGGCTCGCGTCACACCTTGCGGCCCATGCCGGCATCAATCGCGGCATAAATTTCTGCCATGGCCTTATCATGAGACACGATGCGCCCAGCTTCGACATCAGCAAGGCCGCGCTTGATACCTTCAATGATTTCAAGCTCGCGATCGACATACGCTGCGACGGCTTCACCTGCGAGGAACGACTTGCTACGCCGGGTGTCGGTTGCGATCCGGTCGAGCTTTTCCTTTACATCGGGACTGACGCGAATTGTCATAGTGGTGCTAGCGGCCATAGCGGTGTCCTGTGTTGATCTGTGTACACCTTAGCACAGAGCGCCGCGCTGGTCCATTATCCCTTGACCGCCGAGCCGACGATCGAATCCACGAAGAAGCGCTGCAGGAAGGCGAAGAGCATCAATGGCGGCAGCACGGCGAGCGTGGCGCCGGCCATGACCAGTCCTGTATTGAGGGCGCCTCTGTTGTAGCTGAGCAGGCGGCTGAGGCTAATGACGATCGGATAATCCTCTGCATTGCCCTGCAAAACTGTCAGCGGCCACAGATAGCTGTTCCAATGATAGACGAAGGCAAACAGCGCCAGTGCCGCGATCGCGGGCGCCAGACTGAATCGAGGATGCGCAAAGTCCCTATTTTGCGAGGCAATCGGCGCTTCACTGTGCGGGTACAAATAGAATGTGCGACCGTGCTGGCTTCCCAGCATCAGGATAGAGCATACGCCTGTAACCTTCATAGCCCGATGCCGCGCTTCTTTCCCAGGTTCCAATCCACGCCCCCCGTATCCGAGCACACGACCCCGATGACTTGATTACCCAATCGCTTTTCGAGCGACGGCGACCAGGGCACGAGCTTGAATTCGAGCCCATTGTCGATCATCGCGAGCCGGCCTGAAGCCAGCGAGAAACGCCGCCGGTAAATCCCAGCCACATGATCGCCGTTGGCAGCCTTCGTGAATGAGAGGCCCGTCTCGGCGGCGAGGCGGGCACCGAGCGATTCCACCTCATGATCGTGTAGAGTATCGATCAGATTGCGCACAAGAATGACGCGCTGTCCCTCGCGCCTGGCCAGATCGCGGCTGACAAGGTGGTCGACCCGATCTTGCAGTGCCTGTCTTACGTCCCTGCCAAAGCCGCCGTCACCGAATTCGGCAGGCTCGCGTGCAACGAGTTGGCGATCGAGCCAAGTCGCGCCGGAAGCATGGACCTGCTGTTCGATTGAGAGGTCGGAGCGGACCGCGAGCGTGACCCGGCCACCGCCATTTGCACTCGCATCGCGGCACAACTCCACGACCGAGCCCGGGTCGGAGTCTCCGGCCGCATCAGGGTCATGGAAGCGAATGTGGTGCGTGCGTCCATCAATGCCATCGACGATGGCATAGGCCGCGCCGCGCCGTTCGTCATCAAGGCCGCGTTCGAGCAGTCGGCCGATCACGGGCGCATCAATCTTTTCGGCGGCCAGCACATAGTCGGCCGTCCCTTTTTCTAGCCCATGCACAGTGAGGCTGCGGTGCATGCGCTTGATGGTGTCGCCGCGTTCACCGAGGGCGCGCAAAGTGGCCTCGGCCTCTTCGACCACCATCCACTGGCCGGGACCGATCTCGTTCGCGAGGCCCAGGCTTTCCAGTTGCCGCAGCCGGCCGACTTTGAGCCCCAGGAACTCGTCGGGCCGGCGATCAGGGTGTGGCGCGAGATCAATGATACCATGACGGTCGGCGTCACGAACAAGCTGGCGATCGAGCTGCGTCCAGCGCTCAGTGTCGACCTGGTGCTCGATGGCCTGGCGGATGTCGAGGTCCGTGCGGAGCCCAAGCGTCTGGGTGAGAATGTCGCTCGCCCGATCGCGCATGCCCTGGCGGATGTAGTCGCGCGAGATGACAAGGCTCTCGCCATCGTCGGCAACGCCGCGAACGAGGATGTGAACGTGCGGATGTTCGGTGTTCCAGTGATCGACGGCTATCCAGTCGAGCCTCGTGCCGAGGTCGCGCTCCATGTCGACCATCAGGTCACAAGCGAAGTTCTTGAGGTCGCCGAGCTCCATTGCATCCTCCGGCGAAACGATGAAACGGAAGTGATGCCGATCATCCTTGCAGCGGTCGCAGAAGGCGTCATGATCTGCATCTTTGGTGTCGGGACCGAACATCCTCGCCTTCTCACCATCACGTGTAACACCTTCGCGGCGAAGATATTTGAGATGGGTGGCGAGTGGCGCAGACCCTCTGAACTGCCGTACCACACGGGTCTTGACGACGGCGCCGCGTGAGCTGTCAGAGATGAGGCGACTGGCGCGGATGCTCGCTGACCTGCCGCGGCCAAACGTTGAAGCTCGCGGGGAGGTGATCCGACCCTCGCGTGTAAGGTGCCCGCCGGCGCGCTGTGTGGCCGCAAGAGCCTGGAAGATGAAGGGTCGTGCGCGCTGGCCGGCGCGGGAGCGGATGCGACCGGGGCGGACGCGAAAGCTATCGTCACGCTTCATGCTAGACGGCCACGAGGTGCGGTTTCCATTGAAAGACTGAAAAATTGGGAATAGCGCACATCGCTGATTGTGCCAGCACATTGCGAAATGAGACGAAAATCGTAAGGAAAACAATCGGCCGAACCGAGCCGCACCTCGCGGCCCTTTATCCTGCCAATCTCTCTGTTCTCATCCACAGCCAACCCTTCCGCCGCAATTTCCGCGACGGAACAGGCCGGAATGCAATTGAGGAGGAACGTGGCGATCATCGCGATATGGCTAAAGAGGGCTGAGCGAATAGGCCGGAAACAGCGTGGTTCGATTGGAAATCGGTTTCACCCGGCCGTGGCTCGATCGCGGTCAGGTCCGCAACAGGATTGCCCATTGGCGACCGCATTGCGGACGAATGAATCGCCGCAAAGATCGTCTCGCCATAACCATTGCCATCCGATGCAGTGGCGTTCCGAATGTCATGGGGATGCGCAAAGATCGTTGCACGGAGCGAGCTGGCTCTGCCCCTTCCCTGCCGCGCGCGCCGCGGACTGAGAACTGCACCATCGAGCAGCGGCGCGAGTTTCCTGACGTAGTCGACCGTCTCGCGTGGCAGCGGACGGCCGGTTATGAGATGTTCCGTGTACCGACCAGGACCGGCATTGTAAGCGGCAAGAAAGCCGCTGCGCCCGAAGCTGTCGAGCATTTCGCGAAGATATGCTGCACCTGCAAGAATGTTGTCACGCGGTTGATAGGGATCGTCACCGAGACGGTATTTGATGCGCAGTTCTTCCCACGTCGCCGGCATGATCTGCATCAAGCCCATTGCGCCCTTGCTTGAAAGCGCACGAACATCGCCGACGCTCTCAACATGCATGACGCCGCGCAGCAACCGCTCTGGAATGGCGAAGCGTTTTGACGCTTCCCGGATATGCCGCGACCACGGGCCAGCCGACAAGATCGTCGACTCGGAGTGCGCCGGCCGTTCACCATGAGAGGAAGCCGCTGCACCAGTTTCGGGCGCCACGAAGCCGAGCATGACACATGCGGCAAACGTCGTCATGCCTCTGTGGGCTGCATCCCGCAGACCGCAGAACCGATGCGCTGCCAGCCTGCGACGGTGTTCGCTTCCGTTAAGGGCAGGGGCTCGCCGATCGAACCGGCTTTGCCAAAACTGTGATGAAATCGGCGTCCGCAGCCACAAGCAAGTGTCCGGCCCCCTCTGGGCTGCCTCGCGGGCGGTCGGATCGAAGGGTTTGACCGGCGCGCAATGGATCAAAAGGGTTGGCGAGAAAGATTCGTCGAAGGGCTCCAGAAGCATCTGTTCAGCCTCGCCCGTCGCGCTTCGATGATCGGTTCCAGTGCAGGCTCCAGACGCTGTTCTCTGCATCGGACCGAAACAGCTTGGCGCGGATCGGCTGCGTAAAGGACGGGTCGTCAATTGAGACGGAGAGGTAATCCCCAGCCTTGTCTCCGGCGCGGTCCCAAGCCGCACCGACCGCCATCCCTTCGCAATAGATCAGATGGTCGGGCGCGTTTTCGGTTTTGGATTTCTCGGCAGGCAGGATGGCAATCTTCGCCTCGATTGTTAGCGTGGAGAGATTGCCGAAGAAGCCGTCATCATTGCGCGTGAAGGTTCCGATCTGGGTCATTGCAGTGCTCCTTTCTGAGTGTTAGTGCGCGTCGAGCCGAGCCGTCACGGCTCGCTAGCGAGGGGATCGTTGGTGATATCCAGCACCGGAGTGGTGCGCTCCGTGGTCCAGACGGGAACCGCACGGCCAACGATCGATGAGAGCGGGAGCGGGCCGAAATAGCGGCTGTCAAAACTGTCGGCTGCACCCGGATTCATAAGGAAGACGTCGGCCTCGGCAATGTCGCGGCAGCCCTGCCAGATGGGCAGGGGTCGACCGCGACTGTCACGCTCGCGCGCATGTCCATACGTCTTGCCGTTGACGATGATCGTTGTGCCTTGGCGACAGACGGTTGCGCCCCCGAGTGCCAAAATACGCTTCAGGAGCGGCACATTTTTCGGCAGATACCCGCGTCTTGCCATGAAGGCCGCCAATGGCTCGGGCGGCATGATGACGGCGATATTGGCAATACCGATTTTGTCGGCCGGCTGGACGCGATAGAGCCCGACGGGGATGCTCGCCGATGCGTTCCAGATGGATATCGGCGGATGGCTAATCCATGCCGGCGCCGCGGCGAGCACTGCGCCGCCAACCATGGTGGCGATGATCTTTGTGCGCTTGCTCATGACTTGATCCCGGGGCGCAGCAGGCAAGCTTTAAGACGCTTGCCCGTGTATGGACTCGGCTGCTCGCGTGCGGCTATCCGGCTGTGGACGTGCCGCCGTTGACGCGGCGACCTGAAGGTCAGGGTTTGCTGCTGTTTCGCCGCTACCAGGCGGCGCGGTTGCAATCTCCTGGCTTGCGCGTGGATGTTTTGCGACACAGCCCAGACCAGGATGGCAGCGTTCCAAATCGTTGCCATGCCGTGCACACTTGCCGCCTCTACGCAGGTCGATTCTTCGCGCGCATGAGAGTGGATCGGTGTCAGGCGGCGGGATTTCACCAATAAGACGAGCTGCCACGCCACGACGTCCCGCGTGCTGCGTGGAGGGAAGTCGGATGAGGGGACATGAGGCAGCGCAAATTGCTGCTGAACGGTCTCGCGATACTGCATTTTCGGTGCGCCACAGATCAGGAGCTGCGGTCGCGCCTGCCGACATAGGCGGGCGCGCGGGCTGCATGGGGTTTTGCCGGCGGAACATAGGTCGCGTTGGCATCGCTGGTGGAAGTGCGTGCGCCCAACTCTATCCAGGCGTGCAGGTCGTTGATGTCGTAGAGAACGCGCCCGCCGACCTTTCGGTATTTTGGGCCGGTGCCGTAGGTCCGGTGCTTTTCGAGTGTGCGGGCGCAGAGCCCGACGATGGGTGCTGCCTCCTTCGTGCGCAAATACTTTTGGGGCGCGTCCGCGGGACCCTTCGACATCGCTCGATCTCCATTCGGTTCTGCTGTCGTCCTGGCCTGCCGGGACGCGCGAAGTGGACCATGATCGAAATCAGGAAAGGCGAGGGAGGGCAAAGATTGGGGGGCGCGTTTTTGCTACCCCGAAGAAGGACTTCGGCGGCCGGACTTTTCGCTGCGGTTGTGGGGGTAGAAGAGAAGATCGCGATAGCCGCCGGCGACTAAAAAAGCTGCACGGCGTAAGATAGCTCGGACCTTGTGGCGGAGATGATGATCACGCCAATCTCGCGGCACAATCGGCTCCTGCGAAAACAGCACCTCCGCGAGCTGACGATAGGTTGCACCCGTGCGGTGACCATCATGTGCGCGTAAATTGAGGATATGCCTGATCTTGGTCTGTTGCGGCAGCGCGCCGTAAGATGGACTGGCTGCCCGGCCGTTCAGTGCGCGCCAGAACCGGCGCGCTGCATCGAGCCGCGTCTCGAATGCAGCGTCGAGCGGCAGAAGGATAGCGTTGAATTCACCGGCGCGGTCGTCAGCGACGAGATAACTTTTCCCAATTAAGGTAGACCAAATAATGTGAAGGCCTTCGTCCTGCGGCCAAACGCTGGCTCCGCCAAGGCTGGAAGGTCGAACTGTCTGATGGGATGCAGATACCCGCATGACCCTGAGCACGCGCGGCGAGGCCTGTTCTGTCCAGATGATATTGTCAACTTTCGGAAGTCCGGCACCGGCAGTTTTGAAATCGCGCGCCCCAACGGGCGGCGAGATCGGGCTGACCGGCAGGTTCTCCAGAACCAGCGAATTGCGATGCAAGCTGGCTGCACTCTGCCACGAATTCGTCATTCCGGATCAGATACTCGGCAGCGAACTCCGTAGCCTGGTAGCTGCACATGTGTGAATACGCCGCCGGATCGGTCCAATCGCCTTGCACTGTTCCTGTCCTCTCCGCGTACCCGGATGTGAGGCGTCGGCGTCAACATTCCAGGGGGATAAGGAAGTTGGATAGTTTGAGAGTCGGCAAACCATTATGCCGATTCAGCAAAATGGAGCGCCGGCCGCGTCAGTGCGGAGCGCCGCCAGCGAGAAGATATCGGTAGCCGCTGGTCGTCATCCATCGCGCGCGGGCAAGATGGGTCTCCCAGGACCGGAACGCTCGTTCCGGCTCCTGCTCCGGGTCTATATGCAAGACGATCCTGGCCACCTCTCGCCAATCGGCATCTTCCGCTGCCGCGTCAAGCAGGCGAATGTAGGTGAGCAGACGCTCCTCGTCATAGCCGGTCAGGACCGGGGCATCCGGCGCAATGTCGGCGACATCAGGATCGAGCAGCGGTTTAAGCATGGTATTTGACCGTTCATATTTCGATCGCGATCTCGAAGGAGCCGTCCTTTAGATCGAGCACCAATCATAGCGAATAGGAACGATCATTCCTAGAACGATAGTTCCCTTTCTGGTCCCTAATCCGTCATGAATCTCAAGGAGATCATGGCGGCCAACATGCGTCGTCTGCGCCATGACCAGAACGTGACGCAGGAGGAACTGGCCGCCCGCTCTGGACTGAGCATGCGTTACGTCGGATCGATCGAGCGCGCTCGGGTCTCGGCCAGCATCAGTGTTCTTGGGAGGATCGCAACTGCGCTGAATGTGGACCCATGCGAGTTGATCAGAAAATCGGCACCGTGAGTTGACGCGGGAAGCACCGCGAATTTTCGATTATCGGCGAGGCAACATGCAGGAATGAAGTCTCCAGCCGGGAACACGACAGGTAGTCGCCCCAAAGTCCGACGGAGCTCGTTGCGCAGCGACTGCGCTCATCTTGTCGTGAAAAGGAGGACGGCCCCGCCCTGTTCGTCCGGGCGGAGCCTTGGTCGGGGCCTTACTCCGCGTTGCGGCGGCCGTTGGGGCGCGACCAGATGAGGCTGTAGCCTTCGCCTTCCTCATCGTTGAAGAGGTTGGCGTAGATCGGAGCAGTGAAGCTCGGATCGTCCAGCTTCACGCCGAGATAGTCGCGGCCGTCATTGGAGCGCTTGGACCATGCGGCGCCGATCTCGACCCGCCCGACGAAGACACGGTGGCTGGGGGCGCTGTCGCCAGAGCGGTTGGTCTCGGGCACGACGCGGACGTTCTTGGTCTGGAGCGAGAGAGTGACGATTTCGCCGGTGAACTCGTTGTTGCCGGTCCTCTTGAAGGTTCCGATTATCGCCATGAGTTTTCTCCTTGAACTCTGTTTCGAGCCCGCACCATTGCGGCCTCGATGGCGATCGGCGGGCCGGAGGCGATCGACGCCGCATCGCTTGCGACCGCAGCGCCAGCGGAGGATGGCAGCCAAGCGACTTTGTTGTTTGGCGAGGAATGACGGCGCAGCCGGCAGGGGAAGAAAGTCGATCGGCGCCATTGCGGCTTAGGCGATCGAGGCGCAGCCGACCTTCGGCCAGATCAGCCCATTAAAGAGGCCGTTTGGAGCGGCCCACCAGATAGAGACATCAACGGAGAACCTGGCGATACCGTCGCTGGCGAAATCCCGGCTACGACGATCACCGGCGTCGATGCTCCTCTGTACAGGCATCGCGAAGTCGCAAGCTGTTGTCAGCAACGCGCATAAGACACGCACGTGATGGTTCAAGTCACGGCTGACGTGCACCACCGGATATGCGCTATCTTTGGAACGAGACGGCACGCCGTGGTGGATTCGAACTGTGCGTCGCGCGATGCCGAGTCAGCGACGACGCTAACAATGCGACGGCCGAAAAAAGCATCCTGCCCACGCCGGTTGTTCGGTGAGTTCGCCCAGATCCAGGCCCTGTTCGGTTAAACAGGCGTCGTTATTCGCAGCTGTGATGCCAGCTGCGACGCAGCTGAAACGTTGACGGCAAGCGTGACGGCGTCGCGCGCCTTTGCTAGGGCGCGGACTTGAGTATCGCAAAAAGACGGGCGGCGCTGGGAGCCTGAGATCCGGCATCCCGGGCCAAGCACTCCAGCGAGCTGCAAATACAGTACGCGCTGCCCGATCGCGGCCGTATCGTACAATCGAAAAAAGGGTAGGGGCGGGCAGCGCTTACGCGCCGCCTCCCTTGGGGCGGAAGTCGAGGACTGGGATGCCGAGCTTCTTTGCCTTGTCTGCAAGATTGTCCTGAATTCCGGTCCCGGGAAAGACGATGACGCCTATCGGCAGTACCTCCAGCATTGCGTCATTGCGCTTGAACGGGGCGGCTTTGGCATGCTTTGTCCAATCAGGGGCAAAGCCGATTTGGGGTACCTTGCGGTGGTCTGCCCAACAGGAGGCGATCTTTTCGCCACCCTTCGGCGATTTGCCGTGCATCAAGACCATGTCGGGATGCCTGGCGTGGACCTGGTCGAGCTTGGCCCAGATCAGCTGGTGGTCATTGAAGTCGAGCCCAGCGGTGAAGGCGATTTTCGGGCCAGGTGGCAGAAGGACTTCCTGCGAGGCGCGTTTCTTGGCGCTGAGAAAGTCGCGGCTGTCGATCAGCGCAGAGGTCATGTTGCGGTGGTTGACCATCGATCCGCTGCGCGGTCGCCAACTCGATCCGGTGTGGCGCTCGTAGTGCTCCGCGGCCTGATCACGCATCAGTTCGAAGGCGCTTTGGCGTTCGATTAGCGTCTGCCCTTCGGCCGTCAGGCGTTCCAGGTCGACGGATTTCACTTCGCTGCCGTCCTGCTCACGCTGGCTGCGGCGTTGCGCCTGCTCGTTGTGATCGAGTTCGCGCTCGATCCGATCTGCGGCGCGGTGAAAGATGTTGACGGTCGACCACAGAAGATCGTCGAGATCGGGCTCGAGGCGAGTGTCTTGCAGTGCCGCGATGAGGGCGTCGAAGATGTCGGCGATCGCGCCGGCGACGCAGTGGCCCTCTGGAAGCGGTCGAGGATCAGGCTCATCCGCGAAGGGTCGGTAGCCATAGAGCTGGAGTTCGGTGAGGACGAGGTCGATGGGTGAAGACGAGTGCTGTGGTTCGTAGTCGTCATGCTCGCTCATTGGATGCTCCGCCGGTTGGACCGCGACCCTCGCGGCCTTCATGGCGACGGAAGCCGGCGGACGGGACGGACCTGCACCCGCAGCGAAGCGAAGGGCCGGAGTGTCAGCGGAGGAGGGTGAAGGCCGGCTATTTTGCTTCGCGATGGAAAGCGCTCCCTTGGGGAGCGCGCCGGAAAATAGTCGGCCGAAGACATTGCGGGTCCGGGTCGTTTGCTGGCCGATCGCCCTCTCGAAGGCCCGCAGGCGCGGTTCTCTCCGACTTCAGGAGCATCCAAGCGATGCAAGCGACAGCGGACAGGCTGTTCGTTCCGAGTTATCCCGCCACTGCCATGAAACGGCCGATGTCCTGCGGGGCGAGCTGAACACGGACTGCTGCTCGAACGGCATCCACGCCTAGCGTACAGAGATCTTCGTTGAGGTCCCCAAGTGCCGGCGAGAGCACGACCGCCTCGATCCCGGCAGCATTCGCTCTTTCGATCAAGGTGTCACGCGCGCCGTTACCGGCTGGATCGGCGTCGCGCACGATGTAGAGCCGTCTCAGCGTGAGGGGGAACAGCATGGCAGCAAGATGGGCGGCCGAAAGTGCCGCTGCCATAGCCATATCGGGCAGGATGCATCGAAGCGACAAGACGGTCTCGATGCCTTCGCCGCCCGCCATGACGTCGCCCGGCAGGCCAAAGCGAACCGCGTGACCGAGAAGATCGCCCATCGCGCGCCTCGGCGTACCGACCGATGCCTTGCCTCTGCCGGAAGGATCAAGCCAGGTGCGATGTGCGCCAGTCAAATGGCCGTCGAGATCGGTGACGGATGCGATCATCGCCGGCCAGGTCTCAGTCGGCGCGTGTTCGTCGGGCCGGTAGTAGCAGCGCGGGTGAAAACGCAGGCTTTCGGTCCCGTGCAAAGCGGTAATACTGCGGTTGCGCAGATACGCCTCTACGACCGTACCCGCAATCGGCTGCGACATCGTAAACAGCCGACGCGCTGCTTCAGATGATCCGGATGGCGTGTCTACCGATTTCGGCCGGGGAGAAATCTGCTCTGGTTCGGGATGCGGCAAGCCGAGAAACGTCATTGCTTCATTCGCAACGTCCTTGAAGTTGCTGAAGCCGCGGCTTTCGCGGATGACGTCTAGAAGGTCCCCATGCTCGCCAGTCGCCGCATCGGCCCACTTGCCGGCGGCTCCTTTTCCGTTCGCTGACCCGACGAGACGCACGAACATTGAGCGGCCCGGCGTGTTTTGCACATCGCCGACAAGCCAGTAGCGGCCCTCGCGATGCCCGTTTGAAAGATAGTAGCGACAAACCGCCTCAGCCTGCTGGCCGAGGCGGTGCGCCAGTTCTGACGCATCGTGGCGGGCCATCACGCATCCTCCCGCGTGTCGATGCGCTGGACTGGATAGCCCTTCAGCAACTTGCCCAGAATTGCGGGTCCAGATGCGTCGGCGGGCACGAACATGCGCAGCTTCCAGGAGATGATCTCTCGGAAGAGGCCGTAAGCCGAAAGACGGTCACGCATTGTGTCGTTGAAGCCCGTCAGCTCGATTCGGCTGACGCCCATGAGGCGGCTGCGCCGAAGCTGCAGACCATCGGCGAGGTCGAGGATCGTTCGACCGCCCAGTAGCGCAACGAAAGCATCACTGGCTGTGATCGAAGGCGAGCTTGTTGCCAGTGCGCCTGCGATCCATGCTGGCGGGACCTGACGACCGATGATGCGCTCGCCATCGTCAGTCTGGAGCCGGTACACACGTGAGAATTCCCTGGGCAGACGCTTCCAGATCGGCAGCAGCATGCCGGCAACGACATGGATAGTGCTGTCCGTGAATTCGGGCACGTCAGCCGTCTCGACACTCCAGGCGTCAGCGAATGCAGCCTGCTCAGCCTCAACCCAGTGGCTCTCCGCCATCATCTTCAATGAGGCCTGATGGTGCTCCATCGGCCGGATCAGCCGGACGCGCCATTCGATCTCGCCATTGTCGAGCATCAGCGCTGGCGCTGGCACCTGTACGGCGGCGCGGCCGGATCGGTTGTTGACCAGGAGCTTCGCGCGGGGATCGTGAAGCTGAGCAAGGGCATCGGCAAGTGAAACGGGTCGATTGCGCTTGCGCTGGGCGATGGTCAGCAGTCGCGTTTCCGCACCGGTGGCGGCATGGACATGGATGACGCGTCGCTCGGTGACGACGAAGCTCTCCGCACGCAGTGTTTCCAAGCCGATGTCGTAGGCACCGGAGGCGATGGCGCCCTCGATTTTCGCATTTAGCAATTGCTCGAAGGCCGTAAACAGAACGGTTTGAAGCGCGATGGTGAGCGCCAGCAGCCGATTGAGGAAGGTCGTGATCGGCGGCAGCTCGTCCTTGATGCCGGTGGAGTCCGTCAGCGTGAGGCCGGTCGCCTCCTCGAACATCTGGAGTGAGCAGCCGTCCACCTTGTCGCGAACCAGCAGCAGGTAAAGCTGCCGCAGCGCGTCGCGGGCATAGTGCGACTCCAGATTGTCCTCAGGGCGAAATAGGCCCTGGCCGCCGGTCTGGCGCTGGCCGCGCGTAATGGCGCCCAATGTGTCGAGCCGCCGGGCTATCGTCGAGAGAAAGCGCTTCTCAGCCTTCACATCGGTCGCAACCGGCCGGAACAGCGGCGGCTGCGCCTGGTTCGTGCGGTTGGTGCGCCCCAAGCCCTGGATGGCGGCATCGGCCCTCCAGCCCGGCTCAAGCAGATAGTGAACTCGAAGGCGGCGGTTCTTCGCAGTGAGATCAGCGTGATAGCTGCGGCCAGTGCCACCGGCGTCGGAAAACACCAATATGCGCTTACAGTCATCCATGAATGCCTGTGCCTCGGCGAGATTGGCCGATCCGGCGCGGTTTTCGACGACAAGGCGATCGATGCCTCGAGTGCTGGTCTTGCGAACGACGCGGCGCGACCGGCCTGTCACTTCCGCTACGAGGTCGGTGCCGAAGCGCTGTACGATCTGATCGAGTGCCCCCGGGACGGGGGCCAGTGAAGCGAGTTGCTCGATGAGGCGATCGCGGCGGGCGACCGCTTCGCGGCTCTCGACGGGCTGGCCGTCGCGATAGACCGGACGTGACGACAAATTGCCTTCGCTGTCGGTGAACGGCTCGTAGAGTTGCACGGGGAAGGAATGCTGCAGATACGAGAGGACATATTCGCGCGGCGTGATGTCGACGCGAACGTCGTTCCATTCCTCGGTTGGAATTTCCGCGAGGCGCCGTTCCATCAGTGCCTCGCCGGTCGAGACGATCTGGATGACGGCGGCATGGCCTTGATGGAGATCGCGCTCGATCGAGCGTATCAGGGTCGGCGTCTTCATGCCGGTGAGCAAATGCCCGAAGAAGCGCTGTTTCGTGCTCTCGAATGCCGAACGTGCAGCCGACTTTGCCTGACGGTTCAGTGTCCCGGTCTCGCCTGTGACGTTGGCGGCCCGCATTGCGGCGTCGAGATTGTTATGAATGACGCTGAACGCTCCGGCATAGGCGTCGTAGATGCGGGTCTGCTCGGAGGTAAGCTGGTGCTCGACCAGCTCGTATTCGACACCATCGTACGAGAGCGATCGTGCCGTATAGAGACCGAGTGCGCGAAGGTCTCGAGCCAGCACTTCCATGGCGGCAACGCCGCCGGCCTCGATCGTCTCGACGAATTCGGCCCTGGTCGTGAAGGGCAAATCCTCACCACCCCATAGGCCCAAACGCTGCGCGTAAGCGAGGTTGTGGACGGTGGTTGCGCCCGTCGCCGAGACGTAGACGACACGGGCGTTCGGCAGGGCGTTTTGGAGGCGGAGCCCGGCGCGTCCCTGCTGTGAGGCGGCGACGTCGCCGCGTTCTCCCTTGCCGCCTGCGGCGTTCTGCATGGCGTGGCTCTCGTCGAAAATGATCACTCCGTCGAAGTCGGTGCCCAACCATTCGACGATCTGCCGCACGCGCGAGACCTTCTCACCGCGTTCGTCGGAGCGCAGCGTGGCGTAGGTGGTGAATAGGACCCCTTGATCGAGGCGGATGGCCTTGCCCTGCGGGAACCGCGACAGCGGCGCGACCAGCAGGCGCTCCATGCCGAGAGCAGACCAGTCGCGCTGGGCGTCTTCGATCAGCTTGTCTGATTTGGAGATCCACACCGCCTTGCGGCGGCCCTGCATCCAACTGTCCACGATGATGCCGGCCGACTGGCGGCCCTTGCCGGCGCCCGTCCCGTCGCCGAGCATGAAGCCCCGGCGGAATCGCACGGCGTGCGCAGCATCGTCGCGCGCGGCAGAGACAAGATCGAAGGTGTCGTCCACCGTCCAGGAACCGGCGAGGAACTCCGAATGGGCCTCGCCGGCATAGATGATTGTTTCTAGCTGCGCGTCGGACAACAGGCCGTCGCTGACAACCTTGGCAGGAAGAATCGGCCGGTAGCTCGGCTTCGGCGGAGCAACCGATGCCATCGCCGCCGATTGAACCAGCTTGGTCGGATGCGGATGGGCGCCCGGAATGCGGATCGCCTGCAACCCGTACTCCTCATAGATGCCATCGGTGATGTGCCTACTTTCGGCAGGCCTCCAGTCCAAAGTCTCGTAAGCAAGCTCGGCGCCTTCCGGCTCGGCGAGGCTGCGCACCGGAGAGGAAGCGGCGGATCTGGCGAGATCACCGCGCACCGTGCGCGCTGTGGGCCCCAGTGCCTTGACGGCGGGCGCAAAAGCCGAAGCGCTGACCGGCAGCCGTGCGGGAACGTGCTCGCCAATCCTGGCGATCAATGTGGCGACATCGGGCGCCGTGCCGGCTGATGCTGGAAAGGTGCCTGGAATGTCGGCCGGCAGTTTGTCGATGACGGTCAGCCGGGTCTCGACGGTGGTGCCATGCCTGGCGTAGACGGCGCCGTCGATCGCGGCGGTGAACACCACGCGACCGCGCTCCTGGAGCCTGACGAAGGACTCGCGCCAGATGGGCAGCTCTGGGGAAAAATTTGCGCCTGTGATTGCGACAAGCCGCCCGCCCTCGGCGAGCCGGGCCAGCGCAGAGGCGACGTGACGATAGGCAGCGTCGGACACGTGACCCGAGACATTGGCCAGAACCGAGAACGGCGGGTTCATCAGCACGACGCTTGGTGCAATGCCGGGATCGAGATAATCATCGATCTGCGCTGCGTTGAAGCGAGTGAGGGGGATAGCCGGAAAGAGCAATGAGAGAAGCCCGGCGCGGGCCTCGGCCAGTTCGTTGAGCAGCAACGTGCTGCCGCTGATCTCGGCCAAAATAGCAAGTAACCCGGTGCCGGCGGAGGGCTCAAGCACGCGGTCGGCAGGGGTGATTGCCGCGGCAGTCACGGCCGCCAGACCGAGCGGAATGGGGGTGCTGAACTGCTGAAGCGCTTCGGTCTCTTCGGAGCGGCGCGTGTGAGTTGGGAACAGGCCGGCAATCTTGCCCAGCATCGGAAGTGCGGCGGCCGCAGAACCGGCTTTGCGGAAAAGCGACTTTCCGTATTTGCGCAGGAACAGCACCGTCGCGACTTCGCAAGCGTCATAGGCTGATTTCCAGTCCCATGCGCCGGACGCATCGGAGGCACCGAAGGCAGCTTCCATGGCCGAGCGAAGGTTCGAGGCGTCGACGCGCTGACCGCGTTCGAGATGGGGCAGAAGAAACTGCGCCGCGCTGTGGATGGCGGCAGCTGGTTCGACAGCCGGGGATGAGACAAGCGGAAGCGGCACTGCCGGAGCGGCAGTCTTCGAAGAAACATCAAGCATGGAGAAAACCTCGAGGAGAGCGGAACGGGAATGAACCGGGCGGCCCTCTCTCTCGACCAATCCGGCTCAAATCCGCCTTGGCCGGCCTCTCCCCTCTGGACTGCGGTCCTGCCGATAACGATCCTTCTTCGATCCAGGCGCTGCGCCGCTACCCGCCGTCAGCCCAACGACGACAGCGGCAACGCGGTTGGCAGCCCGGGGGCGATATCTTGGCACGCAGTGGGGACGGCGGGGCAGCAGCCGCCGACCGAGAAGGACGCGGCAGAAGCGGCCAATTGGCTTTGCCCATGTGCGAGAAAGTGAGCGTCCGGCAGGGGTAGGAAAGGGCGCGGAGCGGCCGCAGCCGCTCCGCGCGAGGCGATCTATTCAGCGGCCATGTGCGGTTCGCTGTCTTCAATCTGCGCATCGTCGTCTGAGAGGAATTCGGGCAGCTCTTCCCCATAGCCGTCGGCGCCGGCGCCGCTATCAGCGCCAGCACTGCCGTCGAGGTCGACCAGGCGCAGCGGCTCGGGCAGCCAGCCACTATCGGTCAGCAAGCGCTCGGCTTCCTTCGCCATATCACCCTTCTTCAGATGGTCGATAAGCTGTGCGGCCTGTTCCCCCTTCGCCTCTCGCACTGCCTCGAGAATGCGAGACTTGGTGATGCGGCCGAGATAGTTTTCGACTGTCGGTGTCCAGCCGGCGTCGACCATATCGAGACCGACCGCGCGTGCCAGTCGATCAGCTTGCGCGATCCGCTGCCGAACCCCGTGTGCCGAGATAGCGCCGCCATAGCGGTCGGCTTTCTCGTGGAGCGCGTTCACGCCGTAGCTGACGCAATGGGCGAGCAACGCCGCGCGGCTGGTCTCATCAAGTGAGGCGATCCGGTCCCAAAGTGCATCGTCCTCGGTCGGCAGGTCCGATTTCCATGCCTCATGGCGTTCGGCCACCGATTTCGCCGAGGGGCTGTCCTTCAGGTCACCTGCCTGCAGAGGGAAGAAGACGTGACGGATCGAGGCCTCCAGGCACCCGTTCGTGGTGCGGTGCTGGAACGTGTCAGTGACCAGCTTGTGCAAGAGCGCTGTCATGGCGACGTGAGGGTTGCCGGCAACCGCATCGCGCAACGCCAGCGTCCGGCGTGCGGTCAACTCTGTCACCAGTCGGTCCGGCAGGGGCTTGACCGCATCGTCCTCGTCTTCCTCGCACTCGACTGCCTGGCCGCCAATGGTGACAACGGCACGGTGCACCGACGAACTGTCGGCAGCCCCGGACCCGCCGTCCCTGTTCGATTCATTCGCGCCGTCAAATGACATCGGCGGCACGTCCTCAGGCCGGAGAAAGCCGCGGTCGACCGAGAGCGAGCCGTCGGCGTCGATGCTGACGAACGCGCCGGCGATGGCGATGTCGGCCGGATCGAACTGCCTTGGGCGCTTGTCGAAATTGGCGAGCGCGGTCTCGATTTCACCGAGTCGCTGATCGACGTCTTCGGGCAGCTCGTCAGCACCCTCATATTCGGTTTCAAGCTTGGCATGCTCGGCGTTGAGGGCATCGATGGTAGCCTGCTCCTCGGCAGAGAGATCGAGCGGATCACTCTGCAGCTGATACAGCCCACGCGTTGCGTCGTAGGGGAAGCTGACAGCGACCTCGACCCACTTCCAACCCTCGGCTGCAACTTCCTGGGCAACCGCCTTGAGCTTCTCGGTGACCAGGCGGTCCAACAGCGCTGCATCCTGCAGCCAGCCGCCGTCATCCGACTGGAACAGGTCGTGCATGACGATACCACCCGCGGCCTCATAGGCGTCGGTCCCCACGAAGACGGCGCGCTTGTCGGAGGCGCGCACCGTCGTTTCGGTCAGCATGCGCCGGATTTGATAGGGCTCTTTCGACCAGGCATCCCTGATTGCCTCCCAGATCTGCTCCTGGCGAGCGCGGTCTTCAGAGACCGTGAAAGCCATGAGTTGCTCCAGCGTCATCCCGTCATCGGCATACACATCGAGCAGCACTGGCGAGACAGAAGCCAGCCTAAGCCGTTGCTTAACGACGTTGACCGGCACGAAGAAGGCTGCGGCAATCTCCTCCTCGCTCATGCCTTTTTGGCGCATGTCCTGGAAGGCGCGAAACTGGTCGAGCGGGTGCAGCGGCGCTCGCTCGATGTTCTCGGCGAGCGACACTTCCTCGGCAACGATCGCGCTGTGACGGGCGCGCACGACACAGGGCACGAGGGCGGTCTTGGCGAGGCGCTTTTGCTTCACCAGCAGCTCAAGCGCGCGGAAGCGCCGGCCTCCGCCAGGTACCTCAAACATGCCAGTCTCGTTACCGTCGCTGTCGACGACGGGCAAGACGCTGAGACTCTGGATCAAGCCGCGGCGGGCGATCGAGGCCGCAAGATCCTCGATCGAGATGCCGACCTTGACGCGCCGGACATTGGACTGGGAGAGCACCAGCTTGTTGAAGGGAATGTCGCGCGAGGACGACAGGGTGATCTTCTGAACGGCAGTAGCCATCGGGATGTACTCCGCGACGGGCGGCCGAGAGCCTCTCTCTCGACCTCCAAACCCGTCATGAGAATTCCGTCACTCCTCGCCCTCTGATGTGCTCTGCAGCCAAGCGACACTTGTCGCGGAGCAGCCGGTCGGTCTTGGCGCCCGGCAACGACTTCGCCGCAGCGGGGTCCGGCATCGAGGCAGACTTCGGTCATGAACGCATCCGCAGGAAGACGCCGAACTGGAAGCGGGCGGCCATTACGCTGCCTCCCGCCGATCGTCGTCAGCGGCGACTTTGTCGGGCAAGAACCCCAAGAGATAATCCGCAGCCCTGCTTGCCAGAGAGGCGGCGCGAACGATCGCACGGTTATCCTCGCGCAGCACCTCCAGCCACGAGCCGATATAGTCGGCGTGACGCACGGTCGGCGTGATGCCCAGCGAGGCGCAGCAGAAAGCCGCACTTATCTCGGCAACCAGCTCTTCGAAGGCATACTTCTTGGTGCCGAAGGAACCAGACAAATCCCGGTTGAGGCGTGAGGCATGACCGGTGGCGTGCCCGAGTTCATGCAGGGCGGTCCGGTGCCAATTGATCGGCTCGAAGTAGGCTTGGGGTGGCGGGACCCGCACATAATCGTGGGCCGGAGCGTAGAAGGCGCGGCTGCCACCAACCCGGAAATCGATCCCCGTCTGCTTGATCAGCCTCTCGACCTTGGGCTCGATCAGGCCGAGTAGGGGCGGGGGCGTGGCCATCGCAACACCGTCGGGCAGCCCGTCGCACTGCGCGGCGTTGAACACCGTGAAGCGTTTGAGGAATGGGATCGATCGGGCTTGCTCGCCGGTTTCGCGGGCGCGTTTTTTCTCGTCGTCGGGCACGAACCGATGGGCGTAGACGACTGTCGTTCCATGCTCACCCTTGCGGACGCTACCGCCAAGCGCGAGCGCCTGGCGGAAGGTCAGCCAGCTCTGTCCTGAAAAACCCTGCTCGATCACCGAACCCCAGAGGATCAGGACATTGATTCCAGAGTATCGCCGGCCAGTGGCGGCGTTCTTCGGCATGGCGAGCGGCGCCTTCGCAGCTGCCATTCCCCATGGCTGAACCCAGGGCAGCCGACCGGCCCCCAGCTCGCCGATGATCTTGTTGGTGATATCGTCATATACGCTGGCCCGGGTCGGGGCAGCCTGGTGCCGATGCTTGGTCATTGCTAGTCTCCGCGCCGGGCGCCGGGAGCCTCTCTCCCAGCCTTCAACCCGTCAGTGCGCCAAGCGCGGGCCCTCTAACTCTATGGACTCGAACGAAGATTGCGGTTGCTGACCAACTCCGAGGTGGAAGACACCGTTCGAAACCGCAGCGTGAGGCGATCAGCAGAACCCACTAAGCCGGGCGCACGGGAGTAGGCCCAAGCGACCCGGCAGTGAGTCCATGGAAACGGAAGCCGCACAGATAGCCGAAGCCAGTCAGGAGCGGTTTCACCGGCCACGGAAGTGGGGAGCCAGCCGAAAGGCTCGTGGAGTGCGCGTCAGCGCAACCGCTCCGATTAGCAGGTCAAAGGAGCATCTTTGCCGCAGGCGCTCCAGTCGGCGCTTTTCGCAGCCGTATATTCAGAGAAAAGATCGTGCGGCAGGGCATCCGGAATGGCGAGACAGAAAAGTGTGCTCAATGCGACCCGCGATCCGTCTGTTTCCGAGCGAAACTATCGGACCATAGAGATTGGCTGAGGGCTCCGTTTTGAAAATCCCCGAACAATTCGACGAGACCACGCCCCTGCGCGTCGCGATTGCAGCACGAATTGCCTTTCCCGATGGCTCGATGTGCGCAGCAGGCCTACGCAAGGAACGTGACGCCGGCCGACTTGAAACCGAGCTAATCGCAGGAAAGGAGTACGTCACCTTGCTGGCGATCACCAGAATGAGGGAACTATGCCGCGGGCGTCGAAAGGGCCACGCCTCGTCTGGCGCGGCGAAAGCTGGAAAAAGGACGGAACACTCCGAAACAAAGCTGGATGGTTTATCCGCGATCGAACAACGTTCATCAGCGCTGGCAGCGGCGAAAAAGGCCATCCAGGACCTGAAGCTGAAAAGGCGCTCGCGGTCTACATCGCCGGCAAGTACCACCGAGCGCGCGGTGCCGAAGATGTCTTGATAGCCGATGTCGTCAGCGTCTACCTGAGAGAGGTTGCACCGAAGCATGCCGCGCCGGAAGAGACGGCGGCTCGGCTGGACAACATCCTCGATTTCTTCGGTGAAAAGACGCTCGCCGCTATCAACGGCAAGCTTTGCCGCGACTACGTCGCGTTCTGTCCCACCGAAGCCGTTGCGCGCCGCCAACTCGAGGATCTTCGTGCGGCCATCAACTACTACCGCAGGGAAGGCCACACGACTGCCGCACCGACGATTGTCCTGCCTGACAAGGCCGGTGCGCGCGAGCGCTGGTTGACGCGCAGTGAGGCGGCCGCCCTTATCTGGGCCGCGTGGCGTATGAAGCAGAAATGGAAGGGCCAGGAGAGCGACCGGCGTACCGGGCGACACCTCGCCCGCTTCATGCTTGTCGCGCTTTATACAGGAACGCGCTCTGCCGCAGTTTGCGGTGCCGCCATCCGTCCCACCAAAGGGCGTGGTTATGTGGACCTCGACCGCGGCATCTTTTACCGCCGCGCCGATAGCGCAAAGAAGACCAAAAAACGCCAGCCGCCTGTGCGCTTGCCGGACAGGCTGTTGGCGCATCTCCGCCGCTGGGCGTGCACAGATCTCGATATCAGGACCAAGGCGCGCGGCAAGAGCGCAAATATTGGTCGCAAGATATCGCAAGACTTTGTGGTGGAGTGGAATGGAAAGCCGGTGGGGTCGGTCAAGAAGAGCTTTAGGAGAGCTCGCGACGCTGCCGGCCTCGGTCCCGACGTCACTTCGCACACGCTTCGCCACACCGCTGCGACCTGGCTGATGCGGGCCGGCGCCGACATGTGGCAGGCCGCGGGCTTTCTCGGCATCACCGTGGATGTTCTGATCGATACTTATGGTCACCATCATCCCGACTTCCAGGCAGACGCCGCCGAGAAGATCGCGAAGAAGCACGTCGCCGCCAAGGCGACGAAAACCTCGCTCAGGATAGGTGGCGATGAAAACGTGAACTTGGCCCGATCGCACCACAGGTTCCCCACACAAAGCCCGAAAGGAAATGCAATCATTGCGGAGCGAGCGTGACGAAGGAACCCGGGAACCTGCGGCTTTGCCGGTAGCGCACATCGTTCGGGACGATGGGGTCGCAGGTTCAAATCCTGAGCGCGCTCAGGTCCCTCCTGTCTGAGCGACCACGGGGCGAGCGGTTGAGCGAACAACAGAACCGCTTGTGAACGCGCCGTGTCAGATCGAGCTTTAGACCCAAGGCTTTTCTGTAACGAACGCTGGCTATCGACCTGAACGTTACCTTGGTGGCGATCGATGGTGTGATGTCACTTCGGAACATACCCTAAAATGACCGCTTTGCGCCGTATGCACGAACCCGCTTCGCGGGAGGGTCGCCTGGTTCTGAGGTGACGCGTATTCATAGGCCTTGAGCAGGTAAAGCCTGCGATTTGACCATGGAGTTCCCTTCAACGAGAGGAACTTGCCACGGCTACCTTGTCGACCGATGCTCCGATCACGCCGCTTCGCAGCGCATGCAGCAAGACATGCTGATGCGGGCTTGGGACCCCATAGGCAGCAGGATGCCGGGCGGCGGCATCGCGCCGGACGGATCACGCTGGATATCGTCGCGGCCGGCCTTCGTTCTTCCAGTCAGAGTACTGGCCAACTTGTTCCGCCGTCTGTTCCTGACCCGGCTGGTCGCGCTGCACGACGCCGGTCGGCTCGCCTTCTTCGGATCGGCGGCGCACCTGGCCGACCATCAGGCCTTCCTGCGTCATCTGAAGCGCCGGTCAACAGGATGCTATGTGCACGTTGCCGTGGCGCCGGTCGTCACGCACACCAATCCCGTCGGAAGCAACG
Source organism: Mesorhizobium sp. M0816 (assembly GCF_040320005.1). Classification (NCBI taxonomy): domain Bacteria; kingdom Pseudomonadati; phylum Pseudomonadota; class Alphaproteobacteria; order Hyphomicrobiales; family Phyllobacteriaceae; genus Mesorhizobium; species Mesorhizobium sp. M0816. The sequence continues at coordinate 24,333 of NZ_JAMYOT010000001.1, read as the reverse complement.
CTACAGGCTCTGCGACCTGGCCCGGAAGCCGCTTCCACGACATGCCCAATGCGGGGTTCGCGACAAGCGCTGGCACCCCCGAGGCACAAATCCCCATAGGCAATCGTCCGCGGCCCGCGGGTTCCTGCATGAGAGACTTTCGTACGCCTGACGCCACCAGAAACGCTTCACCAAGTCAGTCATTGCTGCGGACTTCGCCATCGCCGAAAAGCGGACATTGCCGAGGACTACGCTGCAGGTCGAGGTTGCTCCATCTCCTGCTATTCACAGCTCTCGATGATCTAAGCTAACCGGACGCGGTCTGGCCGTCTCTCAATGACGGGCTGGAAAGCGTGTCAGCTTGTTTTGCTTGGTTCTTTCGATTTAGGATACAATTTCGGAAGCAATTCTGCATTTCCTTGAAGGACCTAAAGCCGAGGCGCGGTGCGAGGCGGGATAAGGTTGTCGGGGACACTCCGCATCGGCGCGCGATCGCGGCGGCATTCTCGAAAGCCACGTAGTCCGGCTGCGCAAACATCACCCGGGCGACAGTTTCCAACTTCGTGGGAAGTACGAGCTCCTTTTTCGCAATCAGCATTTTGAGTTCGGCGAGCGTTGGCACCGGACTGTCGCGAGATACGACTTGTCTACCGCCCGCTCGTGAGGAATCAGATAGCCCCACACGCATGGTTCTCACTGTTTGGCTGCTTGCATGAACATGTCGAACTCGGCATCCCCAATCGGAACAGTATGCTCGTCACCGGGATACCTACCGGAATCGACGTCTGCCTTGTATTCCCTGAAGGCGACAAGGCGCTCGTCCTGGATCTTCTGCAGTTCAGGGCCAAGGTGTCGGTAAACCTTTCCGTGTCGCGGCGTGTGGTTCTTGCCGTAACCACACACATCTTCCGTGAAGAGGTACTGCGCATCCGCATACTTGCCAGCGCCCATGCCAAGCATGACAAGCGATGAGTTTTCAGCCAAGAATTTCGCGACCCGATCGGGCACGACTTCCAGTTCCGCTCCGAAGACGCCGATCTCCGCAAGTTTCTGGGTGTGTCGCCAGAGGCGCATCGCTTCGTCCGCGGTCTTGCCGACTGCGCGCCAGCCCGTCCAGGTGATGTATGACGGGATTAAGCCGATATGGCCAACGACAGGGATGTAGTTGTCGCAAAGTGCCTTCTGGATGTCGTAAGACGCCGCACAATAAAAGGCGTCACCACCAATGCCAGCGAAGTGGAAGGCTGCACGCAGATAATCCTCTGCTGTCGCCAGCGGGCGGCCAGCAAAGCTGCCCCAGCTGCCATATGGCAGGCCGACCTGTACGAAACAGTCGCCCGCTGCCTGCCGCATATCCGAATCGAAAAATCGACCCTCGATGGAAAGTATATGAATGCCTGCTGCGGCAGCGGCACCTGCCTCGTCGGGCGTGCTGACGAAGAGCATGGAGATTTTCTGTCCATTCTTCTTCATCTTTCGGATGTCCTCGACATGAGGACGGTTGTGATACATGCCCATAATCAGCCTCCGCTGCAGTTCAGGCGACCTTGAAAATGAGTCTGCGAGCGGTGTTCGGATCGGAAAGCATAGTCGGATAGCTTGCCGCGCTTGATCATAACGCCCAAACCCGCATCGCACCTATGATGACCGTTCCCGGCATAGCTCACACCGTAAAAGCCCGCCGAAAAGCGTCCAACGCCGCTTCCGGATCGTTTTGGGCAAACGCCTCCAAACCCACCGGCCCGCGGTATCCCATGTCGAATAGAGCTCTCGCGATGTACCGCCAGTTCATCTCGCCCGTTCCCGGCTCGCAACGACCCGGGTTGTCAGCCACCTGCACCTCGCCGATGAACGGCAGGCACTTCTCGCACCAGCGCACAATATCGCCCTCGCCGATTTGAGTGTGATAGAGGTCGAGATTGATACGCAATTGCGGTCTGTTGATCGACGACACCAATGCCAGCACTGCTGCCGTCGAGCCGAATGGGCAGCCGGGGTGGTCAAGCCGGTTCAGATTCTCGAGCGTGAAGGTTACATCTTCGGCCTCGGCCATGTCACAGATGCGGTTTAACGTGTCCCGCGCCTTGAGCCACATCGGGCCAGTCTCGACGTCAGTTTTTACAATAGGAATGCCGCCCTCGCCGAGACCGGTGCCATGCAGGTTCAACCGAGCAACTCCGAGGCGCTTTCCGACCTTCGCGGTCTCGAGCGCCGATTTTAAGAGAATGTCGGCCCCCTCATCATCGGCGAGCCTTCCGTCGAGATAGCCGTTCATGATTGTGAAAGTCGCGCCCGTCTTCTCGAGCTCCTCGAGGTCATGGTCCGGCCAATTCCACAATCCGATGCCGAAACCCATCTCATGCAAGCGCGCGACGCGCCAAGCAATTGGGCGATCAAGCCAAAGCATCTCGGCGCAGGCGGCCAGCTGGAAGGGTTGGCCCATGATGGCTCAAGCCTCGATCATGACGCGGCCATTCTCGACCTTCGTCTTGTAAGTCTTGAGGTTCTCGCAGGCCGGTGGCGTCTCTACTTCGCCGGTCGTGAAGTCGAAAACGGAAGCGTGCTTGGGGCATTCCACCGTATTGGCCATGACGAGGCCGTCAGCGAGGTGAATCTTCTCGTGCGTGCAAAGCCCGTCTGTGCAGTAGTATTCATTCGCGTCGTTGCGGAAAATCGCGAAGGTGCGGCCGCCATGATCGAAGCGTTTGGCTTCTTCGGCTTCTATTTCGTTGGCGGCACAGGCGTTGATCCAGGGCATGGTGTCTTCCTTCAGATGGCTTGCGGTTTGAAGTCGGCAGGGGCGGACGGCATGACGCCTTGGAGTAGCGCAACGGACTTTTCGAGCCCGTCGAGCGAGTTCAAAAGGACATCCTCATGCTCGATCGAGAGCCAACCATCGTAGCCAGCCATCTTCAGGCGATAGCAGAATTGCCGCCACCACTCCTCGCCGTGGCCGAAGCCCAGCGTGATGTAGCTCCAGGATCGCGCCGGAATATTCATCAGGCTGCCGTTTTCCAATAGAGAGGTCGTCGCCTGCACCGGGCCGTTCAGCATCGTATCCTTGGCATGAACGTGGTAGACCGCCTCGCCCAACGACTGAGCCGCCGCCAGGGGATCAGCGCCCATCCAAAAGAGGTGCGAGGGATCTAGGTTGGCGCCTACGACCGGGCCGACCGCCTGCCGCAATTTCAAGAGCGAGGGCACGTTGTAGACGCACTGGTTGCCGTGGAGTTCCAGCGCAATGCGCTCCACGCCATTCTCCTGAGCCAGCGCCACGATGTCGGTCCAGAAGGGGATTATCTTCTCTTCCCATTGATATTTCAGGATGGTCTGCGTTTCCGGGGGCCACGACGAGACGACCCAGTTAGGCATGGCGTCGGAAGCTTTGCCGCCAGGAAGGCCACTCATGGTGCACACGGTCCGGATGCCCATTTCCCCGGCCACGCGAATCGTATCTTTCAACCCCTGACCCTGGGCTGGGTCGGTTGGATGCAGCGGATTGCCGTTTGCATTGAGGCTGATGATTTCCAACCCGCGCTCCTCAAACGCATTGATGAAGCGCTTCTGGCCTTCCTTATCGCCCAGTAGGGACGAGAGCGGGAAATGCGGTGCGGTGGACCAGCCGCAGGTGTTCACCTCGACGCCATCGACGCCCATGCGCTTGGCATGGTCCAGCATCGTCTCGAAGGGAAGGTCGCCTAGACTGTCGGAAACGAAACCCAATTTCATGCATAAAACTCCGGCTTTTCGATCATTTGCACGGACACGTTGCGCCCTTCGTTCAGCGCCTTCACGCCCGCCTCGGCAACGGTGGCAGCGCAGTAGCCGTCCCAGCAATCGGCGGCGGTGCCGGGGAACTCGCCGGTAGTTACGAAACGAAGGAAGTCGCGATTCTGCCTGCGGTAGGCGTCGGCGTAGCGGGTCCGCCAGTCTGCATCGTAGCCCGTGCTCTGGGCGAGCGCCGAATCTAAGCGGGTGTAGGCGACATTGTTCATCGCCACAGCACCCTGCTCGCCAATAAGCTCGGCGCGCACGTCGTAGCCATATGCGGCATTGTTGTTGATCTCGATGTTGACGAGTTGGCCGTCAACTGTCTGGAGCACCATGAAGACTGGCGCGACAAGTGCATCGGAGCGCTTCGGCTGGAAGGCCGAGATTGAAGCGTATTCAGTGTCGAGTACGTAGCGCACCACGTCGAATTCGTGCGGGGCGGAATTGGTGATGGCCATGGCGCCGGTGAAATCGGCCGCTGGCGTTTCAACGTTGCGGTGGAAATTGTGCATCATCAGCGGCCGTCCAAGCCGGCCACCTGATAGAGCACGTTTCATTTCCTGGTAGGAGCGGTCGTAGCGGCGCATGAAGCCGATCTGGACGAACTTCGCACCCGCCTTCTGTTCAGCCTCCATCACTGCGACACATTGGGCGGACGATGGAGAAAGAGGCTTTTCGCACAGCACGCGTTTGCCGGCCGCGATACAAGCCTGCGACAACGGCGCATGCGTGAAATCGGGGCTCGCGATGATCACCGCATCCACGTCGTGCCGTGCGATGACGCCTTCGGGGTTGGTGGAGATGTCGGAGGCGCCAAGGGCATTGGCGACCGCTCGGGCACGCGCCTCGTCCCTGTCGCACACCAGCTGGAGCGTGGCGCCGGGGAGGTCCTCGGCGACTATTTTAGCATGGTCTGCGCCCATTAGGCCGGCGCCAATCACGGCAATGCGGGTTGTCATGTATTCTTCTGCCTTTTTTCTGAGTTAACGGCCGCCGACCCTGGCAATCCTAAGGCGTCGGTTGATGTGGAGGCGGCGGATGCCGCGCTTGCTGAGGGAAGCCTATCGACTCGTTCGCTCCTCAACTACTTCCAGAGGCGGCGGATGGCCTTCGTGCTCATCCATATAATTTTCGATCTCGGCTTCGAGGTCGGCCATGGTCTCGCCGCCGGCCATCAGGTCGGTGATCTCCTCTCGTGTCTTTTCGTGCTTGCGGAAATCCGCGGCGATGGCACCGCGGATGAGCACGGCGAAATGGTCGCCCACAGCCATCGCGTGCATCACCTGGTGGGTAATGAAGATGACCGCGAGTCCGCGGCGCTTGGCTTCGTTGACGATGCGAAGCACGTGTGCCGCCTGCTTGACGCCGAGCGCCGCGGTTGGCTCATCGAGGATGAGGACGCGGGCCCCGAAATGAACGGCGCGTGCAATAGCCAGGGACTGACGTTCGCCGCCCGACAGGCCGCCGACCAGCCGGTCGCCATCGTCGATGCGCGTGATGCCGAAATCTTGCACCGCTTTGACCGCGATTTCGTTGGCGCGCTTACGGTCGTAGAACTTGAACGGGCCCCAGCCCTTCGTTGGCTCCAATCCCACGAAGAAAGACCGGCCTATGCTCATTAGCGGGAAAGTGCCCCCGAATTGGTGCACCGTGGCAATGCCGCGCTCTTGCGCATCACTTGGCCCGTTGAAGCTAATCGGCTGGCCGTCCATCAAGATTTGGCCGCTGGTGGGCATGAAGACGCCCGCTAGCGTCTTGATCAGGGTGGATTTGCCGGCACCGTTATCGCCCAACAGGCACAACACCTCACCTTGGCGCACTTCCAATGAAATGTCGTGCAGCACGTCGATCGCGCCGAAGGACTTGTTGATGTTCTTCAGTTCGAGAATGGCAGGTTTGTCGCTCATGACGCGTTCAGCCCTTTTTCGCGGGATTGGCCTTCAATTTCATAAACTTCTCTCAGTGCTTGGCGGCACCTCCGGCGGGCTTCGCGCCCCTCCGGGGTCTGTACGACAGGGCTAACTCGCGGAAGGACTGGTTCATCAGCACAGCCACCAGGAGCATCACACCGATGATCAAGTTCGACCAGTTGCGGTCAATCTGGGTAAAATAGATTCCCTGACTCACAATGGCGAACGTGACTGTACCGACGAAGATGCCGATCACCGAGCCGAAGCCGCCGGTGAGAAGCACGCCGCCCACCACCACAGACACGATCGCATTGAAGATGAAGCTCATTCCGCCGGAGACTTGGGCCGAATTGAACTGGATGGCTTGGCACATACCGACGAATGTGGCGCTGACGGCGGACAGCACGAACAGCGCGATGGTCATGCGGCCCGTCGGAATGCCTGCATTGCGGGCGCTTATGCGGTCGCCGCCCATGGCGAATAGCCAGTTGCCGTATCGAGTCTGATGCACGACGAAGCCGACGATCACAGCGATAATTATCCACCAGACTATGATGACCTGGTGGCTGCCGCCGATCAGTTGGCCGAACAGAAATTTGGCCCAGCCTGGCGCGGTGACCGCCACGCTGGCATTGCCGGTCAACAACACCGAGGCGCTGAGCACCACGCCCTGCATGGCGACCAGCGTGCCGAGCGTAATGATAAGCGAGGGCACGGAAGTGCGGACGGTCAGCAGGCCGTTGACGAGGCCGACCATCACGCCAACCGCGAGCGCGCCCACGATGCCGACCATCATGGGCATGCCGTAATAGCCGGTGAGGATGGCGGTGGTCATTGAGCCCGCTGGGATCAACGCACCGATGGAGATATCGAGTTCACCCGAGATCATCAGGAGGCCGAGAGGAATGGCGACAATGCCGAGATTGGCGGCGAAGTTGACCCAGCTGGCCGCACCGACGAGGGTCCGAAGGTCGACACCGCCAAAAATGACGAAGAACAGTACGACACCGACCAGGCTGAGGATCGAGCCCGCATCGGGGCGGCGCAGAAAAGCCTTGATTGCATCAGTCATGGCTGTCCCTCACGCCTTCTTCGCCGAATAGCTGAGAGCCAGCTGCCGGAAGGTGTCGTTGGTGAGCACCGCGATCAGCAAAAGTGCGCCGATGATGATGCTTCCCATGTTAGGATCGATACCGGTGAAGTAGATTCCCTGGTTGACGACTGAGAAGGTGATCGTGCCGAACACGATGCCGACGATTGAGCCGAAGCCGCCGGTAAGCAGCACGCCCCCTATAACCACGCACATAATGGAATTGAAGATGAAGGACCCGCCTGCCAGAACCTGCGCGCTTTGGTAGACCATCACCTGGCTGACCCCGACGAAAGCGGCGCTAAAGCCGCTGAACATGAACAGGCCGATTGTAAGCCGGTTGGTAGGAATACCGACGTTGCGCGCGCTTACCTTGTCACCGCCGAGTGCATAGATCCAGTTGCCAACCGGCGAGACGTGCAGCATCCAGAATGCGCTGACGATGAAGGCCAGCCACCAGAGAATTGTGACTTGGAACATGCCGCCGAGATACTGGCCAAGGATCGCCTTGGTGAGAGCGTCCGGCACCAACGATACACCGGTGCTGCCGGCGATCATGACGGTGAGGCCAAGCGTGAGGCCCATCGTGCCGAACATGGTCCCTATGGTAATGATGAGGGACGGGATGATGGTTCGCGTCACAAACAAGCCATTGATGAATCCGACGGCGAGGCCCATCCCGAGCGCAGCCAAGATGCCGAGCCAATCTGGTAGGCCATAGTGGCCGGAGATGATGGCGGCGGTCAGAGAGGCGGCGGGAATGATAGCGCCAACCGATATGTCCAGTTCGCCGGCAATCATCAGCAATCCTATCGGAAGGGCGATAATGCCGATCTCAGCCGCGACGTTGAGCCAGCTGGCCGTACCGGCTGCTGACAGAAAGCCACTGCCACCGAAAAGTCCGAAGAAGAGGAAGACTGCGGCCATGCCGAGGAACGAGCCCGCCTCGGGCCGGCGCGCCAGACGGCCGAGCGCCAGTGCATGACGAGCGGGCTCTGACGTTGGGGCTGCGGGAGATATCACTGGATGCGCCGTCATAATGGATCCGCTAGCAAGCGGGCGGCCGAACGCGGTCGCCACATTACAGGGATGGAAGGGCCGCTCGCTTCTTCGCGAGCGGCCTTGGTTGAGGACTTAGCGCGTCCCAGCCTTCACGCCCGCAATGGTGGCCTCGACAGTGCTCTTGTCGATTATGCCGGGGCCGGTGAGAATTTCGCGGGTCGGCACGGTCAGGCCGTAGTTCACCTTGCCATTCAGAATCGCGACGGCGAGGTAGCCCTGCAGGTATCCCTGCTGGTCGATGGCGCAGGCCTGTTTTCCCTCCTTCACGTTATTCAGGATGGTCTCGTCGAAGTTTATGCCGCAGAGCTGAACCTTGCCGTCTTTCCCGGACTGCGTGATGCCGTTCATGGCGGAGTTGGCGTCAACGTTGCCGATGGTGAACACGGCGTTCACGTCCTGATGTTGCAGCAGATAGGCCTTTACCGCCTGGGCCACAGCTGTAGCCGAGCCGAAGGACGTGGCGGGCAAGGGCAGGACGTCGGCTTCGCCGCCGCCATTCTTCATCCCTTCTTTGAAGCCACCACAGTAAGCCTCGATATTGGCCGCACCCGGGAGGGTGTTAATGCAGACGCCTTTCTTGCTGCCGGCCTTGGCGAGATACTCGCCGCCGGCGACGCCGCCTTTGTAGTCGTCAGAGCCAACATAGTTCATGGCGCCGAGGCGATCGGCCGCTTTCAACCCGCCGGCATTGTAAATCACTAGGGGAATGCCAGCATCCACGACTGCCTTGAACGCAGGGTCCATCGCTTCCGGCACCCAGTCTGGACCGACAATGGCGTCGGCCTTCTGGTCGATTGCCTGGCGGATCAGTTCGGCGGCGTCCACGCCCAGATTGTCGTAGTTCTGGGGCCCGAGCCAGGTGACCTTGCCACCCTGGGCTTCGACCACCTTGCCCGCGTCTTCGGCGCCGCGTTTGACGATTGACCAGAACGGGTCGTCCGGCTTGCCGCCGATGACGAAGATGTTGGCGGCAAGCGTCGCGCCAGTGCTAAATGCTGTCAGCACCGTTGCCGACACGAGTGTCTTGAATAACGTCACAGTCGTCCTCCCAGGTTTCACCCGCCTCGCGGGTGTTGAAATTAAGTTCTACTGTCCCGCCCGCCCGCTCCTCTCAGGCACATGCGGGACGGTGTCGTTCCGTCACTCTGCCGGCATGTCAGAGGCCGCGCCGCGGGCTTCCTGCTTGGCGCGCCGCCTTTCCTTCTTTTTGAGGAAGCGCGTCTTCATCGCGTCGTCGGCTTCCTTGCTACCGTCGTGCCAAGTACCGAACAGCTTATCGAGGGGCACGAGGCCATCACCGCCGTAGTTCACCTCGAAGTACTTATGGTGCAGGTAATGCACGTAGGAATGGCTATCGAGATTCATCTTGTCGGTGAGTTCGAATGTCTCGAAGCCAAGATGGCCGTTGACTGCGCCGAAACCGGCGCCGTGCAGCGTGAAATAGGCACAGACCGGGTTGGATGGGATCAATAAGTGCAGCCAAGCCTCGGCATGGTACAGGAAACCCTCGACCGGATGCATGGACAGAGACGACCACGGGCTCGGGTTGATCGAGTTGTGGTGGACCGAATGCACCCATTTATAAAGGGGTGGCCAATGGATCGCGCGATGCAGCAGAAAGAAATAAACCTCGTGCACAAACGGTCCGATCAACACCAGGAAGGACAAGTAGAGCCAATTGGTTGTCCAGGGCAGCCAGGCCGCCCAGCTGTTGGCATAGACCCACAGCATCATGATCTCGACCACGGTCCACAGCGGGATGGTCACAAAGAAAGACCGCAGGAAATTGTCTAGGTTCTGGCGCTGGAACCAGAAAACGTCGGACGGCACATCAGACGGAAATTTCGCATTGTATTTGAAGCGCGTCCCCTGCCGGCGATGAACGTAGTAGCGCAGCTCGAAGAAACCATAAAACAGGAAAATGCCGGCGGCGTTCAGACCGTATAGCCAGAAATAGTTGAGTAGCGACAAGCTTGCGAGGCTCTGCCAGCTCGGGATGAGCAGGTTGACCCAAAGGATCGCTGTGGCGATGTGGAAAGCGTTCCATGGCCAAAAAAAATCGGGAATCCAGGCAACCACCTTTTTTGCATTGAACGGACGATGCCACAACGGCGCCGGCTCTGCACGGCGGTGCGGTGCCCAATTGCCGCGTTTGTCGCGTGTTCCATACTGAAGGTCATCCATCGTAACAGCACCTCCTTGCCCGGATCAGTCGTGTGCTTGCGGGTCCAGTCGCCCCGGGGCTCATCATCAAATTGAGCCCTAGCTCGGCACGTTTTATATCGGAGGGTTGATATTTGTAGAAGTCGAAAATAATATCAAAATGACATTTGTATCATTTAGCTTCAATCATGATGATACAAAAGAGGGTTAACATTCATGAAACGGCCGACAATTCGCGATCTCGCTACCGCGGCAGGCGTATCTACAGCGACTGTAAACAGAATTCTGAGTGGGACCGTTTCCGTACGCCCGAAAACCGTTCAACGCGTCCAAAGCGCGGCGGAAGAAATAGGGTTTTACGCTATCGGAGCGATTGATAACCGGGCCCGTCAGCTATCGCCCCAGTACCGATTAGGTTTCCTGCTCCAGCAGTCCACCCGCGACCTCTACCAGCTGTTCGGGAAGAAAATCGTCGCCGCCTGTCGCGATCGTCGGGACGAGGTGATTGAACCTGTCGTCGACTTTGTGGATCTGCTGACGCCAGAGACTATCTCGAGCCGCCTCATCGCGCTCGGCGACGCATGCGATGCCGTCGCGGTGGTCGCCGCAGATCACCCGATCATTGGTCAGGCCATCCGTTCATTGAAGGAGATGGGGAAACCAGTCGTTTCTTACATTACGGACCAATCAGCGCCGGAACGGGCGGCGTATGTGGGCACCGACAACTGGAAACTGGGGCGCACTGCAGCCTTCCTGATTACCCAAACGACCCATGGTCCTGGTCGCATTGCGGTTTTCATAGGGAATCATCGGTATCAATGCCAAGACGTCGCAGACGCTAGCTTTCGCTCCTACTTGCGCGAGCACGCTCCAAGGCTCACGGTGGAGGAAAGTCGCCCCACCCACGAGGAATCGAGCGAGGCTTACCGAATGGTGGCCGAGTTGCTGAAGGCGACTGACGATCTTGTGGGAATTCTGATCGTCGGCGGCGGAATAACCGGTGTACTTCGCGCACTGAGGGAGGTTCCTTCCGAAAGGCGGTCGGGGATCAAGTTGGTTTGCCGTGACATTGGCCCCGAGACCCGAAAGGGATTATCTGAAGGGTTGATCACCGCAGCCCTTTGTCATCCGCTGGAGGCGATCTCTGCACTTCTTGTGCAGACAATGATTGATGTCATGGGACCACAAGCACCGTTCGCTACGCTTCAGCGGTCCATACCTTTCGAAATAGTCACGCCGGAGAATATTTGAGACAAATATCTCGGCGGATGAATCAGGAGATCCCTCGGGATAGCTCAACCGGTGCAAGCTTCAGACTGCCAATTCGCGCTTCCAGCAGTGAACGCGCAAATGCGCATCCCGACCCCGACCGTATCGATCCGTCAAGCGGTCGACCGCAATGCTTCGCCGCCGAGGTCGCGGTAAAGAATGATAGGCCCAGCAACTGTCAGATCGCCAACGTTGGCAAAGCATCGTCAGCTAGCGGTCAGCGTCAGCCATCAACTTTGTGATCTGAACGGCACCAAAGGCTCCTTTTCGACGAGCCGCCGTCGTACGACATACCTTGCCTAGACACAGGTTGTGAAAACGCGTGATAAGGTCGGCCCGCGCTAGACTCAAAGATGGCCCGGGGCACCAGAAGATGGCACACCGCATGTGCAACGCAATGCTTGGCTTCGCGGCGCTTGCTTTAGCCGCGTGCCAATCGGCTCCTGAAACGCCGCAACCCGCCACTCTCGAACCTGCGTTAGAACCTGATAGTATTCCTTCACAACCTGCCTTGGATCCTGGCGCTGTTCCTTCCGGCTCAGCGATCTTAGATCAATCCGTGGCGGTCACTCCCCCTGGCAAGGGCGTTCCAACAAAGTATGCTGCTTTTTCGGGTCTATGGGCCGGACAATTGGACGGGATGTATGACGCCAAACTTGCCGTTCAGACGATTTCTTCCAATGGAAAGGTGACGGTCACCTATGCGTGGGGAAATCTGGGCGACAACTATCCGGGAGAGGCCGCCGGCGCTGGAAGAATTGTAGGGAGCACGTTGAAGCTTGAGCGCTTACCGAATGGCGCGGACGTCAGTTTTGTCATGCGGCCCGACGGGGCCCTGGCCGGAACCGTTACGCTTGCCGGCCAGACCTACACGGGCGCGTTCCTCAAGCAATAATCAAAGACGCATCTGAAGGGCTATGCAGAGGGCCAGGCGACTGTTCCATATTGCAGTTGCCTGTTGTTACCGGAGTGGAGGGCCGTTCAAGGCCCAAACTGGTCGTCTACGACACTGGCGGACATCTTCTGGTTGGACGGCAGCAGGATGTTCGCATCGCAGTTCGCAGGTTCCTAGCTGGCGCCGGCCTCATCTCGTCATCCGACAGACCAAGACGGTGATACAACATCCGCTTGGGGCAGTACCGCTTCACAGCTCGTTCGTTGCTGTCGCCGATCGAAGGAACAATCGCACGGGGAGGGGCAGCGCATCATGCCGGCGCTCGCCTTCGTAGCCGGTTGTGAGCTAAAAGATTGATATGATCCGGGACTAACCGTTCATAGCCTAGGCGCGGCTCCGATTTGTCTTTCGGGACCGCGCTGGAGACAGTTCCGGTTGAACGGCAATCCAAATCTGTTCCCCTCTTTTTCTTGACCGTGCCTGACAAGTCGGGGCAGGCTGACGTGACTTCTGTTCTGACCACCATCTTCTTCTCGTGCGCAACGGTGGCGGTGGATCCGGCAATCACAATTGCTGCACAAATAATCGTCAATCTCATTGCATTTCCCCCTTAGAGCGCACCGCAAAAAATGTCGTCGGCTGTCTTGAGACAGTGGCGGAGACGGTACTCGCGCTTGGCCGGTCGATGCGGCTTCCGGCTTGATAAGATTGTAATTACATTAACTACAGCGCAAGTAATCATTTCGGACTAGGAACGGGCTCACGCGCCTACCACGTTGAAAGCCCTTCGATGGAAAGCGGCTGAGCTGCGGCGAAAAGGGGGGCGTTTCAGCCTTTTCCGTCATGCTCCGCTAGGGGGCCGACGGTGCCAAGACCTATAACGCCATAGAGGGCTCGGACGGCCCATCGGCCTCGCCGTCGATCTGCCGCGCTGAGGTCGAGCCGTGCATGAATGCGCCGAAGATGCTGCGCCCCATGCCGGCAATGCCGTGGCCGAGGAACCAGAGCCGGTAAAGAAGGAAGGCATGCCCATGGTCACCACGACGCGAGAGGTGCGGCCGCGAAGCAGCGTCTTGGTAAATCCGCCACCCTTGCCCGGATAGGCCACCGCGGCCACGCCGACGACAAAATCGACGCTGATTGTCAATCTAACCCGCCGCGATCAAGACCGTGCTTTCTGGCGACCAGCTCAGCACGACGTCCTGACCTTCCGCCAGCCTGCCAGCGCCGGTGTTCTGCACAATCACCTTGAGCGTCTGGCCGGCACGCTCGACAAAGTAAGTGCTGCTATTTCCGGCGAAGATGCGTTTGGACACTTGCCCTCGCAGCACATTCGTGTTGGCCGCATCCGGAGCCTCGGCATCAATGAAGATGCGGAGGCGTTCGGGCCGCACGGCGCAGCTTGCCTTGGCGCCAGCGGCAAGCTTGGCACCCGCGCCAGCGGCAATCGCTGTGCCGTCCGGCAGTCGGATGCCGTTGCCCGTGCTGTCGCCGCGAAGGATGTTGGCGTCGCCCAGGAAAGTGGCGGCAAACTCGCTCTTCGGCCGATCGTAGATCTCCTCGGGCGAGCCTTCCTGCACCAGCTTGCCATCGCGCAGAATGCCGATGCGGTCGCTCATCGTCAGCGCTTCTTCCTGGTCGTGGGTGACGAAGATGGTGGTGATGCCGATCTCGCGCTGGATGCGCTTGAGCTCGATCTGCATGTCGACGCGCAGCGCCTTGTCCAGCGCGCCGAGTGGCTCGTCAAGCAACAGCACGCGCGGCCGGATGACGATCGCGCGAGCGAGCGCAACCCGTTGGCGCTGGCCGCCGGACAGCTGGTGCGGCCGGCGGCCGCCGAGCCTGCCGAGTTGCACGAGGTCGAGTGCGCGCTGTACCTCGCTGGCAATCACCGCCTTGGGCTCGCCGCGCACCGACAGGCCAAAGGCGACATTGCCGGCAACGCTCATGTTGGGAAACAGGGCGTAGTTCTGGAACACCATGCCGATGCGCCGTTTTTCGACTGGCACCCGTTCGACGCTCTCACCACCTATGGTGATGCGGCCGGAATCGGGAAAGTCGAAGCCCGCGATTTGTCGCAGCAGCGTGGTCTTGCCGCTGCCTGACGGCCCGAGCAGGGCATAGAAGCCGCCATCGGCGAAATCGATAGACACATCGTCCAGCGCTTTATGGGCACCGAAAGCGCGCGACACGTTCGCTACTTGGACGCCAGCCATTACTTCTCTCCGCCGAATTTGAAGGAGCGCGCCGTCAGCAGCATCAGTGCCATCGACACGACAATGATGATTGTCGAGACTGCATTGATCTCTGGTGTGAATCCCTTGCGGATCGCGGCGTAGATTTCGACCGGCAGCGTCGTCTGACCGGGCGTCGACAGGAAGTAGGATACGACGAACTGGTCGAAGGACACGGCGAAGGCGAACAGCCCTCCGGCGATGACGCCCGGCATGATCCAGGGCAGCGTGACGCGGTTCGTCACTTGCCATTGATTGGCGCCGAGCGAGCGCGCCGCCTCTTCCAACTCGGGCGCGAAGGTCTGCAGTCGCGCCGACACCACGACGATGACATAGGGCAGTGCAAGCGCGACGTGCCCGAGCAGGATGGCGAACAGGCCGCGCCCAATGCCGACGCCGAAGAAGAAGATCAGCATCGCCGTGCCGGTTATCAGCCACGGAATGGCGATTGGCGGAAACAGCAGCGCCTGCAGGAATTTCTTGCCGCGAAACTCATAACGGTAGAGCGCCAGTGACGCGGCCGAGCCAAGCACCACGCAGATGATGGTGGTGATGACAGCGATCTCGAGGCTGTTCCAGGTTGCTGAGATGAGCTGGTCGTTCTGCCACAGCGAAGCATACCATTCCGTCGTCCATTCGAACGGCAGCTGGTAGAAGGGCGAAACGTTGAAAGACATTAGAGCCATGATGATGATGGGCAGATAGAGGAAGGCAAGCAATAGCCAGATGTAGAGGCGGCCGAGCCATTCGAGGACCCGTGTCGTCGCCATCACGTAGCCCTCCTCAGCACCGGCGAGGCAACCGCCAGGATGACCAGCACGACGGCCAGCAGGATGAAGGAGAGCGCAGCACCCAGCGGCCAGTTGAACACGGCGACGAACTGGTCCTCGATGACAGTGCCGTAAAAGGTGCCGATACGGCCGCCAAGGATGCGCGGCTCCATGAACGAGCCAACGACCGGGACGAAGATGAGCGCTGCGCCCGCCACTAGCCCCGGCATCGACAGCGGAATGATGACCCGCTTCAGCACCTGCACCCGCGAGGCGCCGAGCGAGCGCCCGGCCTCGATCAGCGAGTCATCGATGGCCTGCAGGGTCAAGTAGCAGGTCAGCACCATGTAAGGCACGTAGGAGTGCACCAGCCCGATGATGACGGCCGGATAAGAATACATCAGGTCGATGTTGATCTTGAACGGCAGCACGGCGTTGAGCGCGGTGTCGAGAATGCCTCCTTCACGCAGCACCATCGCCCAGGAGAAGATGCGCACCAGCCCGTTCGACCAGAACGGCAGGATGACGAGCAGGAAAATCGCCTCTCGGCTGCGGCCTTTCAGCACCTTGGCCAGCACATAAGCGGCGGGATAACCGATGACGATGCACCACAGCGTCACCTCGAGGCCGAGGCGCAGCGAGGCCAAAAGCAATGTCAGATAAAGGCTTTGTGAAAAGAAGGCGGCATAGTTTTCAAGCGTGAATGCCCACGGCTTTCCCGACAGCGGCAGGTCGGTCATGAAGGAGAAGAAGACCATGGCTGAGAGCGGCAGGAAGATCGCAACCGTCAGCCAGAGATAGGCAGGCGCCAGCAGCGGCAAGGCCGATCTCAATCCGCTGCGCGACGCGGCCGCAACCTGTGCTGCCATGACATCCTCCTCCCAGGATGGGGAAGCATCAGCCGACATGTTTGGTCGGCTGATCCCGGCTTCTGCTGTTACTTCACGTCGACCTTGAGCTGCTGCCAGAGCGACAGATAGGTTTCGCGCTGGGCGTCTGTGATCGGCGCCTGGAACTGAATGCGCTTGGCGACTGCCGGGTCACCCATCACCTTGCGGTTGAACGCATCCCCGGGAAGTGCTTCTACAGCCTTGGTGTTGGCGGATACCGGGGCTCCGACCTTGGTGACCCATTCGACATAGAACTTCGGGTCGATCATGTAGTTGATGAAGGCTTGCGCCCCGGCGACGTTCTTGGAACCAACCGGAATGGAAAAGGCGTCAAGCCAGGCGACGGCACCCTCCTGGGGAATGACCAGCGAGACCGGCAGCTTGAAATGCGTCTTGGCGCGGTCGGCCGAGCCGCTCCAATAGGTGCCGATGTCGATCTGGTTGGAGGCAACCATCTGGTTCCAGTCGTTCTCCGAGCTCCAGAACGTCTTGATCTGCGGCATCAGCGAGGTCAGCTTCGCCTTGACCGCCTCCATGTCCTTGACGTCGTTGATGTTCTGGCCGGTAGCGATGGCGCCGAACTGCACGGCCTCGACGGCATCGTCACGGATGGTAACGCGGCCCTTGTGGGCGGGATCCCACATTTCGGCGATGCTCGTCGGCGGCTTATCGAAGGATTTTTCATTGATGGCGAGCGCCGTCAGCCCCCAGACCCACGGCACGCCATAGACCTTGCCGTCATGGACGAGCATCGGCGATCCGGCCTTGTCCTTGCTGATGTCGGGAAAGTTCGGCAGCTTGGACGTGTCGATCGGCTGGATCAGCTTTTCCGCCATCGCCTGGTCGTTGAAGGCGGCGTTGATCATAACGACATCGTAAAGGCCGGGATTGGTCCTGAGCTTGGTCAGCATCTCCTGTTCGGAATTGAAAAAATCGTTGACGACCTTGTTGCCGGTCGCCTTCTCGAAGGCTTCGATGGCCCACGGCTCGTCGGCGCCGTAGCCCTTCCAGTTGAGTACGTGCACCTCGTCGGCCTTGGCGGCAAATGCGAGTGCGGAGGTGAAGACGGCGGTCGCCGTCAGCAGGGCAGTCAAGTCGGGCATGCGCATGTTCGTTCCTCTCTGTGTTTGCCCGCTTCCCGGGCTTTGTCAGGCTGTCGGGCGTTTGGCCTCTTGCTTCCGGCCATGGAGGCCGATCGGCGGACCGCCGGCATGGCTTAGGAATGTCTGGATCTCGTGGTCGGTCGGCGCTGATGAACCACCGTGGCGGGTGACGGAAATGGCCGCCGCCGCATTGGCGTAGCGCGCTGCTTCAAAAGGCGGCACGCCGCGCGCCAGCGCACTCACGAAAGCGCCGATATGGGTGTCGCCGGCGCCATTGGTGTCGATGGCGTCGACCTTGAAGCCGGCACTCGTTTGCGCCGAGCCATCGGCCAGCCGTATGTGGCAGCCTTTCGCTCCGGCGCGAATAACGACGCCGACGGCCTTCGGGGAGTGGTCGCTAAGAAGCCGTGACGCGAGTGTCTCGACGCCGCCCGGACCGGCAATCGCGGCCGCTTCCGTCGTGTTGCAGCTCAACCAGTTGGTGCGGGCGAGTATCCGCGACAGGATAGGGCGGGGAATGTCGACGACGACAGGTGTCGGGTCGAGGACAAGCGGTGTGTCGGCCGGAAGTGCCTCGATCCAGTCGACAAGCGCGTCTCGGCTTCCCGGATAGCTAAGCGTATAGCCGGAGGTGAACACCCAATCCCCCGGTGCGACCGAGACGGGCGCCATCATGTCAAGGCTGAGCAAGCTCTCCGCACCAGGCCACGAGACGAAGGTGCGCTCGGCATCGCTGCTGATCATGGCGACGCAATTGCCGCTGTCCATGACGGGCGATGGCGGCGTCAGTGTCTCGATCCCCTCACTGGCTAAGGCCGTGCGCAGGAAGTCGCCATTGGGTCCGCTGCCGAGCTGGCCGCCGAACACCACCTTCATGCCGGTGCGGCTGGCCGCGGCCATCATGTTGAAGCCGCCGCCGGCGACTTGCGTGTAGCTCGACGCCGTCTTCTCCGTACCCGGCGCCGGCAAGGCGTCGATGCGATAGACATAGTCGACCACCGTGCTGCCGACATGGACGAGACGCCCACTCATGCCGCCGCATCCTTGCCGGGACCGGTCCTGTCCGCACGGCGCTTGGATATACGGGCCGCAACAAGGTCGGCGGTGAGCGCGCCAACCGCCGCTATGTCGATGCCCTTGAGGTCAGCAATGCGGTTCTGAGGCAATCGGGAAAAGCCGGTGCAGGCGCCGGCCATGCCGGTCGCGATGGCGCCGATCGTATCGGTGTCGCCACCGAGATTGGCACTAATCACCGCCGCTTGCCAGGGATCACCGCCGGCGATTTCCAGCACCGCGAATGCAGCCGGAATGGACTCCTGACTGGCGACGCCGGTGCCGACCAGATCGGTGATCAGCCGGATCGCGTCCTTCGTCGCCTTGCCGCGCACAAGCTCCTGCGCCCACCCAATGCGCGCGGCAATGTCACCGCCGGTCACCCAATGGCCGAGCGTTGCTCCGCCCCTCGCCGCGGCGATGGCGCTGTCGGAAGCGGCGCGCCAGTCGCCGCCGGCGACGCCGCGGCTGACGGCCGCCGCAACGGCGGCTGCGGCCGCAATGGCAATCGAGGTGTTGTGCGTGGCCCGGCAGGTCTCGGCAACTTTGGCGACCAGCGCGTCCAGCGGCTCTGGCGGCATCATGATGCCGACCGGCGCAATGCGCATGGCCGCACCATTTGTGTCGCCGCTGCGCCCCGCTTCCTCGGCCGGCACGCCATTGTTGATGGCGTCGATGGCGCGTTTGGTCGATGGTCCCAGCAGATCGTAGCTGCCGCGCGCTTTGACGTCGCGCTCCCAGTCGAGCAGCGCGTTGACCCACCGCGTATGATCGAAGCGGTTACCGGATTCGACCAGGATACGGCCAAGCAGAAGCGCCTGTTCGGTGTCGTCGGTGATCGTTCCAGCGGGAAGCCCCTTCGACACCGGATGGTCGGCGAAAGGAGCAATGAAGCCCTCTACATGGGCGTAGAGTTCGGCAATCCGGGCCGGCGACAAAAGCTGCGTCGGCATGCCCAGCGCATCCCCCAGTGCCCCGCCGACAAGCGCCCCCATGGCCCGATCAGTCATATTCCCGGTGTTGTCGTCCGGCATCACTCAGAACCTCATATGCAGCGCAAAATGCGCCGGGTTGAGCAGGCTGGTCACATATTCGATCGGCCGGTCATCGGCGGCGCGGGTCAACCGGCGACCGCGAAGGAACGGCGTGCCTTGCGGGCAACCGAGGATTGCAGAGTCCTCGGCGTTGAGCATTTCGATGCCGACCCATTCCTCGCCATGGTCGGGAATGAGGCCCGCGCCGCGCAGCGTCTGGTGCAGCGAGCCTTCGCGCAGGCCGCGCAACGGCACATCCTCCAGTTCCGGCGATAATGGCAGGCGGCTGCGCTCGATGGAGATGGCGTGGCCGTCGCTGGCATTGGTGCGCACCCGGTCGACAGCGATGAAAAACGGGTTTTCTATACCAAGCAGTGCGGCAAGACCGGGGTCCTCGATCACCTCGAGCCGCAGCGTCCGCGTCTCGGCGTTGGCGCCGGCGTTGGCGAGCGCCCGCGACCAACCGATGGAGTCATCAACGGGCTTGCCATCGAAGGTGACGAAAGAGCCGATGCCGACTTTGGTGGTGATCAGCCCGCGGTTGGACAGTTCCTCGAGGCCTTTGCGGACGGTGTTGCGGCTGACGGAGAAACGCTGGACGAGCTTGTTCTCGCTTTGCAGCCGGTCGCCGAAGCCGAGAACACCGGAGCGGATTTCATGTTCGAGAACGGTGGCGATCTGTTCGGGTTTGCCCGTGCCGGGAGACAGTTGAACCGAGCGCCGCTTCATATGGTACCTGTTCAGTGAGCCTGTATAATCCTGTTCATATCACGGCAGGCTTGTCAACGAGTGCCGCATGGAGCAGTTCGTGATCCCGAGTCCGGTTCAACAGGACGGCATAAGGAGCGTCAGCCTAGCGCCGCCGCAGCCGAGACGCGGGATCGACCGCTCCCGTCGAGGGGCGTCGTTTAGCAGGAGCTCGCGACCAAGGTGAATTCCAGGATCGCAGTCGGATGTGGGGAAAGGATGCCACACAACGCACTAGATACGGCGCACGACGGCCGCCTCGCCATCGTTGATCTCGCGGTCGCCGCCTGGCGAGGCCGTCAAACTACTCCTGTCGAGTGAGGTGAATTACGAAGGGAAATTACCAGCCCGGACCCGCGAGAGGCAGGCGTGTCTTTCGAGAGTTGGAAAATCTTACAAGTTTCGTCGGTCTGCTGCATTCTTCTTAAACATGGCCAAGACAAGCCGCTTGCCTTCGCGCACACTGTCTTCGAGCGGCTTCGCCTTCGCCAGATGCGCCGCAATCGCGCTAGCCAGCATGCAACCCGTCCCGCGCATTGATGCGACAAGACGAGGTGCGTCGAAGCGGATTGGTTCTTGATCCGAACGCAACAGAATATCGGTTGATCGAGGTCCTGATGCGTGGCCCCCTTTGATCAGCAGGCCCGGCACGCCGGCTGCCAGCAACTTCCGTCCCAGTCTCACCGCGTCGCTCTCGTCGGCTGGCGGTTCCGCACCAACAAGGAGCGCCAGCTCGAGGAGATTGGGGGTCACAAGGCAGCAAAGCGGCATCAGATCGCGCCTCATGGCAGCGATGGCACCTGCTTCCAGAAGCCCCCGGCCGGAGCTCGAGGCCAGCACCGGATCGAGCACTGCCGGCACCTGCGGATTTTCGCGCAGCACGCCGGCAATGGCAACGACGATCTCAGCCGTTGCGAGCATGCCGATCTTAATTGCCGCCACCTTGTTGGCCTGCAGCGCGGCGCACATCTGATCGGCCACAAGATCGGGCTGCGAAGGATGGATTTCCATCACGGCTTCGTGCGTCTGCACCGTCAGCGCTGTGACAGCCAGGCAGGTGCGCACGCCAATGGAAGAGATCGTCTCGATATCACGTGCAATTCCAGCCCCACCGCTGGAGTCTGATCCGCCGACCACGAGCACATGCGGTTCTCGCCTCAGCGCCATGGCTTTGTCTTTTCGATCCATTCTCGCGTGCGCGCTTCGGGATCGGCATTCAACGTGATGTCGGTGACCACCGCCGCGCTGTCCGCACCAGCCTCGAAGACACCGTCGAGCCGGTCGGGGTTGAGGCCGCCGATGGAGACCAATGGGATCGGCGCCACCCGATACTTCCACTCGCTCATCCGCTCGAGCCCTTGCGGCGCCCATTTCATCTGCTTCAGGATGGTGGGATAGATGGGGCCGAGCGCGATATAGTCGGGCTCGGCAGCGATCGCCGTTTCCAGTTCGAGATGATCGTGCGTGCTGAGCCCGAGCTTCAATCCGGCGTACTTAATCGCCAGCAGGTCGGCCGCGGCCAAATCCTCTTGGCCGAGATGGACGAAGTCGCAGCCTTCCTCAATGGCGAGCCGCCAATAGTCGTTGACGATCAGTTGGCAACCATGGACCGCGCAGACGTCGTTCGCGCGGCGGATTTCCGTCCGCAGCGTGGTCTCGTCCCTATCCTTGATGCGCAACTGAACCAGCTTGACGCCAAGTGGCACCAGCCGTTCGATCCAGGCGGCGCTGTCGACGATCAGGTAGAAGGGATCGAGCTTCATGAGAAAACCGCCCTGCCGAATGTTGGTGTCGATGGCACCGCGACGTCGCGGGGTTCGAGCATCCCCGAGCTGAAAGCTTCTCGACCGGCCTCGACCGCCTTGCCGAACGCACACGCCATGCCGACCGGATCGGCCGCCTTGGCGACCGCTGTGTTCAGGAGCACGGCATCAAAGCCGAACTCCATGACTGTTGCCGCGTGCGATGGCCGTCCGAGACCAGCATCCACGATCAGCGGGACATCAGGGAAATGTCCGCGCATCGAGCGCAGCGCCATGATGTTGACCGGCCCGAGGGCGGAACCGATCGGTGCGCACCAGGGCATCAAGACCTTGCAGCCCGCCGCAAGCAGCCGCTCGGCGACGACAAGGTCGTCGGTAGTATACGGGAACACCGCAAAACCGTCCTCGCACAGGATGCGGGCGGCTTCGAGCAGACCGAACACGTCCGGCTGCAGCGTGTCGTGATTGCCGATCACTTCGAGCTTGATCCAGGGCGTGCCGAAGACTTCGCGCGCCATTTGTGCGGTCGTGACCGCTTCCTTGACGGAGTGGCAGCCAGCAGTGTTGGGCAGGATTCTGACACCAAGCGAGCGGATCAACGACCAGAATTTTTCGCCAGCCCTGCCGCCTGCCATTTCACGGCGCAACGAGACGGTCACCACCGAGGTGCCCGATGCCCTGACTGCATCGGCAAGGATGGCCGGCGAAGGATATTGAGCCGTGCCGAGAA
The DNA here is from genome assembly GCF_040320005.1 of Mesorhizobium sp. M0816. Classification (NCBI taxonomy): domain Bacteria; kingdom Pseudomonadati; phylum Pseudomonadota; class Alphaproteobacteria; order Hyphomicrobiales; family Phyllobacteriaceae; genus Mesorhizobium; species Mesorhizobium sp. M0816. Next base: position 1,870 of record NZ_JAMYOT010000001.1, on the reverse strand, counting down.
GCAGGCGGGAGGGAAGCGTCGTCCCGAGAAGATCGAACATGCTAGCCTCCCTGCATGGGCGAGAGGATTTCGATCCGGTCGCCGTCGTTCAATTGGAATTCCGCCCGGCTGGCTTTGTGCACGAGGTCGTTGTTGACGGCGGTCGCGAGCCAATCGCCCTCATAGTCAAGCGCGGCAAGCAGCTCGGCCAGCGTGGTGGCGGCAACCTCATGCACTTTGCCGTTGACCATCAGTTTCATGAGCAAGCTCCACGGGTTTGTCGTGATTGAAGACAATTTCGCCCGCCAGGCGCGCCATGGCGGAGGCGAGAAGAAAGCCATGGCGATAGAGCCCGTTGATCGCGACGGTGTCTCCGCTCATTTCGACGCGCGGCAGATTGTCGGGAAAGGCTGGACGGACGCCGACGCCGGCTTCAACGATCTCGGCCTCGCCAAAGGCCGGATGGAGGGCATACGCAGCACCCAGAAGCTCCATCATCGAACGCGCCGTGACCGGTCTGGCGGACTGGCTTTCAATCATCGTCGCACCAATCATGAAACGGTGGTCGGTGCGCGGCACTGCATAGAGTGGAAAGCGCGGATGCAGCATCCTGACGGGGCGCGACAGCGAGAAGTCTGGCGTGTTTAGGATCAGCATTTCGCCGCGAACGCCGCGAAGCCTGTCATCGACGGCGGCCATCCCCGGGCAGTCGATCTGACGATCGAAACCGGAAACATGCCGGGCGTCGGTGCCGAAGTGGAATTTGACACCCATGGCTGCGAGCTTGTCATGAAGTGCTGCCATCGCCTGGCGCGGGTCGAGATGAGCCTCATCTGGGAAGAGCAGTCCGCGCCGGAAGCGGCCGGCGAGGTCGGGTTCCAGGAGCGCAATTTCGTCTTCATCGACACGCCGATGGCCCGACGTGCGGCTGGCGAAGCGGTCGAGCTCGCCGGCATCACGCGGGGGGGCCACGACAAGTGTTCCGCCTCGTGTCACCTGACCCGGCAGCACCGCATCCCACCAGTCGGCGGCGTCACGTCCAAGGTCCAGCACCGGCTGCTCGGCGCTTTCACGCTCGCACCATGGCGCCAGCATGCCGCCGGCGAACCACGACGCATTGCCTCCAAGGCCATGCCGGATCTCGGCGACAGTGACCGTCGCGCCGCGGGCGGCGAGTTCGAAGGCGGCGGTGAGGCCGGCGACGCCGGCCCCCTTTATCAGCACCTTCATGATGGCTTACCTGGCTGAGGCGTGAGCGGTGCGCCGGTCTCGTCCGCTGGCACGTAGAGATCGCCGCCCTCGCGGTATTTCGCCGCCATCGCCGCCATGCCCTCTTTCTGTGCCTCGGCGCGGATGTCGTGAGAGATGCGCATCGAGCAGAATTTCGGTCCGCACATCGAGCAGAAATGCGCCAGCTTGTGCGCCTCCTTGGGCAAGGTCTGGTCGTGGAAGGACCGTGCGGTTTCGGGGTCGAGCGACAGGTTGAACTGGTCCTCCCAGCGGAACTCGAAGCGCGCGCGGGAAAGGGCGTCATCCCTGACTTTCGCCGCCGGGTGGCCCTTCGCCAGGTCGGCCGCGTGCGCTGCGATCTTGTAGGTGATCACGCCGGTCTTGACGTCATCGCGGTCGGGAAGGCCGAGATGCTCCTTGGGCGTGACGTAGCAGAGCATGGCCGTTCCGAACCAGCCGATCATCGCCGCGCCGATGCCGGAAGTGATGTGGTCGTAGCCCGGCGCGATGTCGGTCGTCAGCGGTCCAAGCGTATAGAACGGCGCCTCGCCACAGACGGCGAGCTGCTTGTCCATGTTCGCCTTGATCTTGTGCATCGGCACGTGGCCGGGCCCCTCGATCATCACCTGGCAATCTTTCGCCCAGGCGATCTGCGTCAGCT